>JAKUUI010000002.1 GCA_022448485.1 SAR324 cluster bacterium
GATCCCAGTGCGGATAATATTGTATCTAATGCTTCATGTACGACCAACTGTCTGGCACCAATTGTAAAAGTTGTTCTGGATAAATACGGAATTGAAGAAGGTTTGATGACTACTGTTCACTCTGTGACATCAACTCAACCAACTGTTGACGGTCCATCAAAAAAAGATTGGCGAGGCGGGCGTGGTGGTTCGCAAAACATCATTCCAGCTTCCACCGGAGCAGCCAAAGCGGTAGCACTTTGTATTCCGGAAATATCAGGAAAATTAACGGGGATGTCCTTTCGTGTACCGACTTCGAACGTTTCGGTTGTGGATTTGACAGTAAAACTCAGCAAGTCCACCAGCTATGATGAAATCAGTGCGAGCATGAAAGCTGCTTCCGAAGGTGCTCTCAAAGGTTTTCTGGGCTACACGGATGAGGATGTCGTTTCCAGTGATTTCATTGGAAGTACTTACTCATCAATATATGATGCTGGAGCGGGTATTGGTTTGAATGATAAATTTTTCAAGCTGGTCTCTTGGTATGATAACGAAATGGGCTACTCCGCACGCTTGATCGACCTGATTGAGTACATGGAAGGGCGAAACTAAAACAGTTTCAGGTTCTTTGTCTCAAAACCTTCACCCTCATACGCTGTACCTTAGCCTCAGCTTTTTTCCTTCTCACTCTTAGAGCATGGCCTTTGCTCCTTTAAACCTGTTCCTTTTTAGATGCAAAAAGTAGAATTAAAAGAAGTTGGCCTTGACATCGGGCTGGCATTTGCGAAGCATTTTTATAAAACCGACTATCTGCATTACGGATACTGGCCGGAAGGTTTAAGTGTTGAACCGGCTAATGTTTTTGAAGCACAGGAAAACTATGCAAACTTACTGCTGAAACATATTCCGGAAGGAGTAAGTTCGGTTTTGGATGTGGGTTGCGGTTCTGGAAAGTTTTCAGAAAAATTGCTTGAAGCAGGCTATACGGTGGATTGTGTTTCTCCCAGTCCAAATTTAACAAAACATGTCAGAGAGCGCCTCGGAGATCGGGCAGAGATTTTCGAGTGTCGTTATGAAGATGTAAAAACGAAAAAACGCTATGATCTGATTTTGTGCAGTGAGAGTTTTCAGTATTTGCTTTTAGAGAAAGCAATGGCTCAGACTCAGAAATTCCTGAATGATGAAGGATATTTGCTCATTTGTGATTTTTTCAAACAGGATGTTCCCGGAAAAAGTCCGGTCAGTGGCGGACATAAAATTGAGAGATTTCTTAAATATATGGAAGCTCAGCCTTTTAGACAAATCACGGACATAGACATCACGAAAGAGACATCTCCATCATTGGACATTATGCGTGACTTGATCCAGGAGGTGATTCTGCCGACTTGGAACACAGTCGCCTATTACATGACCAGCAACTTTCCCCGCTTTTCCCGGTTTTTTAGTTTTGTTCTTCGCAAAAAAATTGCACAAGCCCACCGCAAATACTTTTCAGGCGGTACCAGCGGCGAACAGTTTGCCCACTTCAAAACATACCGTCTCTTCCTCTATCAAGAAACTCAGTAAGGCTTTGGTATCGTCCAGGTTTAAAACAATCTTTCAGTTATTTAAGCATTCAGGCGCTCCTCTTCGATTGCATGACAGGCGACATGGACAGCCTCTCCGAAATCCTGAAGTTTTGGAATCTCATGCCTGCAGCGCTGATTGGCATAAGGGCAGCGGCCGTGAAACACACAGCCATCCGGAAGATTGATCGGCGTAGGAACCTCACCCTTGAGTTTGATATAATTTGGACGTTTCTCATCAAGACGTGGAATAGCGCTTAGTAGTGCCTGTGTGTAAGGATGACGTGGGTTGTTGAAAAGCTTCTGAGTAGGGGCTACTTCGCAGATGGTGCCCAGGTACATGACTGCGACACGTGTTCCGAAGTGCTCCACAACGGATAGGTCATGAGTAATGAAGAGGTATGTCAATGCGCGTTGCTCACGCGCGTCCATCATCAAGTTCAATACCTGGGCCTGGATCGAAACGTCCAGCGCGGAAATTGGCTCGTCTGCAACAATGAACTCCGGATCCACCGTCAGTGCTCTTGCGATACTGATCCGCTGGCGCTGGCCACCGGAAAACTCGTGAGGGAAGCGCTCTCCCCACCCAGAATCAACGCCCACGGATTCCATCACATCCGCGATACGTTCCTTCACCTCAGTCTGTGAGATACTCGGATTGTGGAAACGGAGTGGTTCTTCCAGTGTTTTGCGGACGGACATGCGCGGATTGAGAGATGCGTATGGATTTTGAAAAATCATCTGCATCCGTCTCCGGAAAGGCATCAGGCTACCGGGAGCAAGATTGTCGATCCGCTGTCCGTCATAGTATACCGTACCAGAAGATGGCTTGTTCAAACCCATGATTACACGAGCAATGGTTGACTTACCACATCCGCTTTCGCCAACCAAACAGAGAGCCTCTCCTTTTACGACTTCGAGGTCGATCCCATTGATTGCCTTGACGCTTTCGCGACGGCGTACTATCCGGCTTCCTTCGAAGGTGAACTGTTCCAGTAATCCGCTGTTGACTGGAAACTCCTTATAGAGTTTCTCCACTTGGATCAGCCTGCTTTCCATGTTGTTCATGCTTTGCTAAGCTCCAGATGAGGACGACTACGTCTTTGCGTATTCCCGGCTGCATGGCAGGCAATCCGCATGGAGCCAATTCTTGTGTAGGCAGGGACTCGGGTTCGGCATTCGTCCATCACTAGCGGACAGCGGGGGTTGAAGGGACAACCCTTCGGAATGTTCGAAAGCGAGGGCATAACGCCCTGGATCTGATTTAGTCGCTTCCCGGGTGAAGTCTGTTGTGGCAGAGCGTCGATCAGACCCTGAGTGTAGGGATGTTGAGCATCCCTCACAATATCCCTAATTGGGCCGGCTTCCACCACGCGCCCGGCGTACATTACAACTGCCCGTTGCGTGACTTGGGATATCACTCCGAGATCATGGGTGATCAGGATCAAGCCAACATTGTTCAATTCGCAAAGTTCCAGCAGCAGATCCATGATTTCGGCTTGGATCGTCACGTCCAGAGCGGTAGTTGGTTCATCTGCGATGATCAGGGACGATTCAGTCAGCAGCGCGGTTGCAATGACAACCCTCTGGCGCATTCCACCCGAGAGTTCGTGGGGGTATTGGTCAAAGCGTTTTTCCGGGGAGGAAATATGGACCCTTGTGAGAGTCTGCAAGGCGCGCGAACGAGCCTCTTCAGAGTTGATTTCACGATGTGCATGCAATACTTCCGTCATTTGCACACCCACGCTCAGCACTGGGTTCAGGGTCATCATCGGGTCTTGGAAGATCATGCTGATACGGTTGCCTCGGATGGAACGCATCTCCTGAGGACTCAATTGGGTTAGGTCCTGCCCTTCAAACAGAATTTCACCGCCAGAGATGTAACCGGGACGACTGACGAGGTTCAGGATTGCAAATGCCGCCACGGATTTGCCCGCCCCGCTTTCCCCGACAATGCCGAGGCGTTCACCAGGCTCAAGTGAAAAACTGATATCGCGCAACGCTATCAGTTTGCCGCCCCGTGAGGCGAAGGTTACTTCCAAGTTTCGTACTTCCAATAGCGACATGACTCAGTCCTTGTAAAGTTTTGGATTCATAACGTCGCGCAGAAAATCTCCCAGCAGATTCATTACCAACACGAGTAATACAAGCACGATCCCTGGGATAATGGTAATCCACCAGGAACCGCTGAAAATGAATTCGAACCCGCTGTTAATCAGAGAGCCCAGTGAAGGTTTGGTAACAGGCATGCCGAGACCTAGAAACGATAGTGCGGCTTCGCTGACGATGGCGTTTGCAATCTGTACCGTCGAAATGACTAGAATCGGGGAGAGGGTGTTGGGTAAGATGTGCTTGAACATGATCCTCAACGAACCCAGGCCGATTACTCTTACCGCGTCGACATACTCCTTCTTTTTTTCTGCGAGTACGTTCGCACGTACCGTTCTGGCGTATTGCGGCCATTCTGCGATACCAATCACTAGTATAAGCATTAAGATTGCAAGTTTTTCGTAAAGTTCAGTGCCAAAAAGTGCCTGAAACACGGCTAAAAAAATGATGGCCACCATAAGCGTTGAAAATGACAATTGGATATCTGCCAGACGCATCAAAAAATTGTCAAGACGCCCCCCAACATATCCTGATACTAGGCCAATTGAAATCCCAAGAAAGGCTTGCAACAGAACGGCAAAAATTCCAATAGTGATCGAAATTCGAGAACCATAAAGGATGGTACTAAACAGATCTCGCCCTTGCGCGTCGGTACCAAGCATGAAACGTTGGTCTCCTGCTTCCATCCATACCGGAGGAATTTCCGAATCCATGATGTCGATCTGCATTGGATCATAGGGGTCATAGGGAGCTAGAAGTGGAGCAGAAAAGCTTGCCAGAACAAAGATAAAAAGTATGGTAAAGCTAATGATTGCGACTTGATCGCGTCGAAAACTGTAAAACAGATAGGATCTTTCGAAGCGTCGCCAGGCGGGGGCTATCATTTTGCTAATCTCCTTCGGAATAAGAGCGGGCCAGCCTGACTGTCGGGTTCACCAGCCCGTAGATCAGGTCAACGATTGTGTTGGCAATAACGAAGATCAGTCCAACGACAATCAAGTAGGCAACGATTAGCGGTGTATCAACTCGATTGACCGCTTCCAGGAACAAGAATCCCATTCCAGGCCACTGAAAAACTGTTTCAGTTAGGATAGTGAAGGCGATTAGGGTTCCGATCTGCAAACCGCCCACGGTGATAACAGGCAGAAGTGTATTCTTTAGCGCATGAAGAAACCAGATTCGCCGACGAGAGAGCCCCTTTGCCCAGGCAAAGCGAACGTATTCTGATTCAAGCACCTCCATCATCTCCGCACGAATAAGCCGGATAAAAAGAGGCAACATGATCGATGAAAGTGCCGTACATGGTAGGATTAAGTGTAGCAGCCCATCCCTGGTAAGAAAACCTACTGTCCAGCCATACAGTTCCACCGTTTCGCCTCGGCCATATGAAGGCAGCCAGCCTAACTCCACAGAGAATATATAGATCGACATGATGGCAGTCAGGAAGACTGGAATGGAGATCCCGATTATGCTCATACCCATTACTAATCGAAGGAACCATTGCTTAGGATAAATTGCGGCAAACACTCCGATCGGAACAGAGAAAAGAATGATAATAACTGTTGAACCGAACACTAGTTCAAGAGTAGCCGGCAGTTTGTCAAGGATTACGTCGAGTGCGGGACGCTTAAAGAAGTAGGAGGTTCCGAGATCACCGAGTACCGCTTTTTTTAGGAAGCGCCAGTACTGAATAACAAAGGGGTCATTCAGGCCCATTTGATTGCGCAGTTTCTGTCGTTCGGCCTCCGATACTGATTGACCGACCAGTTCTCGGAGAGGATCACCAAGATTATCCTGAATTGAAAAGGCAATGACGCTGATGACGAGCATTACCAGCATAGCTTGGACCAGACGCCGGCTGAGGAATGCAAACATGCTGGATTTTGTTTTAAGGAAGGAACGGGCCACGCATGAAGTGGCCCATTTCATTTTGATTTCAGCGACAAATTAGGAACCGGTCACCTTGACTAGTTCATCTTCAGGTCACCGAGATATGGGAAGTTCATCACATTCAAGATCGGTGCAATGTCCACTCCTTTTCGTGCGGCCCATGCTCGATCCTGCCAGTGCAGGGGCACGAATGCGGCTTCTTCGTGAAGGATACGCTCAATCTCTTGCAGCATGGATCGACGTTTTGCCGGATCCGTCTCCTTCTGGTTAAGGACCACCAGTTTGTCTACACGTGCGTTCGAGTAGTTGCCGCTATTGTACTGACCATAACCTGTGCTTTCATCCGGAGTGTGTAGTAGAAATTCCGTGAAGTTCGACGAGTCCTCTGTATCAGAATGCCATCCAATCATCATTATGTCGGCGGCACGCTCATCGAATTTCGGCCAATACTGGGCCTTGGGCATGGTCTTGAGGTTGATCTTGATCTTGATTTTTGCAAGCATTCCGGCAACCGCTTCGGCGATCTTGTCATCATTCACATAACGATTGTTGGGAGCCATCATTGATGCTGTGAAGCCGTTTGCATAACCGGCCTCTTTCATTAACTGCTTCGCTTTGGCAAGGTTATAACGGGGTTTCAAACTTGGATCATATCCAATGTAGCCTTTAGGGCTTTGTTGAGCTGCGGCGGTGCCGAAACCACGCATGATCTTCTTGACGATCCCTGCGTTGTTCACCGCATACACGATTGCTTGACGAACCCGCTTGTCCTTTAATTCCGAGCGGCGTTTCTGGTTAAGTTGGAAGGTAATAATCCGTGTGCCGCTCATGGTGACGAGGTCAACGTTTGCATCTCTGTCAATGCGGTCGAGATCAGCAGGTGGTACCGGCGCGATGAAATCAACATCACCTGAAAGCAGTGCCGCTACTCTCGTTGGATCTTCCTTGATCGGCGTCAACACAATCTTATCCACGTTGCCCGGTGACCGCTTGTCCCAATAATTGTTAAAACGCTTAAAATCTACCCTCACTCCCTGTTCGCGTTTTGTGATGATGAACGGACCGGTGCCGGAAGCATTGGAGGAGGCGAAGGCATCACCATGTTTTACAATGGCGTCCTTGGCGCGGCCTTTACTGTCATATCCATCATAGAACTTGCGGTCCATCGCAAAGATGTATGTTGCTGTGTGCAGAACCAGCGGATAGGGCTCCTTTGTGACAAGTTCAATAGTGTATTTGTCGACGATGTTAAGAGATTCAAAGGGAACGAAGATGCCCTTGAAGTCCGGGCTCCTCTTCAGCCGGTCGAAGGTCCAGCGGACATCGAGGGCCGTCATCTCATTACCGGAATGGAACTTGACGCCCTTGCGCAGGTGAAAACGCACCGTTTTTTCATCTACCCTTTCCCACTTCTCAGCGAGTCGCGCGTCGAATCCGAGATCCCGATTCCATCGGAGCAGGGGATCAAAGATCATGTGTGAAAGCTGAAGTGTGCCTCCGGACAACTGTTCATGCGGATCCAACGAAACCGGATCCGCGTCATAAGCCATATTTAGAGTCTTCGCGTTGACTGCTGTAGTCAACGTTATGGCAATTAAACTGTTAAATAGCAGGCTAAAAATAAGCTTGAGTCCATTACCGCCAAAGAACGATTTGCAATTTATTATTTTCATATTCTCTCCTGATGAAAGAGTTGGTGACAAAACATTCCATTTCACTGTGAATACGAATGCCTCATAGAAACATATCAGCAAAGAGCTAATAGTCAAGAAAAAAATTATTATTATTGGCTCGTAAAGACGTATTCGAGATAGATTCTCAAGCTATTCCAGGCCACAATCATTTTGTCATATGCTTGGCTCTGATACTTTTGCACTCTATCCTAGATTATCTAATCCCTAATATTTTATAAACAAGCTTCTTTAGGAAGATTGTTTTTTTGTTTTCACTTGTTTTGATAAATTTTTCTTTATTGGAATAACATGACAACTACAACTATAAGGATCAGTAATTATTATTTGTTTATCTATAATTTTTGAATACACCATTAAAACTTCCACCTAATAGAAGCAATGATTTGGTCATCATAATCTGTATGAGAAGCAGTATAAACATTAGTTTGCTCTTTATCATGTAAGTAGTAAATACCAAATTCTAAACCATCTCTTTTATCAGCTCTCTTATGAACATTGGTATCTGTATAAATGTTGTAAACAAGTCCATAATAATTCCCAGTATATCCTAGGTCGTCATTAACTGTACGGTGGAAAGTTGTATATAAATTATTATTGATACTATACAAACCTCCAAAATCCCAACGGTCATCTTTGGCAAGTCCTGTATCTTTATCGTCCCACAATTCAACACCCCAAATTAAAGGGACATTAAATCTATGTAAAGAACCACCAATAGCATAACCTTCTTGTGTTTTGTCTTCTGTATATCCAGGTGCTCTACTTGATGACTTAATTCGCATATAGGAAATTTCTGCTAATCCAAATACGCTAGTTGTACCTGTGTAATACCAAGTATCTTGTTTTCTATCATAACCTATATTCAATCCAAAAGGTCGTTCTCTTTTCAGTCTATGAGAATCAAAATCAAATTGATTATCCCATTGATAACCACCACAAGCTAAAACTGATTTTTCGTTGTGGTCTATTCTATAGTTATTTTGCGTGTAAATTAAAGGTACTGATATTTTAGGTGTCTTTGCATAACCTAATCTTTGGACATCTGTTTCACCTAGGTATAATCGGCAAGTATCATTACCAAATCCAATTTGTTTTTCCACTAGAGTGTTGTTCAACGCTGTATTAAATGAATAATGAGAATCCCATTTAGAAGAACCTCCTGCCCAATTAATATAATCATTGTCAATATCTTGTTCAACACCAACTACAATTACAGTCCGTGAATCCCAGCTATCATCATAAGTTTTTTCATCATAGTAGGCTTCTACATTACCATTAACAAAGAAACCTGGTGGAATATCTGGACCTATAAAGGTCGATTGCTTTTTCTCTAACGCTTCTATTCTTTTTAGTAATTCATTTGTACTTATTTCTTCACTTAAAGCGCTAGTAGTCATAGCCACCATAAGAAAGAATAATATAATCACTCTACTCATTTCATATCCTCTTCTTCTCCTTTGTTGTATTTGTCTGGAATTTAAAATCAAGTATCTCAAGTGAGATAAGGTTCGTCGGTGTGTCATACTTTCGGAAAGTATGACGCAGATTTTCAGTGATTTGATTCTTGTTCATTTCCCCTTAGCGAAAAAGTAGACTCAATACATATCCTTTCTTATAAATCACAACTACAAGCAAACTACTTTTTTTCGGAGAATTCAAACATCACTCTCATTTTTGACTGAAAGGGAATGAACAATCTGGAGATCAAGCGAACGCTACTTTAATTGGCCAAAAGTTTTATCAAGTAGAATCTTCCAGAGCTTTTTTGAATTCTCTGGGAACAGACTTGGCAGTTTTCACCCCGAGATTCTTGAGCATCTCAGCCTGTCGAATCATGTTACCTTTTCCGTCACTCAGCTTATTATATGCATTTTCATAAGATTCATGAGCCCCTTTAATTTTTTCACCAATTTTCTCAAATTCTTCCAAGAACCCACAGATTTTTTCATAAAGTTTAGCGCCTCTTTCAAAAATTTCTTTCACATTTTGAACCTGCTTTTCTTGTCGCCATAGTTGATTTACAATGCGGAGTGCCATCATTAAACTAGCTGGAGTTACTATGATTATATTTTTGTTAAATGCATCAGTTGTCAAGGAGTTGTCAATGGACTGAGCCAATGAGTAAGCCGTTTCTATCTGCATAAACATGAGGACATAGTCTGGAGAGCCAAAATCTTTAAATCCCTCCTGGTAACTTTTTGAAGATAAACTCTGAATATGATTACGAACAGACTGAAGGTGTTTTTTGGCTGCAGCGTCACGTTTTTCATCATCTTCTGCAGACATGTATGTGTTGTATGCTTTCAGGGACACCTTGGAATCGGCAATCAAAATGCGATTGTCAGGCAGGTTGATGATAACATCTGGACGTAGTTGAATCCCGCCGTCAGTTTTTATCTGAATTTGTTTTTGATAGTGCTCACCTTCTATTAAACCTGCGTTCTGCAGGCACTTCTCCAGAATCATTTCACCCCAGTCCCCCTGCTGTTTTGAGTCTCCTTTAAGTGCAGATGTGAGATTTTGAGCATCCTGGCTCAAATTTGTGCTGGCTTCCTTCAAGTGCTCGAACTCTGCTTTGATTGATGCGCGTCCGGTTTCATCTTCAAGATGGAACTTTTCTACTTTTTCTTGAAATTCCTTCATTTTTGTCTGAATCGGGTTTAGCAGATTCTGGATGCTATTTTTATTTACCTCTGTAAATTGTTTAGATTTGGTTTCAAAAATCTTGGCTGAGAGATTCTCAAACTCTGTGCCCATTAGTTTTTTTGCCTCCTCTAAGAATTTTATTTTTTCTCTGGATTCATTTTCCTTGGATTCCAGTCTTTCTTCCAAAGTAGCATTTAATACTTGTAGAGCTGAAAACTTGTTTTGCTGAAATCTCAGTTCTTCCTCAATTTCCGGAATTCTTTGAGCTTCTTGCTTCAGTACCGCAAATTGCTTATCGAGCTCTATTTTCTCTATTTGTAACGTTTCATACTTTTGCTGAAGAACATTTAGTGACTTCTGAATAGTTTCGATTTCTAAGGATTGAGATGAAACCGTCTTTTTTATGTAAAACCATGAAACAAATATTCCCAACAAAATGCACAACAGAGAATATAGCATGAAAGTGTAGTCGATTGATTCAAAGCTCATTACTTCACTTACGGTTAAATTTATGGAAATACAATTTTATTGAATGTTGCCGACAATGTATATTAACTTATGCTGAACTTGAAAACAATTAGACCTTTGACAGAAAGTATCTACGGAAGTTGTACACGGTCCTTTCGTCGTAGGAAACCAAACAAACTTAGGTAAAGTAAAATGCCGAAAGCATACTGGGTTGGTGCCCACATGACAGTAAAAGATCCAGAAAAACTCAATGCTTACGCTAAGTTAGCAGCACAGGCTAGCGCTAAACATGGTGGAGTTGTTCTTGCCCGTGGTGGAGTAGGTGCGGGGAAAGTTCTTAGTTTGGAAGGATTTGATCAAAGTCGAGTTGCAGTGACAGAATTTCCAAGCATGAAACATGCGATCGATTGTTTCAATAGTGAAGAGTATCAGGCCTCTATGAAAATACTTGATGGTGGGGTTGAACGTGACGTTTTTATCGTGGAGGGACTCGAATAAAGAAGTAATTTTTATTCTTTAGGTAATAACAAATCGGTTAATTATAAGAATTCAAAAAATATAAATTAGATATTTTAATCTTCTAACTCATTAAGCGAGGTGTACAAGGAAGGATATTGGAAGTAGCGGGGAGAATGGACTAAATTAATTAAAGGTAAAAAATACTTGACATCAGTTTTTTTATTACGAATAATACCCTTCGAACTATTGATTATGCTGTGTCGGGTAGCATCATTAATGATAAAACGATGTTTTGTTGACATCGTTAATGATTTTTAACTAACTTATGGAGAACATTATGTTTAAGAACAATAGCGGAAAAATTAAGTGTTTGTTAGCATCACTTATTTTGTTTTACACAGTTCAATCTGCATCGGCATTAGATACGATTCGTTTAGTTCCTTGGGGTCCAAAACTAATAGATTTTATTGATCTTTATGTTGGCGAGGAAAATGGTTACTTTAAAGAAGCTGGCATCAAAATAGAACAGTTGCGCGGTGCAGGAGCTGGTGACGCAGTGAGAAACATTGTTGCCGGCAATGGTGATATAGCAATGGCGGATCCTCTTTCAGCCTTTTTTGCAATTCAGGCAGGTGCAGAATTAGAAGGTTTCTATTGTCCTTATACTAAGAATTGGATGACGCTTATGGTCAATAAAACTAAGGGGATCAAGAGCCCGGCTGATTTGAGAGGTAAAACCATCGCGATTAATTCAATGGGATCTACAACACGCTATTACTTGATGGTGCTCTTAGGCAGGCATGGTATGACAGAAAGTGACGTTACAGAGGTTGCAACAGGATTGGATTTCGCATCCTCATTAGTAAGTGGTAGAGCAGATGCCGCATCGGCATGGGAGAGTATGAACTGGGGAATGTTGGTTGCGGGAGGAATTCCAAAAAATCAAGTTTCAGACTTTGAAGTCTGGCCATACGCAGACATTATTCCAGGTCCAAATGATGTTTATTTTGCTAAACCGGAGTGGCTGAACAAGAATAGGGTTCTGGTTCAGAGATTTATTCGTGCACTAGAAAAATCTAAAAGATTTGTACAAGCACGTCCAGATGAAGCAGCTAAAATTGGACAGCGCTACGCCATTGGAGCTGACAGTCTTGTGAGGAATAGGGCTGTCATTGATATGCGTGTCAAAATGCAAAACAGCGGGCCTGGAGTAGTAGAAAATGGTATGGGCTGGTGTGATGTGGATGCGATATCTAACCTCGCCAATGATAGTTTCAAGAATGGTATTTTGAATAAGAAGATGAATGTTTCAAAAATCATCTCCAACAGATTCATAAAATAATTTCAAATACGGCTTCCTGAAAACAGAAGTTAAATATTTTCAGGAAGCCATTTAAATACTGATAATTTTTCAATCGACATATCGAGTCAAACTTTTTCAAGCCCGATGAGTGGAGTAAGTAATACAATTACAAACCAAGAAAAATTTGATCGAGGGCAAATTGAGGTTGACTTCATAACAAAAAGTTTTGATTCAGATGCCGGAAATATTTTAGCACTCGATGGTATTAATCTAGAAGTAGTTCCTCAAGAATTTATTACTTTGGTGGGCCGAAGTGGATGTGGAAAAAGTACATTGCTTCGATGCATCGGAGGTCTTATATCCCCTTCCACAGGAACCATTAAAATATCCGGTCAGGTTGTAACTGAGCCTCATCCTCAAATTGGCTATGTCTTTCAGCAGGCAGTTTTGCTACCTTGGAGAACTGTTGAAGAGAATGTCTTGCTTCCGTTTGAAGTTAAAGGAAATCCCACAGATAAGGAAAAACATAAGGTCAGTGAAGTGTTAGAAATAGTTGGCCTCAGTGATTACGCAAATCACCGACCAGGTGAGCTATCAGGCGGGATGCAGCAGAGAGTTTCTGTTTCTAGGGCGCTTGTTACAGAGCCATCTATTCTTTTAATGGATGAACCTTTTGGTGCTCTTGATGCTCAAACTCGTGAAGATATGAACATTGAACTGCTTCGTATTTGGGAAGTTGCCAAGACTACTATTGTCTTTGTGACTCATGATATTGGTGAGGCACTTTTCCTTTCGGATCGTGTGGTATTAATGTCTGCCAGACCAGGAAAAGTTCATGACATTATAGAAGTCAACAGTCCACGACCTAGGACATTTGATCAAGTAGAGAATGACCCTGCTTTTTGGAAAATGCGGCAAAGGATTCGTGAAGCTTTACACTGAGGAACAACTGGAGGCCTACAAATGACAATTGAAATAAATCGAATTGATGGAGATACCGAAGCAAAAGGAAGCTTTATTACAAATTTTTCCTCTCAAAAATTACTAGGACAATTTCTTGTTCTTGTTACTCCATTTTTGTTTCTTTTGATCTGGCACCTTATTGCTGCCGGAACTACCCCTCTTATTTTGCCAAATCCGTATGACGTGTTCATGAGACTGGTGTCGTATTTTATAAATGGCCGTATCTGGCCACATTTATTTATGACAACACAAGAAATTTTGGCTGGTTTTGTTTTAGGAAGCGTCTTAGGACTTGGGTTTGGTACTCTTGTTTCTGAGTCAGATATTGCTCGTAAAGTAATTATGCCATACATCATAGTAACTCAGGCTTTGCCAAAGTTTGCTCTTGCTCCCATGTTAGTCATTTGGTTTGGCTTTGGAATGGCGCCAAAAGTTATTATTGCTGCTTTGATCGCTTTTTTCCCTTTGGTTGAGAATACGTTTATGGGGCTCACGACAACACCTCAGCCTCAACTTGAACTTTTTCGTGCACTCCGAGCATCAAGAATTACCACGCTATTAAAGCTTCGTATCCCTCATGCAGTTCCTGCCATATTTAGTGGCTTTAGAGTTGCGTTGATGCTTAGTCTAGTCGGAGCAGTCGTTGCTGAATATGTTGGTGCGAATCAAGGTCTGGGGGCACTGATAATAGTATCTCAGGGAACACTGGATACTGAATTGATGTTTGTTGCTTTCGTGATTCTGACTGTACTCGGCTTGTGCCTTGATTGGCTTTACGGGCTAGTATACAAAATTGTTCTTGTCAAGCTCTATGGCAAGACTATTGATGATGTCAGTTCATCTACTACAAGGCTCTCAGTATAAATCACTTAAGGCCTTTCCTAGCAATTATTAAACATACTAAAACATAAACAGGAGCCTACAGGTTATGGAAATTGGTTGGCGCGTACCTTCATACGCCCGTAAATGGACTAAATCTGCAGAGTCGCGAGAATTAGTTAAATATTTTACATCTGTAGAGGAGCATGATTTCAAATCACTGTGGGTAATTGATCACCTGTTGGTAGCTCCAAATGTATATTCGGTTGCCTGGCAAGATCCTTTGATTACACTAGCTGCAGCAGCTGCTGTGACAGAACGAATTATTTTGGGTACGGCAATTTTGTGTGCACCAATGAGACATCCAGTTCTAACTGCTAAAGAGGTAGCTAGCATAGAACACTACTCTGGTGGAGGTCGTTTGATACTTGGTGTCGGCACAGGTCACGATGAGAATGAATTCCAATCTGTTGGTGTTTCAAAACGAGAACGCGGTCGAAGAACAGATGAAGCACTTGAAGTTATCCGAAGATTGTTGTCCGAAGATGAGGTTCATCATGAAGGAAAATATTATCCATTAGAAGGAGTGTCTATTTACCCACGGCCGGAGCAACGAATCCCCATTTGGATTGGAGGAGGATCACAAGTTCATGTTGTTGATAATCCTGATCTGCCAATTATGGTTCCAGCAGTCTTGGATCGTATTGCTCGTCATGAAGGGTGGATATGCCGTTCTAGTGGAACAAGTCCCGAAATTGTTAAGCGAGACGTAAACGCAGTTGTAGAGCGAATCAAACAAAAACGTAGCACAAAGGATTTCACTGTAGCCCATGCTCAGTGGCTCCACATAGTGGAATCTACAAATCGGGAGATAGTGATTGAGGAACAATTGAAGGCTTATAGGGGCGTGATGGACACGAAACGGTCGGATGAAGATCTTCAAAGTGCCTATCTGTTTGGGACAATTGAAGAGATGATCGAACGTATTCGCTCTATTAAAGGAACTGGTATAGAGCACCTGATAATAAATCCTCTTATCGAAGATCCTGTGCAAATAAAGCTTTTTGCAAATGAAATCAGGCCGAATTTATAGCTCTGCAATCAATTTATTAAATGTCGAATATCTTCAATAAACCTTTTATTTATGTTTGTAAAAGAATATGGAAACTGTACTTTATAACATAGGAGACATGCTTTCAGGCAGGTTTGAGTCACCTAAAATTAATGCAGATTCACTTGTTATTGATGAAGGCAGGATCGTATCAATTGGTAAAGAGCCTTCAAAAAGCCCGCATCTAAGCATTGACTGCAAAGGCATGGTTGTCGCTCCGGGTCTTGTTGATACACATGTTCATCCCACCATAGGTGATTATGGTACTAAGCAACAATCTGTTGGCTATTTAGAGCGGATGGTACATGGAGCGGTGACACATGCAGTTTCAGCTGGTGAAGTCCATGTTCCTGGAAGAGTTGGCGCAGATTCTGCCTTAGCAATTGCGTTGGCAGCGCATGTTTCTTTTAAGAACTATGGTCCGCTTGGTATAAAGGTCCATGGCGGGGGACTTCTTCTTGAGCTAGATACTGAAATTAAACATATAGACCAAGCCTTTGAAGGCGGTATCAGGATCATTGGTGAGGTTGGCATTGGTTCGCTTAAAGATCCGAAACGCGCCGGAGAGTTATCCACCTACGCTCGTGATCTAGGTATGGTTGTACATATGCATTGCGGTGCAACTTCGGATCGTGGAGCAGGGGGAGAGAAACACCCATACTTCTCAGCAGATGATGTTTTGACAGTCCGTCCTAGCATCGCCTCGCATGCAAATTCTTTTGTTTCACTTTCAGATGAAGATGTTGACCTTGTTTGCGATCATAAAGAAGGTCCGCCTTTCATAGAAGTCGTTCAGGCTGGTGGGGTTAGATCAATGCTGCGTGTTGTGGAACGATTAATGGATCGCAGTGACCTAGACCGTTTACTCGTCGGTACAGATACTCCAACTGGTTATGGAGTCACTTCACTAGGAATCATTAAAACTCTCGGAGATATCTGTTCCATGACAGGACTGGCTCCGGAAGTTGCTTGGGCTATTGCTTCTGGAAATGCTGCACGAGCGTTCAATCTTGAGGGGCATGTAATCACAGAAGGTGCCCCAGCAGACTTGGTCGTCATTGATGCAGCACTTGGCTCGCCTCAGCGATCAGCAATGGACGCATTAGCTTCGGGCGAGTTTCCTGGAGTGGCTCTCGTAATAACTGACGGGGTAGTTCGCGTAAATGGATCTCAATGCACTTTAAGATCACGGAGAGTGGCGAAAATCAGTAGTGTTTAATGAGATTACGCCATGTACTGAGTCTTGACCTTATGAAAGGTTACAGATTTTTTCAAATTATACTCCAACAAAATAAGATTACAAAGTGTCAGCCTATGTATAGCAAGCATAGTGTTAAGGGCACTTTTGAAAAATAAGTAAGATTGTGTATATAAGCGTTGAAAATAATTATTAATAATTGCAATAAATATATTAAATTATATGCTCATTTTCATTCTGTCCAATGTTTAAGATACTGGACTAATGTGAAATAAGTTAATGAAAGAGATTGCAAAAACAAAATATGATAAAGGGAAACCAAATTATTGCAGAAGCAATTCGGGATGTAGGAATTGAAACGGTCTTTACTGTAGCAGGAGGTCATTTCCTGCCAACCTACAACGAAATAGGAATCCTCGGAGAAACTACCATCGTCACTGCACGACATGAACAGGGTGCAGGATATATGGCGTCAGGGTATGCATTAGCAACTGGCCGAGTGGGTGTAGTTTTTTCCGGAGCTCCAGGTCCCGGTGCAACTAATCTGGTTACCTCCGTGGCGAACGCTCAAGCAGACTCTATACCACTTCTTGTACTGACAGCACAGGTGGATAAAAGATATTTGCACCGCAATATATTACAGTATTGTGATAATGTTGTGTTATTTGAGCCTTTTTGTAAGCGTTCGATACAGGCTGCTTCACTGGATGAAATTCCTAACCTCCTCGCAACCAGTATACAACTTGCCCTCTCAGGTCGCCCGGGTCCGGTACACATTGCATTACCGCAGAATCTTCAGGCTGAAAGAAGCCTTTATAAAAAAATAATTCCATTTGATCAGCTAAAACCAGGGGAACCGACTGAGAGTGATATCAACAAGCTGTTAGAAAAACTGAGTAGTTGCCAGCGACCTGCCATTTTATCAGGACACGGAGTCATGCGTGCTGGTGCAAGTAAAGTTTTGCAAGAAGTAGCTGAAAAATTAGGAGCACCAGTTGCTACGAGTAGATCAGGAATAGGGAGTTTGCCGACTTCCCATCCTCAGAGTGTGGGAATGCTTGGATTCTATGGAACAGAAACGGCTCGAGAGTCAATCAGTGAGGCGGATCTAATCTTAGTATTAGGATGTGCTCTTGGGGAGCAAACCACTTTTGGTTGGAGATCAGAAATCTTTGAAAAAGATGCGCTGATACTTCAGGTTGACGTTGATGTGTCTCAGCTCAATAGGGTATACAAATTGGATCAAGGAATTGCATTTGATGTTGGTGCTGTTCTTAACAAATTGTCAGCGAATTTAGCGAAACGAAATTCTTGGTTTCATCGCCGGCCAAAGAAAATCCAACCTCAGAATGATCCGGTTAGAGGTATTAGCGCTGCAACATTCATTCAGGTCCTGAATTCATATTTACCAGACGATGCAATAGTTTCAGCCGACATAGGTAACCATAGATTATGGGTTTGCGATCAACTCAATGTAACTCGTCCCGAAGGTCTCCTCCAATCTTGTGAATTCGATGCAATGGGGTTTAGTCTACCAGCTGCCATTGGAGCATCGATTGCTCTTCCGGGGACAAAAATAATTTCGATTTCTGGTGATGGTGGATTCGTTCATACATTTGGTGAACTGAGTGTTGCTAAGGAAAAAGGGTTGCCAGTTGTTGGGATTGTTTTTGTTGATGGAGCTCTTGGAATTCTTCGGCACCAAGCCGAGGAGATGTATGGAAAGGATTATTTTACTCGTCTTGCCAAAATAGATTTTGCAAAATTTGCAGATGCTTTGGATATTGAATCTCGAAAGGTCAAAAATGATAAAGACTTAGATCAGTCGATTGCATGGGCTATAAATTCATCTAATCCCGTATTGCTATCAGTTGCAATTGACCCTAATGAAGTTTTCCCCCCACTGCGGACAAAGATAGAGCAAAGGCGCCGTGATCTTATGGGTGAGGCATGATTAATCGCTATAATCCAGATTCTATCGCACCGCCGTTTTCTCCTTATAGTCAGGGTGTAGAGGTGCCAACAGGCGCAAGGACCATATATGTAGCTGGCCAGGTAGGTGTAAGACCAGATGGTACGGTACCGGAAGACATGGAAGAACAGACTGCGCAAGCGTTCCAAAACATTCAGAGTGTTCTTAGAGAAAAGGGCATGGACTTAGAAGATCTTGTAGAGACTCGGACATACATGATCAACAAGGATGATCTCCCTGGATACCGAGCTGGGCGTGCAAGGGTGTTTGGAACTGGCGAAGGAGGACCGAGGCCAGCTGTAGCATTAGTTTTTGTTGCTGGTCTTGCTCAGCCAGATTGGAAGATTGAAATCTGTGCAATCGCAGCAAAGGAATAAAATATAAAAGATTTGGAATTAAATAATATTGAATAATTTCGATCAGTTGAATTATTTAACAATTCTGATTTGTGGATCTAGTTAAAATGATGACTCCAAAAACTTTCCTGTATAACTTGTTGGATGCTTGCTGCATTTTTCAGGAATGCCCTCGTACACAACTCGACCGCCTTTGTCCCCGCCTTCAGGCCCAAGATCAATCAGCCAATCGGCAGTTTTGATTACCTCCAAATTATGTTCAATGACCAGCACGGAATGACCTTCATCCACCAAGCGGTGTAAAACTTTGAGCAATCTTGCCACGTCGTCGATGTGCAGACCAGTAGTTGGCTCGTCCAAAATGTAGAGAGTTGCACCATGGGAACGCCGGGCAAGTTCTGCTGATAATTTCAAGCGTTGGGCTTCTCCTCCGGAAAGTGTATTTCCGGCTTGTCCTAATTTCATGTAACCCATACCAACTTCTTCCATGGTTTTGAGGATACGCTTGATACGCGGCTGTGCCTCAAAAACTTCAACTGCTCTGCTTATTTCCATTTCAAGCACATCCGCAATTGTGTGGCCTTTATATTTGATTACCAAGGTTTCCCTATTGTAGCGTTTCCCTTTGCACTGATCGCACTTGACCCAAACATCTGACAAAAAGTGCATTTCAATTAAATGAAATCCTTGTCCGTCGCAATTCAGACACCTCCCTTCTTTTGCGTTAAATGAAAAGCGACGTTTGGAAAATCCGCGTTGTTTAGCTTCCGGCATTGAAGCAAACAAGTTGCGGATCGGTTCTAGAACTTTGGAATAAGTTGCGGGATTTGAACGCGGAGTACGGCCAATAGCTTCCTGATTAATCACAATTACTGACTCAAGTTGATCAATTCCGGAAATGTTTTTGTGCGCTCCTGGCTTGGTCTGTTTTCCGTTTAATTCCTTTTCCAGCCTCTTTTGTAAAACATCGACAACCAACGACGATTTTCCTGAACCAGAAACGCCAGTAACCACGGTAAAAATTCCCAGTGGAAAGCTGACATCCAGTTTTTTTAAATTATTTGCGGTCGCTCCAGAAACAGAAAGTAAGTACTCCGGATTCATTGGACGGCATCTTTCAGGAATTGGAATCGTTTTGTATCCATTAAGGTATTGGGCAGTGAGAGTTTCGTTTTTTATAGAGATTTCCTGTGGACTTCCGCATGCGGAAATGTTTCCTCCATAATGCCCTGCTCCTGGTCCAATATCGATAAGGTGGTCAGCTTGTCGGATTGTATCAAGGTCGTGTTCAACCAAAATAACGCTGTTACCGCGATCCCTCAATTGCTTGAGAGTTCTGATGAGCCGCTCGGTATCACGAGGATGCAATCCAATGGTCGGTTCATCTAAAATGTACATCACGCCCACAAGTCCAGAACCAATTTGCGAGGCAAGCCGGATGCGCTGAGCTTCGCCTCCTGAGAGTGTGGAAGCTTTTTGATCCAGTGTCAAATAATCGAGACCAACATTTTCCAAAAATTTAAGTCGTGTTAAAATTTCTCCCAATGCTTGTTCGGCAACTGTGCGTTGATTTTCAGTTAGCGTCCAGCTTTCAATTTCACTGCGAGCTTCTGGGATGGTAAATCGGCAAAATTGGCTGATGTTTCGATCATTTATCGTCACCGCACGATATTCTGGTTTCAAACGTTCACCACCACAATCCAAACATTGAGGATCATGTAAACTTGGTAACTCACCCAAACCATCGCACGTCGGACATGCTCCTACATGTGAATTGAAAGAAAACATGCGTGGCGTCAATTCTTCAACCTGAAAAAAATCGCTGTCCACATGTGCCGGAGTTTCAGATAAATATACAGTTTTTCCATCGTGATCTGTTAAACAAATTTTTAGCAAACCATGTCCACGTTGAAAAGCACTTTCAATACCTTCTGCCAAACGTTTTTGCTCATCGGGATTTACACGCAAACGATCAATTCCCAGATCCACAGAAGTGTTGCGAGTTAATTTTAAATCAACCTGGGACTCATTTTTTCTGGACATTTCCTCCCATTCATCCAGCCGGATGGGTTTACCATTTACGTAAAGTCGTACAAACCCTTCTTGTTCCAATGAGTCTATTACATTCGGCAAGTGTTTTGGGTGGTCGAGCAAGAGTATTTTACTGGACCCGGGTAAAAATAGTGGAGCAAGGAATTCAAGACGTTGGCCCGCGTAATGTTCAGCACAATGGGCTGCGGCACTGGTAGGACTGTAACCGATCAAGGGCTTTCCAGTTTTTGGACAATGAGCTTTGCCGATGCGTGCGAATAGTAAACGTAAATAATCATAGATTTCGGTTGTTGTAGCCACTGTCGAGCGGGGATTGCGACCAGTGGCTTTCTGATTTATGGCAATTGCTGGAGAAAGTCCATCAATCGAATCCACTGGGGCCTTGTCCATACGTCCCAAAAAGCGACGAGCATAAGTAGAAAGTGACTCCAGATAACGTGCCTGCCCTTCCGCAAAAATCGTATCAAAAGCCAAACTCGTTTTTCCTGAACCAGAAACACCCGTAATGACGGTCATTTTATTATTCGGAATACGTACGTCAATGTTTCGCAAATTATTTTTTGACGCTCCTTTGATAATAATGTCACGAGCGGGAATACCTGCGATTCCATTTTTTTTGAAAATAACAGGATTTTCTTCAACTAATTCATGCCTGGTGCTATTGCCGTTATGTGCAGTTTTGCCTTTTTCCAAAACTGTTTTCAAAAACTTCCCAGTCAGTGTTTCACGATCCGACAAATTTTCAGGAGTTCCCTTGCAAACCACTTCACCTCCATATTTCCCTCCGCCAGGTCCAAGCTCAATCAGATGATCAGCAACCTTAAGCACATCCAAATTGTGCTCAATAACTAAAACAGTGTTACCTTGATCAACCAAACGATTAAGGCATGCCAACAACAGTCGAATGTCCTTGAAATGCAAACCAGTCGTTGGTTCATCAAGGATGTAAAATGTATTTCCTGTCGCTTTTTTCCTAAATTCAGAGGCGAGTTTGACACGCTGAGCTTCTCCTCCAGAAAGAGTTGTAGATGGCTGACCAAGTTTTACATATCCGAGACCAACGTCGAGCAGTGTTTGCAGAATTATGTGAATTTTTGGTAATGCAGAAAAGAATTTCTCGGCCTCTTTAACCGTCATTTCCAGCACATCATGTATCGTTTGGTTTTTATAGAATATTTGCAAAGTTTCTGTATTAAAGCGTCTTCCACGGCAAGTATCACAAGGAATTTGCACATCGCTCAGAAACTGCATTTCTATTGTTTTCAAACCGGCTCCTTGACAGTCTTCACAGCGCCCACCTTTGACATTGAACGAAAAGCGACCCTTTTTGTAACCTCTCGCTTTTGCTTCAGGCGTCATGGCGAATAAATCTCGGATTGGATCAAGTACTTTGGTGTAAGTAGCAGGATTGCTGCGTGGCGTCCGGCCAATTGGTGCTTGATCAATTTTAATCACTCGATCCACATTTTCGTGTCCGGAAATTTTTATGTGAGTGCCAGGCTTATCTTTGCTATTGGGGTTTAAGTGACGTATCAAAGCTTTTTTCAGAATGCCGTCGATCAAGGATGATTTCCCTGAACCAGACACTCCTGCTACAGCGACAAAAATTCCAAGTGGGATATCACAGTTTATATTTTGCAGATTATTGAAATTTGCACCGTAAATTGTTATTTTTTCCCCGGTTGGTTGACGACGGGTTTCTGGAATCTTGATTTCCTCTGTTCCCAAAAGGAATTGTCCGGTGATGGATTCAGGCGCTTCGATTATATTTAATAGTGAACCTTGCGCTGTGATGTGTCCGCCATCTTGTCCGGCAACGGGGCCTATGTCCACTAAATGATCTGCTGATTCGATGGTTTCTTCGTCATGTTCAACAACCAGCACAGAATTTCCGCGATCACGCAATTTTTTTAAAGTGTGGATCAGTTTTTTGTTGTCGCTCTGGTGTAAACCGATTGAAGGTTCATCGAGCACATAAAGCACGCCCTGCAAGCCCGATCCAAGCTGTGAAGCAAGCCGAATGCGCTGTCCTTCACCTCCGGATAAAGTTGCCGCAGAGCGTTCAAGAGTGAGGTAGCCCACGCCGACATCATTAAGGAAATTGAGTCGATCCATAATTTCGCGGAAAATATCCCGTCCGATTTTTTTCTCAGTTTCAGTGAGCTTGATATTCCCAAAAAATTTGACTGAAGCTTCTATCGATTCGCCGGCGAGACTACTGATATTGTGGCCGTGCAGACGCACCGCAAGAGCCATTTTGTTAAGGCGCTTACCCGAGCACTCTGGGCAGACTGAAGTATGCTGAAATTTTTCGAGTGGCCCCTTGACGAATCGATAGACAAATTGCAAAATGGGAATAAAACCGGCCCATTGCTGTTTTTCCAACTTCTTGAGAAACTGCGCCGGAAAGCGAAAAATATTGGAGACACCGAGCTTCATTTTTGTGTTACCGTATAATATCAGTTGACGCTGCTCCACGGATAAGTCCTTCCATAAAATCTTGTCGTTAATCTCAAATATTTTCAGCAAACTGTTAACGTGCCGCTGATCGATTTTGGTGTAAAGTAAATTCCCCTTTTCAGTAAAACATTGGATTGAACCTTCACTAATGGAGCGTTCAGGATCACAAAGCTTTTCTTCAGTAAAAGTACTTGTGTAACCGATGCCGTTGCAGATGGTGCACGCTCCTTGGGGGGCATTAAAAGAAAATAAGCGCGGCTCCATTTCCGGTAATGCAATTTGGCAACTTGGACAAGCCATTAACTGACTGAATAAATGATCTTTTTGCTGACTTTGTTCAAGAGGATTTTCAGGGGTATTGTCAGCATTTTTTTTCCCGTAATGTAAAATAACTAAACCATTACCAAGCAAAAGTGCTTTTTCCACACCTTCAGTGAACCTGCTTTTTTCATTGGCAGTTATTTTTAGTCGATCCACCACCAGTTCAATAGAATGTTTTTCGTAGCGGGCAAGTCGGATTTCCTCATCAAGCCTGCGGACCTCTCCGTTAATTCTAGCTCGAACGTAGCCTTCTGCTGCCCATTCTTCGAGTTCTTTGCGGTATTCACCTTTGCGCTCCTGCACCATTGGCGCAAGGATAAGGCATGCTTCATTCATTGCGTCCACATACGCATAATCGGTGATTTGTTCTGGAGTTTGAGAGGTGATGCGTGTTCCACATTCTGGACAATGTGGTTTGCCCAAACGTGCAAAGAGGAGGCGGTAGTGATCGTAAATTTCCGTGATTGTGCCGACAGTGGAGCGAGGATTACGATTGACCGTTTTTTGATCTACGGAAATTGTCGGACTCAGTCCTTCAACGTGTTCAACTTTAGGTTTGTCAGTTTGCCCCAGGAATTGACGGGCATACGCGGAAAGTGATTCCACAAAACGGCGTTGGCCCTCTTTGAATATTGTATCAAATGCCAGAGATGATTTTCCAGAACCGCTGACTCCGGTAAATACAGTAAGAGTGTCACGAGGAATTTTGAGACTGACATTTTTCAGATTGTGTTCAGTTGCGCCAATTACGACAATTTGCTCTGTTTTTTTTTGGGACATGGAGGTGAACAGGGTACTTTGGGATGCTGTAGTGGAGTTAAAATTTGGGTAGTTATATTGGTGCTCAGTATGGCAGGATTTTTTTAGAGCGACAAGACGGAATTAACACAGAACCAAAACAGAATTAGTACGGTGTAAATACTTTTAGGTCAATCAAATATATGGTTGACCATACCCGCTCAAAGTTGTAAAACTAATTCATCCGCTCATATTCTTACCTATATTAATCTAATTTATTTGCTGGTACAACTCTATGAAACCATTACCAAATCAAGCGCAAGTAGTCATCATCGGTGGCGGAGTGATAGGCTGTAGTTTGGCTTATCATTTGACAAAACTGGGTTGGACGGATGTGGTTTTGTTGGAGCGCAAGGAACTTACCAGCGGAACAACTTGGCATGCCGCTGGACTCGTCGGGCAATTACGGGCCACAAAAAATATGACGATGCTGGCGCAATACACGAGCAAACTTTACGCAACTTTAGAAGAAGAAACGGGACAGGCCACCGGTTTCAAGCAAAACGGCTCCATTAGTGTTGCTCCGGATGCAGGGCGTTTTGAGGAACTTAAACGCGGTGCCTCGATGGCCAAATGTTTTGGCTTAGAAGTTGAGGTGATTTCGCCGAGTGAGGCCCTGGAAATGTATCCGCTACTGAATATCGACGATCTTGTGGGAGCCGTTTTTTTGCCCAAAGATGGTCAGACAAATCCGATTGATGTAACCCAGGCCATGGCTAAAGGCGCGAAAATGCGTGGTGCGAAAATACTTGAAAATGTGAGAGTTTCAGGAATCCAAATCAAGGACGGATGTGCTACCGGAGTGAAAACCGAGCAGGGAGACATTCTCGCAGAAATAGTTGTAAACTGTGCTGGACTTTGGGGACGTCAAGTCGGATTGATGGCAGGAGTCCAAGTACCGCTTTATGCGGCAGAGCATTTTTATATTGTAACGGATGACATCGGGTTGCCACCGAATCTTCCAGTCTTGCGGGATCCAAGCAGTTGGATTTACGCCAAGGAAGACGCAGGTAAAATGCTGGTTGGTTGTTTTGAACCAAAGTCTAAACCACGTCCGTTAAACACCATTCCAGAGGATTTTTCGTTTGGTCAATTTCCTGAAGACTGGGATCACTTTGAACCAGCTATGCTCAACGCCATTCACCGTATTCCAAAATTGGAAGATGCCGGAATCCATACTTTTTTCAACGGACCAGAAAGTTTTACTCCGGACGATCGGTATATTTTGGGTGAGGCTCCGGAACTCAAAAACTTCTATGTTGCAGCGGGATTCAACTCGATTGGCATTCAATCAGGTGGAGGTGCGGGCAAAGTCCTTTCCGAGTGGATTGTCAACGGTTTTCCACCTTTGGATTTGTGGGACGTGGACATCCGTCGCTTTCATCCATTTCAAGCCAATGCGTGTTATTTGGAGGAACGTACCGAAGAAACTTTGGGTTTGCTTTACGCAATGCACTGGCCTTTTCGTCAACCTGAAAGCAGCCGGGGTGTGCGAAAATCGGTTCTGCATGACCGTCTGGAAAAAGCTGGTGCGTGTTTTGGTGAAATGTGCGGATGGGAACGCGCAAACTGGTTTGCTCCGGAGGGCATGAAAGCGCGTTACGAATACAGCTATGATCGTCAAAACTGGTTCGATGCTTCTGCCATCGAACATCACGCGGCACGGGAGAAAGTGGCGCTGTTTGATATGTCGTCCTTCGCAAAATTCATGGTGCAGGGCCAGGAAGCAGAAAAAGTGTTGAACCGTATTTGCGCTAATGATGTCGATGTAGCTTCCGGAAAAGTGATTTATACCACATGGCTCAACGAACAAGGAGGCATCGAATCCGACTTGACGGTAACACGTTTGCAGAAAGATGTTTTTTTGGTTGTAACGGCGGGCGCGAGTCAAATACGCGATTTAGCTTGGCTGCTAAAAAACATACCAGACGAGGCGCATGTGAACGTCACTGACGTGACTTCCGGATATGCCGTGTTGAGCGTGATGGGGCCGGAATCACGGAATTTGTTGGCCAAACTTACACCGACAGATTTGTCTAATGAAGCGTTTCCCTTTGGCACAGGGAAGGACATCGAAATTGGCTATGGCAAAGCCTTGGCTTTGCGTATGACTTATGTTGGAGAATTGGGTTGGGAAATTTATACTCCGACCGAATTTGCTCAAGACATTTACGATAAAATCCTTGCAGCCGGAACCGACCACGGTATGCAACTCGCAGGGATGCACGCCCTCAATTCCTTGCGTTTGGAAAAAGCTTTTCGGCACTGGGGACACGATATATCCGACGAAGACACGCCCTTGGAGGCCGGACTAGGATTTGCGGTCAAGTTTGACAAACCTGGAGGTTTCATTGGACGGGAAGCACTTTTGCGTCAAAAAGAGGGTTTGTCCGATGTAAAAAACGGAGTTTTGAAAAAACGTTTGGTACAGTTTGCATTGGAAGATACAGAACCGCTGCTTTATCATAATGAACCGATTTGGTGCGACGGCAGAATAGTTGGTGATCTGACTTCCGGAATGTACGCCCACACACTCAGAACGAGTCTTGGTATGGGTTATGTTAGCTATGAGGACGGAGTGACAAGAGATTTACTTCATTCGAGTGTTTTTGAAATAGAAGTCGCTGGAGAACGACATCCTGCACGTGCTTCCTTGCAGGCGTTTTACGATCCAAAGAGTGAGCGGGTGCGGATGTAGACATCCTTTCAAAAAAATTGTTTAAATGTGAGCTTAGATAGCTTGAACTAAACGGTCTTGTTGAACGCCTAAAAAGCCGTAGGATTTTATGAATTTTTTCTCCACTGGAGTTGTATAAAGTGTGGTTCGCTGTTGTGGAATGCGGTTGACGCTTTTGATTAATGCCACCATCCGTTCCGGAGGCATTTCTTGTCCGTGAATGGCTCCGGCTGCACGGGTGATGCTTTCGTCCATCAGAGTTCCTCCCAAATCGTTGACTCCTGCATTGAGACAGGCTTTCACTCCTTCTGGACCCATTTTGACCCACGAAGTTTGGATGTTGGTGAAGCATGGATGCAAAACCAAACGAGCAACCGCGTGCACTAAAACCGATTCCCTGAAGGTTGGGCCTTTTCGAGCTTTGCCTTTGAGAAAAAGTGGGGTTTCCATGTGAACGAAAGGTAAAGGAACAAATTCAGTGAACCCGCATGTTTGTCCCTGGAGTTCGCGCAGACGTAGAAAATGCCGTGCCACATGCCGAGGCCTTTCAACATGCCCGTACATCAAAGTGGCGGTGGTACGGAAACCTACTTCGTGGGCATCTTGCATGACGGAAAGCCACTGCTCGGTGCTCAGTTTGTCCGGACAAATAATTGCTCGAACCTCGTCATCCAAAACCTCTGCGGCGGTTCCAGGCAATGTATCTAGCCCGGCATCACGCAACAGTAATAAAAACTCCTTAACAGTTAGGCCAAGTGTCTTTGCTCCTTGCCAAACTTCTAATGGAGAAAAGGCGTGGATGTGCATCTCGGGAACGCTTGCTTTGATCTCCTTACAGATGTCGAGGTACGTTTTGCCTGTGTAATTGGGATGAATTCCGCCTTGCAAGCAAACCTCTGTTGCTCCACGCTTCCAAGCTTCTTTTGTGCGCCGCACGATTTCCTCCAATTTTAAATCATAAGGCTTACCACGCAAATTTTCCGACATTTTTCCTTTGGAAAAAGCGCAAAATCCACAGCGAAAAGTGCAGATGTTTGTGTAGTTGATATTTCGATTAACGGCGTAGGTGACAACTTCTCCATTGGTCTGTTTGCGAAGATCGTTAGCGGCAATGCAAACTTTTTCAAAATCATCTCCTCTTGAACAAAGAAGTTGTTCAATTTCCTGCTCGGACCACTCCACGTCAGTTGAGACATTTGCACGAATTTCCTCAATTTTAGTATTCACTGATGCTTTTTGAATACGCCACGGATTCCTGACAATTTCTGGGGGTAAAATTCCTTTTCCTGGAGCCCAAGAATCGGTACGGGCAAAGCCTTCGCCGTCTATCAAATGAAGAACTTTCGTTCGCAGTGTTTCGTCCAACCACGTATCGCCTTTAACCGCATAATCCGGATAAATCGCCAACCGTTCCGTCAGAAATTTTCTGGCACCTGACCTCCCTACACACTGGGAAGTGGCCCTGGACAGTTCCAATATTTCCGGCCACGGAGCTTCCGGATTCACATGATCGGGAGTCACAGGAGATACCCCGCCCCAGTCATTGATTCCAGCATTGATTAATGCGGTCAAGTTTCCGGCACTAAGATTAGGAGGAGCTTGAAGGTTTATTTTCGGCCCAAAAATAATCCTTGCCACCGCAATCGTCCACACTAGTTCATCAAGATTCGGTTCCTGAGCATATGCCATTTGTGTTCCAGCTTTGGCTCGAAAATTCTGGATGATTATTTCCTGAAGGTGTCCGTGTTGTTCGTTTAATTTCCGCAAATCCAGCAAAGACTCAATCCGCTCCAAGCGGGTTTCTCCAATACCAATCAAAATTCCTGAAGTGAACGGAATTTTTTCAACTCCCGCAAGCCGGATGGTTTCTAAACGAATTTTCGGAAGTTTGTCCTGCGAACCGTGATGTGGTCCCCCTTTTTTACAGAGCCGTTTAGAAGAACTTTCCAGCATCAAACCCTGCGAAACGGAAACTTCCCGTAATTTCCTTAGGTCTTCCGCGGACATCGTTCCTGCGTTTATGTGTGGCAATAGCTTGCTTTCTGAAACGACAAGTTCCGCTATTTCGGCCAAGTAAGAAAGCGTGGTTTTATGTCCCAAACTTGCCAGTTCTTCCCGTGCCACACGATAGCGAAGTTCTGGCTTGTCTCCCAAAGTGAACAACGCTTCTCTGCATCCAGATGCTTCTCCTTGTTTGACTAGTTCCAAAACATCGTCTGGAGTCATGAAATTTCGATGCTGTTTTTCTGGAGCTTCAGCGAATGTGCAGTAGTGGCAAAAATCCCGACAGAGTTTGGTCAGTGGAATGAAAATTTTGCGTGAATACGAGATGAGATTGCTGTGTCCTTCATCCCGGAGTTCGGTAGCGAGATGAAAAAGTTTTTGCGTGTCGGCGACTTCGGCAAGGGCTAGTGCTTCCACAACAGTGGGCCGACGTTTTAGAAATTGATTCACATGAGTTTCATTCATTCAGTGTTTCTAGTACGAACATATATCGTGCGTTTTTTTGAAAGAGTTAAAGGATAGAATGGCTTATAAAGTTTGAATTAACAACCATTGATCACTAACCATAATACAGTTCATCCTGTTATCTTATCTAATTTATTTAAATGTTTGATTATTTTACCAGTCATCACATGATTTTTTGCTCCTGCAAGTATTCTTGTGCTCGTGTCTGAAAAGGTTGTTTACAAAGCTCCTGCAAATCGTCCTGTGTATCAATGTCCAAACCGATTCCGGCTAGTTTAGTGGTGTTCAAGGTAAGCCCCATTTTCCTTGCTGTTTCCAAATGAGGAAAGTAGCTGTTTGGACCAAAACGTAAAGGGACTGCTGTCGGTGGGGAGAGAGCAATACAGTTCGAACCTTGTTCGTCTCGTGCCGGAACGATCGTCATTGTAGGTGCATTTCCATGCACCTCAAGAACTGTCTGAATTTCTTCTACCGTTACAAGTGGAACATCTCCTGGAAGCATCAACATGTGTTTTATTCCGTTTTCTTCCAAAGTAGCTGCTGTTCTTGCCACCGCCTTCGTTTGTCCTTCATCCTGAACTGTAGACAAAACTGAAGCACCATTCCGTCGAGCAATTTCAGCAGCCGTCGGACATATCGTCGCCACCGCAACTTGTTCAAACTCCGGAACAGCCATTACCGTAGCCAAAACATCCTCTAACATCGCAGCAAATAAATTTCGCCGTTGAATAGGATTTAGTACTGACTCCAAGCGGTGTTTCGCTTCATTCAGGTTTTTGACGGGGATTACGGCCCACATGGAGAATCTTTTTCCTTAAAACGCTTTGTACATTTTCCGCAGCAAGAAGAAAAATTCAATACTGTTTGAGCGAGTTCGATTTTTGTGGTGAGGTCGGTCATCATAGTATTGCTGACTTTTACGGCAATGTCCAGTTTCTGAATTTCCTGTGCGGTAGCTTCGTCTTGAATGTCTACGATAAATCCATCGATAAAGTCACGATAATAATTTGCGATGGCAGTGGCAGAAACTGGGTGTCCGAGTTCCCGGAGATTTTTCTTAGTTGGACCTTTGACTGCATTACCACCTACAATCGGGGAAACTGCAATCACGGGTGCAGAACAGGCCCGTAACTCCTCGCGAACTCCTCTCACCGCAAGAATTGGGTCAATGCTGAGGAAGGGATTTGATGGGCAAATCACCACTGCTTGCAGCGATTGGTTTTGGAGTGTTTCTATAAGCTCCGGATTTGGCAAGGCTTTATCTGCTCCCTGAAAACTTAATCCCGAGACAGTGGGTTTGCAACGTTCTCTTACAAAATAGTCCTGGAAGGTCATATCTCCGTCGGGAGTTTCGACAATCGTGTGCACTCGATCGTTGCTTACCGGAATAATCCTAGCCTCAATTCCAAATTGCTGACAAAAATAGGAAGTTATTTCAGTGAGGGAGACGCCTGCGCGGAGCCGGTGTGTACGCTCCAGATGTGTTGCTAAATCCATGTCTCCCAACTTAAACCATGTTTCGCCACCCATTTTTTCCAAGGCTTGCATGACAGTCCATGATTCATTGGCCAACCCCCATCCTTTATCCGAGTCTGATTTTCCGGAAAGTGTGTACATCAACGTGTCCAAATCCGGTGAAATATTTAAGCCCAAATGTACAAAATCGTCTCCGATATTTCCGATGATCATAAGCTTTTCCGGAGGCATTGCGTGAGTCAGCCCAAGCGCTAGCTTGGCTCCTCCTATACCTCCGGAAAGTGCGAGGATGGATGGGGAGTGTGCCGAAGGGTTCATCGAAACAAATCCTTTTCTTTGGGGCGAATCAATGATGAAGCCAAAGTGGGTGGTGCGGAAAAAGAATAACCACGGATTAAAACAATCGGTCTTCCTTCTGCCGCCTGACCTTGCAGTAGTGATGCAGCCGACGAAAACTCATCGGCAATTGCTTCCTCAGTCACTCTTAAAGGTTTGCCAAAAAGATCCGGCTGCCCTCGCAAATCTAATAGCGAGGGTAATCCGGAAACTCCTAGTGCGGTTCCTATTGTTCCGTTGCGCCAGGCGCGTCCGAGACTATCGTTGATGATTACTGCCACATTCACCTTGGTTTTTTGATGTAATTCTTTCCGAATGTTTGCTGCCGATGCATCTGGATCAACTGGCAAAAGTAGAACTTGTTCTGCATTGCCGTCTGTTTCTACATTCGAGTGGTCGATGCCAGCATTGGCTAACACCACACCTTGACGATTTTCCGCCACAATCACTCCGGTACGATGCCGCACGATTTCACGGGATTCTAACGTAATCAGTTCCACTATTTGTGGATCTTTTTCTGTAGACTCGGCCAATGAATAGGCTTGCTCCGAAGGTGTCACCTCAGCAATCCGAACATAACGTCCTTCTGATTTAGAAATGATTTTCTGAGCGATGACGAGGATATCACCTTCCATCAAAATCATTTTCGTCTGTTTCAAACTCTGGAGGATGAGTGCAACAAGATCGTCTCCGGGACGCACCAGTGGGATTCCGGATAATGCGGTCAGTGTCAGAGAAACTGGTTGGGGATTGTCCGGTAAGTTCATGCGTTAATTCCCGACTATGCGGATGCCGGAGTGGCCCATTTCATAACGCTTGTTGAGGAAAATGAGAACGGGAGTGAGAGATTCGCTTACTACAGAATTGTCGATAGGGCCAGCGTGCCAGCCTTTAAGTCCTGTTGCTTCTACGAGAGAGATGACACTGGTTCGTGCTTCCACGTTGTTACCACAAACCAGTACATCGCCCTCAAGAGGTTTGTTCTTTGCTAAAGATGCCGCCGCCACGGTTTGGAAAGCGGAAACCAGACGCACATTTTTCCCCAGTCTCTCTTGCGCTAGTTTAGCGACAGATCCACCTTCCGGAAGTTGTACTCGACTCACCTTCGGAGGCACAAGTGGAACCGTCGTATCCACCACAATTTTACCTTGAGCCGCTTCCATAATTTCCTCGACAATCGCCTTGTGGTTTGAGAATGGGACTGTTAGCACAATGATCCCCGCTGCGTTTGCGGCATCCCGATTGCTCAAGCCAGAGGCAGATGTTCTGCCCAAGCGTTCGTTGAGTTTTGCGGCGGAAAGCAGAGCTTTTTCTGCATTGCGAGAGCCAATAATAATTTTATATCCAGCCTGTCCCCATCGGAATGCCAAAGCCGAACCCAAGCCTCCGGTTCCTCCAATTACGGCAATGGTTTGTTTCACATCGGACATTTCAACTTTCTTCTGAAAAAGTAATTTGTGATGATTTTTAATCAAAGAATGTACGATACCAAATTCTTGTTACCACTTGTGAGGCAGTTTCCACTGTAATCTTTTCCGCATTCAAAGCTTCCTGCGCAAACCAAGTGTAAGCGCACTGCTCCACCAGCGAAGCCATCGACTCGACGACCGTGCGTGCTGGCACACCATCCACCGATTCAATGCCGTGTGAAGTTTTCAGGGCGAAAACGAATCGATCCACATGCCTTGTTCGCATTTGCCACCACACATCTCGAAAACGAGTATCAACCGTTCCCGCTTCAATCAAAGCCCGAATCACGTCGCGGTTTTCATGATAGTGTGCCAGGTAACCCCGGTTTGCCGCCAATAGCGCTTGGAAAGGGACAGTAGCAAAATCATATCCCTGAGCGCGGCTGGCTAGATACATTTTCTCGTGTATGTCTCCGATCAAGTTGATAAAGAGATCGTCCTTGTTCTTGAAATAACGATAAAGCGCTCCCATCGAAACTCCAGACTCTTTCGCCACGTCAGACATCCTTAGAGTGACATACCCCACCCGCCCGAAAATTTTGCGGGCGCAGTTGAGAATATTGCTGCGGGTCCGTTGTCCCTTTATAGTTTGAGGAGAAATGGTGATTTGAGGAAAAATCGATTGGTTCTCTTTTCTTGATGATGCTTGCACTGTTTGCTATAAATCAGGAGTCATTTAAGGGAACGTTCAATCTCAATTCAAAGCATAATAAAAAAACCAAAATCATGCAATAAAAAAAGTGACATCACTCTTGATTATTCAAGAATTTCTTGTACTATGAGAACCTCGTATTCCCCAATGTATCCTGCTAGTAAGCCACAAAGAAACACAATGAGTAAAAAGAACTGCAAGGATTATCCGGACGATTTATTGTCGCGAGAACAGGAGTATCGCCGACAAGGTTGGTGGAGTGGGGAACAGTTGCAAGACCGTTATGAAACAATCGTTTCCAGTCGTGGAGAGAATTTGGCCGTTGTAGACAACCGGGGACGGAGATTAACGCATAACGAACTATGGGTCGCTTCCGGAAACTTGGCCGACGTACTTGCAAATCAGGGTGTTTGCAAAGGGGAAGTGGTGATTGTTTTTCTACCGAATTGGGTGGAATGGCAGGTTGCACTGTTGGGAATTTTGCGGATGGGTGGAATTCCTGCAAACTTACCTATACGTATAGATACGGACAATCTCCGCTATGTTGCCGAACTTACAGGAACACGTGCTATCATTACAACGAAACTGCATAGCTCAACATCAACAAGGGCAATCGCTTTTGCCGCTGCTGAACTTTGTGAGCATCGTATTGATATTTTGTTCGTGGATGAAAATGCCCATAGTTGGGGGAAAATTAAGGACAAGCCTCTACCATCCGCACCGGATGTTTTCGGACTTGATCACATCATGTTCACCTCCAGCACCACTGGGCGAGCGAAAGCCGTCATGCACAGTGCCGACACATTGGCCGCATTGAACCTCACATTCACCGAGCGTTTTTCACTGGGAGCACACGACCCGATTTTCATGGCCTCGCCGTTGGGACACAGCGTCGGCACGATTCATGGAGCACGGCTTTCGCTATACAACGGTGCGCCGCTCGTGCTTCAGGATGTGTGGAATCCGGGAGAAGCTTTGAAGATAATTAAGGAACATGATTGTGTTTTTACAGCGGCGGCGACACCGTTTCTCAAGGATTTGGTTGAGGCGGACTGGAAGGATGAACAACCGAAATTATCCTCAATGCGCTGGTTTCTTTGTGGAGGAGCGCAAGTTCCTATGGAGTTGATGGAACAAGCCAAAAAGCAATTTCCTAAGACTTTTGTAACTCTTCTTTGGGGCATGACCGAAGGAGGATTAACGACTTCTTTACGTAATACACCCGCCGAAAAAACCATCACCACTGCCGGAGTTGGTTTGCCCGGACTGGAAATGTTGATTATCAATCCGGAGGAAGAACAGCTTGCCAATGGTGAAGTCGGAGAATTGGTGATGCGTGGTCCAGGTGTTTTCATCGGATATTACGGGCAGGAAGATCTCTACAATTCATTGTTGACAAAAAACGGTTTTTTCCGGACGGGTGATCTCGCCACGCTGGATGAAGCTGGATACCTCCGCATTACTGGGCGTCTCAAAGACTTGATTATCAGGGGTGGAGTCAATATTTCTCCGGTGCCGATTGAAGACGCGTTGTCGAGTCATCCCAATGTTTCAGGTGCGGCAGTGGTCGGTTATCCTGAAGAACGGATGGGCGAACTTCTTTGCGCCGTAATCATTCCTGAAGGTGAAATTCCCACACTGAAAAATCTCAATACTTTTTTGAGAGAAAAAGGACTACCTAAATATCATTGTCCGGAATTACTCAGGATTGTGGAAAAATTCCCTTCAACTCCAGCAGGGAAAATTCGCAAAGCCGTTCTACGAGAGCAAATCATAAATTCAACCGTAACAAAAAACGGAGATGCATGAAAGCCCTACTTGGTGACATTGAAGTCTCTTACACAGCCCAAGGCGAGGGAATGCCCGTAGTCTTTGTTCACGGACTAGCAGAGGGGAAGGAAAGCTGGTGTGAAATTCAGAAAAGAATCGGAAATTTCCGGACATATGCTTACGATTTACGTGGACACGGAGAAACAACACTAGGAATAGGCAAAGGAACGATAGAACAATTAGGAGACGACTTGGTTACTTTTTTGGAAAAAGTTTGCGGTCGGGCTCAATGTGTCGGTTATTCTCTGGGAGGAACTTTAGTTCTTTGGGCGGCGGCAAAGCGTCCGGAATTGGTTTCTGCCGCAATTGTCGCTGGAACTTCGGCAGTGGTGGGGCGGCAGGCAGTCGGATTTTTTTCAGACCGAATCCGGATGATTGAAGAAAATTTTTCAGCATTCGCTCCAGCACTTAAAAAAGACACCGCATTACAAATTGTGACTTCAGGAGTTGATTTGGAAGCTCTCACAGCTCGACGGCTGGAAGCAGTTGGTAATGGTGGTGGATATGTGAATGCAGCACGGGCGATGATTGGTTTGCATGAAAATCCGCTCACCCCGTTATTATCCAATATTCAATGTCCTGTTAGTGTGATAGGTGGTTCGGGAGATATATTTTGCCCCAGAAAGGCAGCTGATATTATGCTTAATAAATTATCGAACGGCACTTATCAGGAAGTTAATGATGCTGGTCATTTGATGAGTGTTGATCAACTAGAAAATTATTCGAACACAATCCACAAATCATTACAAAGGAGAAACTAATGGTTAACAGATTTGGAATTTCTCGTGGAGTTAGTCCGCGCGAAACTTTTGATCAAGTAGCAGAAATCGCTAAGGAAGTTGAGGCAAACGGCTTTGAAGCTCTTTGGTTTATAGATCATCAATTGGGCATGAAGGATGTTTATGCTGCAATGAACGTTTCAGCGATGGCGACTGAGAAAATACACATCGGATCAGCAGTCACGAACCTTCAAACACGACATCCCACGGTCACTGCAAATGCAACCACCTCACTTGATGATCTTTCTAAAGACCGTGCCATGCTTGGAATTGGAGCTGGCTGGGTAGCACTTCATTCAATTGGGAAAATGCCAGATAGACTCGGTACAATGCGTCAAGGCATCAACGAATTTCGCCAGCTTTTTTCAGGAGAAGAAGTAGAACTTTATGGAACGAAAGTGCGTTTGGCCACAGCAAGGAGGCAAGTTCCAATTTACCTTGCCGTTTCTCAGCCTGGAATGCTAAGACTATCTGGCGAAATATGTGATGGGGCAATAGTGATGGGAGGAGCAGATCCAGAATTTTGTAACTGGCAACTGGAATACATTTATGAAGGACTTGAAAAGGCTGGACGACAGCGAAGTGACCTTATTATTGATATAGTCGTTACAATGAGCATCAACGATGAAGAGGAAAAAGCACTCAATGACGTGCGTGCTTGGGCAACAAGTCAGGCTGCTACATTCGCTGTTTGGAAAAAGGTTCCACCAGCTTGGGAAAGATTTCGGGGAGAATTCACACGTGCTGAAAAAGCATATCATTATGAAGAGCACCTTTCCCTGCGAGCGGAACACAAACAGATAGTCAGTCAGGAATTTGTTGAGTCGGTGACTATTTCTGGGAATTTTGAAAAATGTATTGCTAAGCTAAGGGAAGTCGCAAAACTTGATTTTGATCGTATTACCTTCGCACTGCTTTCAGGTGGGAGGTTCCGAAGATTAGAAGAATTGGGAACTAAAGTAATACCTGCCCTGAGAGAAAAATAAATTGCCTCAACTATTAGTTCACAGAAACAAAATTGGAAAAAAGGGAACATGACTGAACGAAAGGTAGCACTTGTAACTGCAGCTGCAGGTGCTGGAATTGGAGCAGCCATTGCTAGACAACTTGCGGAAGACGATTTAGAGGTTGTGATTACCGATGCACACGAGCGTCGTTGTGGTGAGCTGGCCTCAGAACTATCAGAGAAATATGGTCGCAAATTTTTGTCAAAACTTTTGGATGTGACGGATTTTGAAGCAGTAGAAATCGTTGTTCATGAGATCGTTAAAGAATATGGACAGATTGATGTACTGATCAATAATGCAGGTTGGAACAAGATTGAGCCAGTTGCAGAAATGTCACGGGAGACATGGTTGCAATGTTTAGATGTGGATCTCAACGGCACTTTCAATTGCATGAGACACGTGCTTCCTAAGATGATTGAACAAGGTTCCGGAATTGTCGTCAACATCTCCTCAATCGCAGCATGGGAAACCTCAACCGAACACGGAGCCGCTTATTCTGCTGCAAAAGCTGGAATTCTGGCTTTGACTCGTGTTGCGGCAGCGGAAAATGGAAAGCATGGAATTCGGGTGAATGCCGTTTCTCCCGGACTTATTTACAACGATTTTCTGCGTCGAATTTATCCAGATGAATTCTTTGAAGGTTATGCAGAAAACCGTTCACTTGTGGGTCGAGTTGGAAAACCGCAAGATGTGGCGGACATGGTTTCTTATCTCATCAGCGACAAGGCTGGATACATTACCGGTGAGGTATTCCCCGTCAGTGGTGGAGTCAGTCCCCATGCCTGAGAAAACGAAATCTTTTTTTTCTGTCGAAAACGCAAGCCCGTTATTCTGGTCCATTACCCGCTTGAATAAGGCTTATCGCAGCGGAGATATATCGCCTGTAGAGGTTTTGGAAGAATTCATGAATCGAACAGATGCTTTCAATCCATCGCTGAATGCCTATCTTGAGCGTTTGGATGAAGTGGCAATCCAACAGGCGAAAGAAGCGGAAAAAATATTCCGGAATCCAACTACTGTAATTCCATTACTGTGTGGAATACCAATTTCGATAAAAGACACGTTTGAACTGGCTGGTTCTGTTACCACTTACGGTTCAGCGTTTTTTCGGGGAAACCATACAGCGAAAGATCACGATTTGGTGAGATGTTTACGGGCATCCGGAGCGGTGTTTACTGGTAAAACGAACACTCCTGAATTCGCACAATCTGCTACCACGGAGAATCGATTGGCCGATGATGCTCGAAATCCTTGGGACATTTCCCGCACGCCCGGGGGCTCTAGTGGCGGTGCGGCGGCTTCAGTTGCGGCGGGGTTGGCGACGGCAGCAATTGGTGCAGACGGTGGGGGATCGATCCGGATTCCTGCCTCGTTCACCGGCTTGTTTGGCTTCAAGCCTACTTATGGACTCTGCCGATATAAAAAGGGCTTGAAGGCCATGTCGGATTTTATTGCACCAGGGCCACTAACTCGTTGTGTTGGTGACGCACGAATTATTCTTGAAGTGTTGACCGATTGTAGGTATTCTCACCAATCACTAAATGACAAGAGGTTACGAGTGGCTTGGTGTCCACTACCTGGAAAAAATCCAGTTGACCCTCAAGTTGCAAAACTGGTTGAAGAAGCCGTGGAAAAAATGGCATTACTTGGGCATGAAATTAATGAAATTGAAATTCCACTTGAAGGCTGGAACAAGGCATTTGATACGCTCGTATTATCAGAGGAGTACCGAGAGCGCGGCTATTTACTTAAAAAAGCTCCGCAACTATTGACTGACTACGAGCTCAAATCGCTGGAAGCTGGTCATAAAATTACAGCGGAAAATGTGGAAAACGCAAGGAAAGCCCATCGTGAATATCGTCAAAAGTTTCAGGAATTCTTTAACAATTTCGATGTGATTGTCGCTCCGGTAACGGCTACTACTGCTTTTCCAATTGGGCAACGACCTCTGAAAATTGACGGACAAGAAGTGAAATGGCTTTGGGGCGCTTTCCCTTTTACGGCTCCTTTCAATGTTTCCGGGAATCCGGCAGTCTCAATTCCGTGTGGAATATCTGAGTGCTTGCCTGTCGGGTTGCAGTTGGTTGGACGTTGGAATGCTGAGGAATTGCTACTCAACCTTTGCGAAGATTTGGAGGAGGCTTTAGCCTTTGATGATAGACTAGTTCGCCAGAAGTGGAGTCAGAAAAGTGAGGAGTAAGGGATGAAGAATTTAATCCTAAAGTATATGCAGGATGGGGTTTGCACTATCACCCTCAATAATCCCAGCAAAAAAAATGCATTTTCCTTGGACTTGCTCAAGGAACTGGAAAAAAACCTTGAACTCTTGCAGAACGAGCAAAATTTGCGGTCGATGATTTTGCAAGGAGCGGATGGAAGTTTCAGCGTTGGGGCGGATCTCTCCGATGTTACAGGAACTCTGGCTGATCAGGAGATTGACGACCGTATCGTACGAGTTTGCAAATTGTTACAGGAGTTACCCGTTCCGTGTCTCGCGGCCATTGAAGGCCCTTGTGTTGGGGGAGCGGTTTCAGTTTCGTTGGGATGTGACGTATTGGTTGCATCAGAGAACGCATATTTTGAAATCCCTGCCATTCGTCTTGGTTTACTCTACAATCCGGATTCGGTGGTACGACTTCATGCTCGTTTAGGTTCCTCATCGCTCACTCGGTTGTTGCTTCTCGGTGAACGTTGGAATGCGCAAACAGCTTTGCAATCAGGAATGTTGGGCTGGGTCGTTCCGGAAGGATCTGCACATGAAAAGGCTTTGGAGCTTGTTCGTAAAATGGTGGATGCTCCAAATGCGGTGTCCTCTACCAAATCACTGATTCTTGCTTTAGAACAAGGGGAAAGTAACCTTTCACATTGGAAAGAAATACGAAATGAAATCCTGAGTTCTCAGGAACGAAAAAACGCAGTAACTCAAGCCAAAAAACGACTGGATATTAGCTAAGAAGGACTTTCGCACATAATGAAACTTACTGAGCTGCAAGGTTACGAACTTGGAAAACGGATAGTCCATTACGAGGAACGAGACGCAATTCTGTACGCATTGGCTGTCGGAGCTACAAGTTCGGAAACGAGTTTGATCTATGAGAGGGATTTGAGGGTTTTACCTACTTTTGCTTGTGCGCTCGGACTTTGGGCAGTGGAATCTGCAGGGGAGCTTGGTGCTTATGATCGTAATTATTCGTTGCACGCCTCACAATCTTTGGAAATGCATCAAGCACTTCCAAAATATGGAGATGTTGAGACCACTGGGAAAATAATAGAAGTTTGGGACAAGGGCAAAGCAGCGTTGATTGAGATTGCAGCAGAGTGTGAATATTTCAGGGCTTCGTATGGAATTTTCCTCCCAGGTCTAGGTGGGTGGGGCGGAGAACGTGGCGTTGTTTATGCAGCGGAAGATGAGAAAACCAGAAGTTCATGGTCCGGAGGTTTCGCGACTACTCCTGAACAAGCAGCACTTTATCGATTGACTGGGGATTTGCATCCGATTCATATTGATCCAGTTGTTGCCCTAGCAAACAATTTTGATCGACCGATTCTCCATGGACTTTGCACATTGGGAATTGTTGCTAGGATGATTGCTGAAGCAGTAGGAGCCCTTCCTACAGATCTCAAAAAACTTGATGCTCGCCTCTCAAGTCCGGTATTACCTGGAGATTTTATTGAGGTGACAGCAGATTGGAATTCTACTGACATAATTTTTGAGGCTAGTGTTGGCAGTATTTCAGTTATAAAGGGTGGTCGAGCAAGTTTTCATTAAGGATGACCTTTCGAAAATTTGTCAATTATTTTACAAAAATCGATTAAAAAAACATTTCAAACTTTGGCACTATTTACTAGTTGAGCACCACGTGAGGCCATAAAATAAAGACCCATGTAGTGTGTAAGGTCTTGTGGATGGCTGGTGCTTGGCGGCAGTCCGATTTCTTTAACTACATCTCCAGGTAGGTCATAAGTAGAGCAACCCTTGTCATAAACTACTACTTCATTCAAACCTTGAAGCATGCCGTGATTTCTAGCTGAGAGCATGGTCAGCACAAAATCCATGACACAAATATCTGTGCAAATTCCTACTACCAGGACATTCTTAACACGGTTCTCCTTTACCCAGTCAATGATTGAATTTGATCCATCAGGCTGAAAAGATCCAATAAAACCGTTTATACAGTCTTTGCGTACTAATGTAGCAAGCGGTTCTTTTTCAATCCATTTCAATTCAGGAACTAACTCCTCTTCACCAGTTCCACGTTCGCAGTGAGGTGGGTAAGGTGGCTCTGGCTTGCCGGATTCGTGTGTATCCAGAAATGCCAGTACCGGCATACCTTGTTCAATGAAAGAATGGGCTAAACGATTAGTTTCGGAAACCATTACAGATACTTGCTCGTTGGGTGTTTGAGGAGCAAGATTGCCTGCACCTACCGTGGCAAAGCCGTTGACCTCATCAACAATGATCAGACCGAACCCCTGCCTGTTTGTTCTCAAATCAAGTTCTGTTTTGCTGAGCGGAATGGCCTCAGCAATTTGCTGATGAATTGTATCTGCTGACATATTTCATTACCTCATTTTTGCTTTAAATATTTGAACCTGTTTTTTGTTTGATCAGGTGAAATCCTAATTGATTTTGGCAGAGGGAATCAAGTTAAAAGTGGAAAGTCTAATGTTGTTATAGCAGTGAATGATTGTTTGTTATCCATGAAGTTAAATTTTTTGTGAAGGGCAAAAATTTGTTTTGGGAATATCAACTTGGCGGAATATTGTTTCCCTAATCGAATATTATTAACTTGACCTCATCAAATGGCCATAATATATTTCCCTTTCACCCAAACGATTTTTTAATCTTAATGAGGAGAATAACATGGATCATGAAGAAGAAAAAAATGCGTCGGATGTAACTCGTCGCTCTTTGTTGGGGACGAGTGCTGTGCTGGCGGGTGCAGGCATTGTGGGAAGTCAATTGGTTGACCCAGTTGCTAAAACAGCTTTTGCAGCAGGGAGTGACGAGCCGATTCGCATCGGATTTCAAGCACATCGCACAGGCATTGGAACTGTTTATGGAAAGTGGTATGAACGTACTACAAATGCAGCGGCAAAATACATTAACAGTATCGGTGGAATAGCTGGCCGTCCAGTTGAAATCATAACTGAGGATGACGGGACAGATCCCAAACGTGGTGCGGATGTTGTGGAAAAACTGGCGACGCAGCATAAAGTTGATTTTGTGTACGGAACACTTTTTTCACATGTAGTGATGGGTTCAGCTCCCCGTGCCGGTGAACTGAAAATTCCTTATTTCGTCGTCAGCGAAGGCTATCATGTGGCGAGTGGGAAATTGAATCGTTATGTTTTCCAACCTTGCATTACAGACGTTCGCTCACAAATTACGGCTGTTTCCAGTTGGATTTTTGGCAATCTTGGCAAAAATGTGACTATCATTTATCCAGACTATGCTTTCGGATACGATCATCGGGATTATGCAAGTGCGGCCGCTGCAAAGAGTGGTGGAAAAATTGTCGCTAAAATCCCCATTCCTATGACAGAAAAGTCTTTTACCCGTTATTTCATTAAAATTCCCCAAAATACCGATGTAATTTATCATGTCATGGTCGGGCCGGGAGTTTTAACTTTCGTGCGGGAAATGGGTGAGCACTTCGGTTCAAGTCATCCGAAACTATTCGGTTTTATCGACTCCTTGGAAGGTGTCAATATTACCAGCCCAGGACTGGGTTTTCTTGATGGTTCTTACTTCTGGGAAGCGATGCCTCGTTATGCAGACGGCTATGATACCATTGGTTCACGTTTTTACCGTAATGCAGTTGGGGTAAATGACTCAGGAGCAAGCAAATCTGATCCGAAGGATGTTTCGACTTATTCACACATGTTTGGTTGCTGGGAAACGCTTTTTGCCATCAAAGAAGCTGTGGAGCAAAGCGGATACAAGAGCAAAAAAGATTATGGAACTTTGATTGAAACGATCGAAGGTTTCAGCTTTTTCAACGAAGGCATTGCTCATCCTCAAGGCAGTAAATTCTTCAGAGGCGAGACTCACCAAGGCTATGGTCAGCAATTTGTTTCACAAGTGAAAAACGGTAAATTAAATGTGATTCACAGAACATCAATTTCTGATGGCATGTACGAACCGGAAACTGACTACAGGAAGCAGTCTCTGTAATCGTTTATCATCTTTTCTTTCATATTCTTCCGGAGGAATTCCTTTCCTCCGGATCACCTATCTAATCTCCACTTGAATCGTGTCTACTTGGTTGAACGATAACGGGCCATTGCTGTTTTTGGCTTTGTTGGATGGAACCGTAACAGCATTTGTGCTGGCTTTGATTGCATTGGGTTTGTCGCTGGTTTTTGGTGTCATGCGGATTGTCAATGTGGCACATGGCGAATTATTTATGTTGGGTGCGGTGCTCTCTTGGTTTGCTTTTGATTTGACAAATGATCCGCTTTGGGGATTTTTGACAGCTCTTGTGTTGGCTCCAGTGATTGTCGGCAGCATTGCGATTTTTTCAGATCGCTTTATTTTACGCAAAATCAGTTATCATCCGGAAAGTACGATTGTTGCGACCATCGGTTTACTATATGTCATTCAACAATTGACCTTGATGTTTTTTGGTCCGGAAGTACGGCCTGTGGAAGCGCCATTTTATTTTAGAATTCAATTTCCATGGTTCGGTTATTCTGGATATAAATTGCTGGTTGCCGGAATGTCTGCATTGTGTTTGTCGGGAGTTTGGCTGTTGATGAAACGAAGCAAACTTGGCCTGTATATGCGTGCCACTCAACAGGATATTGAAATTGCAAAAACATTTGGCGTTCCTACCCAAAAGATTTATGCGTCCGTATTTGCACTAGGCGGAGGTTTGGCCGCACTCGCCGGAGTCCTTGTTGTTCCTATTCGTCAAGCCGATCATTTGATGGGGCTTGAACCGCTTTTGCTTTCTTTCATTGTGGTGATAATTGGAGGTTTGGGCAGCATTCGAGGAACAATTGTTGCCGCCTTCATCATAGGTATCAGTGATGGAATAATCTCTGTTTTCTATGAGCCCACTCTGGCTAAAATGCTGGCCACATTGCTGGTGGCAATGGTGCTGGTCTTAAAACCGGGCGGACTTTACGGTGAGGATCAGGCATGAGGAAAAATTCTTTAAATCACTCGCTACTGTTTCAAGGCGGGATTTTGATGCTGTTATTTCTTTTGCAGTTCATTTTGCCGACTTACCACCACAGCAGTGTTTCCAAAATCATGTTATTGGCTTCGTATGCGATCGGCTATAATTTTTTACTGGGCTATACTGGATTGATGAGTCTCGGTCACGCTATGTTTTTTTCGTCCGGGATGTATTCGATGGGTTTAGGCATTTATTATTTGGAGCTTTCGCCCTTGAACGGGGTGATTTTTAGTGCTTCCTTTTCGCTGATGGTATCACTGATATTCGGTTTGTTTGCACTACGTACGAGTGGCGTTTCATTTTTAATTGTAACTCTGATGTTCGGGCAAACATTCTACCTGTCAATTCTCTATTTCAATGAATTCACTTTTGGTCATGATGGATTTTCTCTGGCCAAGTATTTGGGGTCATTCGTTATTTTTGGTAAAGAATATCTTTTTAGCAATCCAGACATCCGCTATAATTTTGCTCTGCTTTTATTGACTTCCTATTTGCTGATCACGACCTTTATCCTGCTATCTCCGGTGGGACGCATCTTAATAGCAATTCGTGAAAATGAGTCCCGGACACAACTTTTAGGTTATAATGTTTTTTATTACAAACTTTTTGCACTTGTTCTTTCAGGGACATTTTCAGGTGTTGCCGGAGCAATGCACGGTTTGCTTTTTTCCTACATCGGAACAACTTTTGCGGAAATTCATCATTCTATTTCTCCGCTACTCTGGACTCTGCTTGGTGGAGCAGGAACTGTTATTGGCCCACTTTTCGGAACCGGAATAATGTATTACCTGATTGATTTTATCAGTGAAATAACCAAAAACTATCTGCTTGTGGTCGGCATTGTTTTGATTTTAATGATCATCTGGTTCCCATTGGGAATCATGGGATCAGTAAGAAGAAAATGGTTGAAATGGCTCCCGTAAAACTACTTGGCACCCAGGGTTTGACCAGGCAATATGGCGGATTGATTGCGGTGAATGATGTAGACTTCAATCTTTACGAAGATCGGATTCACGCTATCATTGGTCCAAATGGAGCCGGAAAAACAACACTTGTCAGCATGATTTGCGGTCGAACTCCGTCATCTTCCGGTCGCATCAATTTTAAAGGCAAGGATATCACTCGTCTTTCTTCCGCAAAACGTGTTCAAGCCGGAATTGTTTATACATTTCAAGTTACAAGCATTTTTGGCAACCTGAGCTGTTTTGAAAATGTTGCTCTTTCTGCGCAAAGAACTTTGAGAGAGCAGCCGGAAGGTCGGGCGTCGCTGGAGAAATGGGGCATGGTCAGTGAAATTGAGATTGAAAAAGCGGTGTCAAAATATCTCCTGAAAGTTGGCCTCGAAGGGATTGAATCTCAAATCGCAAGTACCCTGCCTTATGGTCATCAAAAATTATTGGAGGTTGCCATGGGGTTGGCAGCCGGACCGGAGTTGTTGATTTTGGATGAACCAACACAAGGTTTGGCCGAATCTGAAATAGATAATCTGATTCAACTGATTCGTGATATTTCAAAATCTGTAAATGTTCTTTTGATCGAACACAATATGGAAGTTGTTTTCAATTTGGCAGAGCATGTTACTGTTATGGACAATGGGTCAATTCTCGCTGAGGGAACACCAAGTGAAATTGAAAACAATCCTGCAGTTCAAGATTCATATTTAGGGAATTGATGCTAAAGATCAACAATTTATCAAGCCGTTATGCTCAGGTAAAAGTTCTGAACAAAGTTACTTTGAAAGTCAAAGAAGGTGAGATTTTGGGGCTGTTAGGTCGAAACGGAGCAGGAAAATCCACGCTTTTGAAAAGCATTATGGGTTTAGTTGAAGTTGTTTCCGGAAGTATTTCCCTGGACGAGAACATATTAAGTGAGCAGCAGGCCCACAATATTCCAAAATACGGAATCGGCTATGTCCCACAAGGAAGGCGTTTGTTTCCAGAGTTGATGGTGGAGGAAAATCTGAAAATGGGGCTTTTGGTGCGAGACAGTTCCACTGATGTTTTGGATTGGGTTCTTTCTTTGTTTCCTTTGCTGAAATCCCGGATGAAACAAAAATCTGGAACGTTGAGCGGGGGTGAACAACAAATGGTGGCCACTGCCAGAGCTTTGTGTCTTCAGCCAAAGTATTTGCTAATGGATGAACCCAGTGAGGGGCTTATGCCAAGCATGACTGAAACTATCCTTGAAACTGTGGAAAAACTCAAAACTGAAAACGTGGGAATATTGCTCGTGGAACAGAAAATCGAAGGCACTTTGCGAGTTTCTGACCGCATTGTTTTTATGGAAAATGGCTCCATTAGTGAAGAATCTGATCCTCAAAAACTTGCTGAAAATCCGGAATCTTTAATGAAATATGTCGGCGTGAAAGCACGATATTAATTTCAGATTTCGGATTTCTGAATATTTTGTTTTCAAGAGTAAATCAGAAATCAGAAAAATGATGATTCAAAAGTGTGGCAAATACTTGATGCTGATAGGGGGTGGAACTGTAATTCCGCAATTAGCTTTTGCTCATGCCGGACATCGTGGATATGTGATGTTGCTGCCCACGGAATTATTTATGGTGGGTGGGGCCGTCGTTGTAGCTTTGACTTTTGCTGCAATGATTTTTGTAACTCGAAAATCGACCTCCGGAAAGTTTTTAATCTCAGAAACTTCTGATATTGAAATTCAGCCGAAGTTTTGGGCAAGTTTACTGTCATTGCTGATGTTGCTGTTACTAGTTTGGATCGGCTTCACCGGAAATAGAGATCCGATGAAGAACCTTTTGACTATGACAGTTTGGGTTTTTTGGTGGATCGGCTTGACGATGGCAACTGCTGTATTTGGTAATATTTGGGGAATCGTGAGTCCTTGGCCGGCATTGCTTAAACTGCTCTCGAAATTTCAAAAAATAAGCATTTTTACAAAGCGATCTTTAGAAAATTCCAAGCGCTTGGCATATTGGCCTGCAACTTTATTGTTTTTTGGTTTTGCCTGGTTGGAATTGATTCATCCCTCGCCAATGGATCCGGAAGTATTGGCAAAATATATTTTGCTGTATTTGTTCATTACAACATTAGGGATTATCTTGTTTGGTGGAAAAAGCTGGCTCAAAATGGGGGAACCCTTTACAGTATTTTTCCGCATGGTAGGCTGGCTTTCACCGATTTATTGGAAATCCTCTGTAGAAAAAAATGAAGAGTTTACCCAACAAATTTCAATCCGCTGGCCTTGTGCAGGCTTGCTCAGGCCAGAGTCTTTACCTACTGGCGGAGTAGCATTTGTTTTGTTGGTACTTTCCACAGTTTCATTTGACGGATTATCAAAAACTTTTTGGTGGTTGTCAATTGTAGGAATCAACCCCCTGGAATTTCCGGGGCGTACGGCAATGATTTTGCCAAACACTTTAGGACTTTGTAGTACATTTCTGTTATTTTTAGTTGTTTTCTATGCAACTCAGGGACTTGCATCACGGTTGAATCAGGAAGTTCAACAAACGAGTAGTTTTATCTATTCCATGATTCCGATTGCCTTCGGCTACCACTTTGCTCATTATTTGCCTACTTTTCTTGTTGATATTCAGTATGCTTTTATTGCTCTCTCGGATCCTTTTGGAGTTGGCTGGAACCTTTTTGGAACTGCAGAATGGACTGTAACATCGTCCTATTTGACGAATTATGATTCTGTGGTTCTGATTTGGTTACTTCAGGTTCTCAGTATTGTACTGGCTCATGTTGGAGCGGTGATAGTGTCTCATTTATTACATTTACATGAGTCGGAAAGTCTGCAAAAATCCATGATGGGACAAGTTCCGGCGACTCTGTTGATGATCGGTTATACTGTTTTTGGACTCTGGCTGCTTTCCACTCCCGTGGTTAGCTGATGTAATTTTTTTATTTGAAAAATAATCATTCACAGTTTTTTATTTGTTTACCAAAAAACAAAATATTTTATATTTTTTTAAAACTGAATACTTATGACTCAAATCGTCGGTGTTGATGTAGGGGGTACTTTTACGGATCTTGTTCTTTTTGACGCATTTGAAGCAAGCGTCAAAATTGCCAAAGTTTTGAGTACCCCTGAAAATCAAGCATTTGGTGTTATGAAAGCCCTTGAATCTGCAGAAGCGACTATGAAGCCAATTGATACTGTCATCCACGGTACGACTGTGACGACCAATGCTTTGTTGGAACGTAAAATTAGCCGTGTGGGCCTGATTACAACTCAGGGCTTTCGTGATGTTCTAGAACTGGGAAGACGTACACGGCCCAAACCTTACGGAATGACAGGAAGTTTTGAATGCATTATCCCCAGGGAATTGCGACTTGAAGTGAGAGAGCGGATTGATTGTGACGGAGAAATAGTTGAAACGTTGAACGAAGCAGATGTCCGGCAAGCTGTGGAGCAACTACTAAAATCCGGAGTTGAAGCAGTAATTATCCATTTTCTTCATTCCTACAAAAACGACCTACACGAACGCATGGCAGAAGAAATAGTACAAGACCTATGGCCAAACCGGTTCATTACTCGTGGCAGTGCATTGGTTTCAGAATATCGTGAATACGAGAGAGGAACTACCGCGGCGATAAATGCTGCAATTCAGCCAGTATTGAATCACTATATTGAACGGTTACAGCAAAATCTTAAGGAGGAAGGTTATTCCAAAGACTTGCTGGTCATGCAAGGAAACGGGGGTACGGTTTCTTCAAATATTGTTTCAAAGGATGCCGTTAAAACGGTAATGTCCGGGCCGGCATCTGGAGTCATGGCCGCTGCGTATACCGCCTCCCAATCCGGATTTAATCGAGTCGTGACTTATGATATGGGGGGAACCAGTTGTGATGTTGGACTGATTGTGAACGGTATTCCGCAAGTTACATCAGAACTTGAAATTGAATACGCCATGCCGATTCATGTTCCAATGGTAGATGTGCACACCATCGGTGCGGGTGGAGGAAGTTTATCTTGGGTTAATGAAGCAGGTTTGTTGCAAGTTGGACCGGAAAGTGCTGGTGCGCAACCAGGTCCGATTTGTTACGGACGTGGTGGAAGCAAACCAACCATTACTGATGCTAACCTAGTGCTTGGACGCTTGAATCCTGCCACTTTGCTTTCGGTTGATAATCCTGTTTCGATTGAAACGGTAAGGAATCATTTGATCGAACAGGTAGGGGTGATGCTCGGATTGAAAGACGCAGAAGAAACTGCTTCGGCAATTGTGCGAGTCGCCAACATGAATATGGCTGGTGCCTTGCGTCTTGTTTCACTTGCGAGAGGATACGATCCACGTGATTTTACGCTGTTTGCCTTTGGTGGAGCTGGTCCGCTACATGCAGTTGCGTTGGCTAGGGAACTTGGGATACCGAAAGTTTTGGTGCCGATGCGCCCTGGGATTACAAATGCTGTCGGATGTGTTGTCGCTGATGTGAGGCACGATTATGTGAACTCTATCAATATGCCGTTGGCACAAGCCGACATGGATCAGGTTTATGAAATTTTTTCAACACAGATTTTAGCCGGGAAGAAGATCATTGAAACTGAGGGAGTAGAGATCGATGAGTTGTTCTTTATTCACGATGTTGACATGCAGTTTCAAGGACAAACACACATTCTCAATTTTCCTGTAAAGGAGACGAGAGTCACTCAAGAGTCGTTGCAATCCGAATTTGAAAAAGCGTACTGGAATCGTTTTGGAGTAGAACTTCCAGAAATCCTAGCAGTTTTGGTCAATCTGCACACAGCCGTAATTGGTCGCCGCAAGCCTGTACCATTGAAGTCGCTGATGTCCGCAGAAGAACAAAAAAATAAGATTGAAGAATGCATTATTGGGAATAGGCGTGTTTGGTTTGAAACAGGTTGGGAGAATACGTCCATCTACAAAAGAGAAAAATTCCCAGGGCAAGCAAAATTCAATGGTCCGGCAATTATTGAGCAACTTGACACCACCATTATTGTTGAGCCAAACAACCAGGTGGAAGTCGATCTAAACGGTAATTTAATTATCTCGCTCTAAACAATTCAAGAATTTTTTACAATGACGAATCTTGATCCAATTACGTTAACCGTGATTCAGAGTGGGTTGCAACAAGTTTGCAATGAGATGGATCTTTCTTTTGTACGTTCAGCATTTAGCCCTGTGATTTCCGAGGCTCTGGATCGTTCTGATGGTATCTATGCCAAAGAAGACGGAGAACTGATTTCCCAGGGTGAATTAGGATTGCCGGTTTTTGTAGGCACGATGCAGTTCGGTACCCGGTGCGTGATTGAACGGGCTAAGGATCTTCATCCCGGCGACGTGTTCATCGTCAACGATCCATATTTGGGTGGAACACATTTGATGGATGTTCGCTTCGTCAAACCGTTTTTTTATGAAGGAGAACTTTTCGCATGGTTGGCAAATACTGGACACTGGCCGGATACTGGAGGAGCTGTTCCAGGTGGTTTTTCAGCCAATGCTACTGAAGTTGAACAGGAAGGATTGAGGCTTCCACCGGTAAAACTTTACAAAGCAGGAGTGATGGATGAGGAAATTTTGTCTATTGTCCTCTCCAACATCCGCATTGCTGATCAACGTATAGGAGACATCAAGGCTCAAGCAGCAGCGCTTACGGTTGGTGAAAAAAGGTTCACGGAGCTAATAGATCGATATGGTTCGGATACGGTGGAGGGATCCATAAAAGAGCTCAAAAAACGGTCGGCACTGCAAATGCGGACAAAAATAAAGCAAATTCCTGACGGTCTTTATCATGGTGAAGGTTTTGTAGATTCTGATGGTGTGGTCAATGAGCCTTTGCGGATTGAGATGAAAATTCGTAAAGAAGGCACGGAGTTGTATTTTGATATGTCCGGTTCCAGTCCGCCGTGTTTGGGTCCTATGAACAGCGTAATTGCTACTACGAAATCTTCCGTCTATCTGGCTATAAAGCACATTTTCCCTGAGGTTCCTATTAATGCAGGAACATTTGAACCATTACATATTAAGGATCCTGAAGGTACATTTTTATATGCAAAATATCCGCGTCCTGTTTCAGGATGTGCGGCTGAAGTAAGTCAAAGAATTGCTGAAGCTGTGTTTGGAGCGTTGGTAAAAGCTATTCCAGATCAGCTTTTTGCTGCACCAGCAGGAACAAGCGGGAATCTCTGTATAGGTGGATTTGACCCGAAACGTGACAGAAATTATGTGATGTACGTGATTAGTGGGGGAGGTTATGGAGGCAATTCAAGTAGCGATGGCCTTTCCAATGGTTGCTCCACAATAGGTATTTCTAAGACTACCCCTGTGGAAGTTATGGAACAGTATTATCCGGTCTTGTTTGAAGAATACTCGTTACACGAAGGCTCAGGAGGTGCAGGAAAGCAACGTGGTGGATTTGGAGTGAATTATAAAATCAAACTCCGAAGGGGAAATGCAAAAGTCTCGATGGTGATGGATCACGGTCGTTTCGGCCCGCAAGGAGTTTTAGGCGGCAAAGACGGCGGTGTGAACCGAGTCCGTATCGAAAGACACGGAGAAACTTACATCCCACCACATCTTTCCAAAGATCAAAATGTTATTGTTAAAGAAGGTGATACGATTCGTGTCTCAACGCCAGGCGGGGGTGGTTATGAAAATCCCTTTCTCAGAAATCCTGAACTAGTAAAGCACGATGTCCAAAGAGGTTACTACACTACTCAACAAGTGAAAGAAAACTTTGGTGTTGTACTTAATTTCAAGGGAGAAATTGATGAAAAAGCTACTCAAAAACTCAGGAATGAACAGTAGCTTTAGCGCAGTCCATCATTTTCGGAAATCTGATTAGCTTCTAATCCGCCGACTCTTGCGTGTACACGTCCTCCTGTTGCCATGACAAGCCCATAAACAATTTCATGTGCCCTTGGTGCGTCCTGAACGTAAACTTCCATTGCGTCAAAATGGCTGCGTACGTAAGATGCGTTTATGTGCGTGATAGGGATGTCCAAACGAGATCCTATTCCACCGACTTTTTTGGCGGAAGGAACTATGGCTAGTGCTCCTCCTAGGGCTTCTCGCATGGCATAACCTCCTGGAACGTGCCAGAGTGCGCCGTGTTCCAGTTCACCTGCTTCCCCAACGATTGATCCTTTCCCGTAACTTTGTACCTGATCAGCTCCACCAAGCAAGTCGATAAGCTTATTTGCTGCATCAAGACCTATTGGTTTCAAGGCATCCATCATAGGGATTATTTTGCTAACGTACTGGCCTGCATAAGGATTTTCTAATACAATAAGAACCGCACCTTTTTTAATGGGTATCTTGCTGACAGGTCCTCCTTCATGAAAAATATTCTCAACATGGGTCACTATTTTTCTCACTTTGATCAAATCATTCATTGGAGATCTCATCTAAATTGTTTTCAATAACAAGCCTTTGTTGTTGTAGTGAAAGATAAGCCGCTTCTATTTTTCCCGCCTTGATAAATTTCCTCGCGGTTCGTAAACCTTGATGAAGCGCTTTAGAAGTTTGTTCTTCCGGCAATGGCGGGACATGAACTGTAACTGGAATCCTACCCAAATCACTGTCGTCCTTTACTTCCGAAGCAGGTCGTTTTTCGATACCTTGATATTTGATATTAACATCATTTGCGATTAATGTGGCTGCAACATCAGCAATAGAAGCCGATCTAGCCAATACTGTTACAGCATCAGCAATGCCTAGACTTAGAGAGCGCCCGCGCCAGCCAGATGTTGCAATACCACGGACTGGGCTTTCGTATGGGAGGCATACTTTGGTGTTTAATTCCGGTATTTCAGCATTATCAACTACTCCTAGAGAATACGAAGAACCTTGGTTCAACCAAAAAGCAATATCCCCACCGTTATTTACATACATTTTCTGTATATGCTTCAGAAAAGAATCTTGTTTTTTTGCTTCAAACAACAACGTATTGAGAACCTCATCTGCCACTGAGCCGGCTACTGCTGCCATTGGTGTGATAAAAACCTGCGAATCACTCACAGCAGCCAGCATTTTCTGAGCAATGCTGCCTTGTGGAACAGGATTATTGATGCTCCATGGGAGCCTCAGCAAATCCAATTCGGCAACCAGTTCATCCAAGATTGTATTGAAACGATTTTTGGCACAGGAGTACAAGTGTAGGCGTATCTCTTCTGGAGCTTCGACATGAGCAATTATGTCAATTGGTCCGTGCTGCAAATAAAGACGATCATTCCTCGGCAGCGGTTCAGCATTAGTTTCCTGCATTTATTTGATCTGGTCCTTCAATAAATTTTGTTAATAAAATATTTAGAGTTAATTGTAAGGCCAAGGGTTATCTTGGTTCCATTGAGCAATTAGTGTTTCTCTTTGTTGGGTGAGGTCTTCCAAATATTGAACTTGCTCCATGTGTCCGCCTAGGGCTTCAAAGTCTGAGAGGTTCATTGTGAATTCAATCGGAGCCACTATAGCTGGGGTAGGGACACTACCAAAAGAATTTTCAGGCATTTTTGTTACATCGACCATGATCGTGATTCCTCCACCAGGCCAGACATATACAGGAGCCCCTCCGCATGTTATTCTAGTTAATAAATTTTGAACAGATCGAGTAAGGCTAACAGGGTTTTCAGTGACACCTGCTCTCAAACTACCACCGGCTCCTGCCATGAAAAGTACACTTGAGCAAGCAGGTTCACAGTTTTCTCCAATTCTATCCACTACTTTTTGAAGAATCTTTGGCATTTTTTGTTCACAAGGTTTGAGATTTTCGTCAAAAACAAAATAAGTTGCATCTTCACCAGTTGTACTCACCATTAACAATCTCAAACCTGGATATGTGACACCTTTTTTAATACGATCTATGATTTCAAGAGGATTGGAAATATCGGTCCCTCCCCAGCCGTGCCCTGGATTAGCTACCTGAAAATATCTTCCAGGAGTGGAACGCCGACCGCGGACCCTGATTCCGGAAGGTTCCATGCCTAAAAAGCGACCTGCCTGATGTTCTGAAAGCATGCCGGTTATGTGTTCATCCACTACAATCACTTCATCAACATGTCCATGCCACTGTTTTGCAAAGATTCCGATTGTTGCAGAACCACAGCCTACACGCATTCTCTCCTCCTGTTCACCATCTATGATTGGAGCTGAACCCGCTTTAATGACCAGTCTGGAGCCTTCATCAACTTCAAATTCTACAGATTTTTTATTTCCCAGGTCCATCATCATTTGGCAGGTAACTCTCCCTTCTTGCTTGCTGCCTCCTGTCAAATGATGAACTCCTCCAAGAGAGAGCATCTGTGAACCATATTCAGCTGTAATAACGTGTCCAACCTCTTCGCCTTGACAACGAACGGAGGCTTTTTCCGGTCCAACGTAACGATCAGTATCGATTTTTATTTTATAGCTACAATAACTGAAGATGCCTTCTGTAACCACGGTGACCATATCCACATCATGATGTCTGCTCGCAATAATAAAAGGTGCTGGTTTGTAATCCGGATATGTGGTGCCTGCCCCTAAAGCAGTTGGAAAAATTGATTCTGGATTCAAGACGGAGCCGTCCCACTTTTTTGTTTGTTTTTCAAAAGGAACAACTGCTTCATTTTGGTCAATTACATTTTGAGTAAGGATTACGGGATCTATCCGTTGAAGTTTCCCGTTAAAGTTGCCATAGCGGTCACATGATCCGGTTTTCCCTGGGCTAATTCTGCACAGAATCGGACAGGCATCGCAATTGACTTTTTCAGAAGATGTACTCTTTTCTTCAGAATTACTAACCATTTTTTCCTGCTTTTTGAAGTGTAGCAAGAACGCAGTCAGGTGTCGCTGGAACATGATGGATAGAAACTCCGGTGGCGTGCTTAATAGCACCTAGGATTGCAGGTGCTGTTGGAATCAATGCATGTTCACCAATTCCTTTGGCCCCGTATGGTCCCAACGGTTCCGGATCCTCAATCAAGATTACCTCGATTTCCGGCATATCGCCAACTGTCGGCATAAGATAATCGTGCAGATTTTCACTGACCTTTTGTATGTACTCTTCCATTAGGGCCAATCCTAACCCTTGTGCGATTCCACCATGAATCTGCCCTTCTACCTGAGTTGGATTGATGGTTTTCCCGACATCATGTGCAGCGGCAAGTCTCAGAACTTTAGTTGTTCCTAATAAAGTGTCCACTTCAACTTCAGCTATATGTGCTCCGAATCCGTAAGTTGCATATGGATTGCCTTGACGATTTTCATCGAGATGTGTTGTAGGTGGATCAAAGGTTCCCTTGCCCGTGAGTACATCACCACTTATTTGGGGTAAAATGTCAGAGAGAAGAATCACATGCTCACCAGAGTCATCTTTTGCTATTAGTTTTTCCCCCTCAATGTGAATAGTCGCTTTTTCAGAAGCTTCTGCATGATGAATGATTTGTGCTCTTAAATGTTCTCCTGCGAGTTGAGCTGCTTTTCCGGACACAAAAGTTTGTCTAGATGCAGAAGTTTTTCCTGCATCTGCGGTAAGGTCTGTGTCACCCATCACTAGATCAAATTGAGATGCTGGAATGCCCAGGGCATCCGCACAAATTTGAACCATGATAGTGTTTGCTCCCTGTCCGATATCCATTGCTCCATTATACAAAGTAACTTTGCCTTCAGCATTTATACCGACACACATCGTGGAAGGGTTCGACATTGAAGTGTTTCCGCATCCATACCAAACACATCCTGTACCGATCCCTCGTTTTGTATTAGCAGTTTTTTTATTGAACTCTTTTGCCTCTTTGCGCCATTTGATCCAACGACTTTTAAGAGATTCTAAACACTCCACCTGTCCCACACTATTTTCAAGTAACTGGCCGGTGGCGGTTCGGTCTCCTTTCCGGAGAGCGTTCTTTATCCGAAACTCTAGAGCATCCATGCCAATCTTTTCAGCCAGTGCGTCCATTAGCGCTTCATGAGCAATGGCGGCCTGGGGGGTACCGAATCCACGGAAAGCCCCTGAAGGTGATTCGTTGGTGAACAATGCTCTGGTTTGGGAAAGCACATTAGGAACGAAATAAGGTCCGGTGCAGTGAATTGGAACCCTATCCGCAACTGTTGGCCCCCAGGAAGCATAGGCTCCTGTATTAAAATCCCCTCGATATTCAAAGGCAGTCAATTTTCCTTCACGGGTGCAACCGGCTTTTGCATTCATGCGTACAGGATGTCTTTTGGTGGTTGAGGCCAGAGATTCAGGACGAGTGTAAATACAACGCACTGGACGATCGAGAATCCAAGCTGCAACCGCAACCAAAGGTTGTAGTGAAATATCCAGTTTCCCACCAAAGCCACCACCGACTGCAGAGGGAATAATCCGAATCTGTTTCGGCTCAATGCCCAGTACTTGCGCCACTTCTTCCTGATCCATGAACGGTGTTTGTGTGCAGACAAAGATTTCCAAGTTTTTCCCAACCTTGCAGGCATATCCTGCTTCAGGCTCAATGTATCCGTGCTCAATTGCTGAAGTGGTCCAGATTCCTTCGGCGACAGCATATGACTCTGAAAACCCTTTTTCAACATCACTTTTTTTCACGTAGCCCCTGGACAGAGTATTGTCAGGAAATTGAGCTTGTACTGGTTCCAAATTTCCTGCTAGAGCACCATCCAAACCGCGGATGGCTTCTAGGGGTTCCCAACTCAATCCCAAATCCTCTTCGCTCACACAGTCAACACTTACCTGGTCACCAACCAATGCAAGCACGGCTTCTCCTCGGAAACGCACGTGGTTTTTCGCTAAAACGGGTTGATCTTTGATGTGTGGATAGATGCCGAAGCCATTGTTTCCCGGCACGTCGTCTGCGGTCAAAACTTTGACCAAACCGGGATATTTCTGCAGTACTTTTTCCGGGTCATCATATGTGAATTTTGCACGTGGGTGTGGGGAACGGATGGCTCTAAGCCAAAGTGAATCATCCGGAGCCTGGTCTGCACCGAAAATTTCTTCTCCGGTGATTTTTTTGCGCCCATCGACTTTTACCATGCGGGTGCCGACAGCATTTCCGGATTTTGGAACCGGCGGAGAAGACTGATCCTGCCCTGCTTTGAGTACGGCTTGAACTATTTTCGTGTATCCGGTACAGCGGCACAAGACGCCGCCGAGCGCGTCGAGCACTTGTTGTTCTGACGGGTTTGAAGTTTTGTACAACAAGGATTGCGCCGCCATCAACATTCCTGGGGTGCAAATACCGCACTGAGCTGCGCCTTCGTCAAGAAATGCTTGTTGAAGTGGTGTCAGTTCTCCATTTTTTGAAAGTCCTTCTACGGTACGGACCTTACGGCCCCCCACCTGTCCGATTGCCGTCAAACAGGCATTGTGCTGCTTTCCGTCAATTAGGATTGTACAAGCCCCACAGTCCCCTGCATCACAACCAACTTTGGTTCCAGTCAAGCACAAATCCTCTCGGAGTACATCAGAAAAACGGCGAAGTGGGTTAACAGAAAGAGTTTGTGGAGTGTCGTTCAGAATGAATGAAACGGTGATTTTTTCAGCTGTAATCATATTTAAACAACTCCCGTGATAGCACGTTTCAATAACTCTGGAACGACGGCATTTCTATAATTCGCTGAAGCACGCACATCATCGATCGGATCCAATAATTCCAAGTGCTTGGGATGAATCTCTATAGATTTGAGTCTTTGTCCAACACATTCCTTTTCTAGCAGCCGGAGCCGTTGCGCCACAGGTGAACAAGCACCAACAGCAACTTTGAGATTCAAAATCTCATCTTGTTCATTCAATTCGGCAACCACTCCTACCATTACAATCGAAATTACAAGATATGCTCGTATTCCTAGTTTCTCAAAATTACCGAATGCATTTTTTCCGGGATGAGGAACGAATATATTGCTGACGAGTTCATCCTGTTTTTTTGCGGTCTTTCTATTTCCGAGAATGAATTCCTCCAGGGATAGTGTTCTAATACCTTGCATGGACTTCAGTTCTACCTTTGCATCCAGTGCCATTAAATTTGGTACGCTGTCTGCTGCAGGAGATGCATTACAGATATTACCGCAAAGTGTTCCAGCATTTTGAGTCTGAATCCCACCAATCGTTTTTGCGGCTTTCTTCAGACCATCGAATGCAGATGGTAATTCGGCCTGAATGATGTCTGTCCATGTGGTTAACGCACCAAGAGAAAAGCCTTCATCTGTTTGTTGAATGGAACGAAGACCTTGGATTCCAGTTAAATCGAGTACTTTTTCGGTGATTGGCTTTCCGACTCTGGCAGGATAAAAATCGGTACCTCCTGCCAGCAGAGTCAATGGATATTCACTCAACGCAACAAGTGCGTCTTCAAGTTTATCTGGTCGAAAATACTTTAACATCAGCAACTGTGTCTTATAAAAAAGCAGAAAAATCTTAATTATCTCGAGACCGAAAGTGGTTTTTTCCTGTACCAAAGCCTACCTTAAGAGAGTTGAGTTGACAACTCTAAAAAACTTCAAATATCAGTTTCAGATAACTTTGATTTGTCGTAAATTTGCTAACTTGAACACAAATCATAAATCAGAACTAAATTCCGGACCTGAAGATCATAACAATCTTGCCCGTAAAAATAATATAATGTAAGATGCTTATTGATTACTCCTCCAACAACAATCTATATTCTCATGTTTGCCCACCTTCATCTTCACACGCAATACTCCCTGCTTGAGGGAGCAATTCGTATTAAAGATTTGGTAACTGCCCTCAAAAATAAAGGTTTTGAATCTTGTGCCATTACCGATCATGGGAACATGTTTGGAGTTATTGAGTTTTATCATGCTTTAAGGGAATCAGGCTTGAAGCCGCTTATCGGAGTGGGTGCATCAGTTATTGATTGTGACTCTCCGGAAGCACCCAGCGGGTCCGGACGAAAAAACAACAACCTTAGACAGACACAATTTCTTTGTCAAAATCGACAGGGCTATCACAATCTTGGGTTTTTGGTAAGTCTTAGTTACACAGAGGGAAAGGTCAATGGGGTTCCCTGTATCAATCATCAGTTGCTGGAAAAATATAACGAAGGTTTGATTGCGCTTAGTGGCGGAATGAATGGTGAAATAAACCGGCATTTTCTTGATGGACGTTCAGATGAGGCACGTCGTGTTGCGCTGTGGTATCGAGACGTTTTTGCTGGACGTTATTACATTGAGCTGCAGAATACTGGACTTCAGGAACAACTGGAATTGAACAAGCAGTTAATCCGTTTGGGGCATGAGCTCGACATTCCACTTGTTGGCACAAACGATTGTCTTTATCTTAGTTCTGAAGAAGCAGAGGCGCAGTACATTCTCTGGCTGATGGGCTTACAGCGCAGAATCACCGATGAAGGAGTTCCTCCACAGCTAGGAAACCAGCGTTACTTAAAAAGTCCTGAAGAAATGCTGACTGCTTTTGCGGAGCTTCCACTGATTGCTTTGGATAATACAAGTAAAATTGCAGAGCAATGCGAATTGTCACTGGAAAATACAAAATTTTATTTGCCACAAATTTCCACAAGAGAAAATGAAACTCTTGATTCAAAATTGCGGGATGATGCCGGAAAAGGTCTGAAATTACGTCTAGAAAAACTTTATAAGCTTTATGCTCCAGATGGATCGTTTGAGGAATTTCAGAAACCCTATCTTGAGCGTCTAAACTTTGAACTGGACGTTATTATTCAAATGAAATTTCCTGGATATTTTTTGATTGTATCTGAGTTTATCAAATGGTCGAAAGAAAATGGTGTTTCAGTTGGTCCCGGGCGAGGCTCTGGAGCAGGTTCTTTGGTAGCTTATGCTTTGCTTATTACTGACGTTGATCCACTGCGTTACGGGTTACTATTTGAGCGTTTTCTTAATCCATACCGTGTCAGCCTGCCGGATTTTGATATTGATTTTGATGTCGAGGGCCGAGAAAAAGTAATAGAGCATGTGCGTGAAAAATATGGTGAAAAAAATGTCTGCCAAATATCTACCTTTGGTTCACTCAAAGCGAAAGCAGTAGTGCGTGGTGTAGCTCGAGTGTTGGATTTTCCTTATTCGGAAGCAGATAAAATCGCAAAATTGATTCCGAATGATTTAAATATCACACTGAATCAGGCTCTCGATAAAGAACCGAAATTGGCATTACTTGCTGCTGAAGGTAGTGAAAATGAACAACGTCTGATCAGATTCGGCAGGCAACTTGAAGATTTGAACACTCATTTGGGAACGCATGCCGCCGGAATGATTATCATGGATCAGGATATTCGTAAAGTGATGCCTGTTTGCACCGGAAAAGAAGGCGCACTGCAGTCGATGTATCCGATGAAATATGCAGAAGACCAGGGTGCGGTCAAGTTTGATTTTCTTGGTTTGCAAAATCTTTCCACCATTGAAAATACGCTCGACTTGATCACTAAAAGCCGTCCGGGTTCAGCTAGTATCGACATCACCAGTATACCTATGGACGATCCCTTAACTTTTGATTTATTATGCAGGGCAGATACTATTGGTGTGTTCCAGCTTGAATCGTCAGGCATGAAAAGGTTAGTAGCAAATATGCAGCCCTCAGTTTTTGAAGATATTGTCGCGATTCTGGCACTTTATCGACCGGGTCCGCTTGGTTCAGGAATGGTAGAAGATTTTGTGCAGTGCAAACATGGGCGGAAGCGAGTTGTTTATCCTCACCCGCTGATGGCAGATATTTTGAGGGAAACATATGGTGTACTTGTCTACCAGGAGCAAATTATTCAAGGTGTGCAGGTTCTTGCTGGATTTTCGTTGGGGCAAGCGGATTTATTGCGTCGTGCGATTGGTAAAAAGACCCCTGAAGTTTTGGCGGAACAGCGTTTACAATTTGTGGAAGGGTGCCTGAAAAACCCGGAGTTTGTTGAACAATGTCCCCAAGCCAGCACTCCAGAAGAAAAAGCCAATGAAATATTTGACACAATTAATTATTTTTCTGGATACGGTTTTAATAAGTCTCACAGTGTAGCCTATGGCTTGATTTCCTATCAAACTGCTTATCTCAAGGCACACTATCCAGTGCAGCTGATGGCCGCATTATTCAATGGTTCAATCAACAATCAAGACAACATTATCAGTTACATCAGTGAATGTAAGGCTATGGGAGTTAAGGTATTACCTCCGGATGTAAATCATAGCGCAAAAACTTTTACGGTTGCACCTACTGAGTTCAGGATCTCAGTAAGAACACTAGTACATTTTGAACGTGATTTCAGTGGCATCAATCCTGACAGAGAAGCAGTTTCTGAAGAATGGCTGGAACCACTCCGGATGTCTTTAAAAAGGTTAAAAAATTATGATTTCAAGGATGAAGATGAATTCCTGAATCTAATTGCAAAAACCACAGAATCCATTAAACAGGAACTCAAAACTCAAAACTTGTCACCGGATCTTCCGGAAAAACCCAAAACGGAAATTTTTGATTATCAGTCTCCATTTTCTGCATGGCTGCGCCGGGAGGCAAGAGTTGAAGTTATTCGTTTTGGTTTGAATGCAGTAAAAAATGTTGGTGGAAAAGCTGTTGATGCTATTTTGAAGGCACGGAATGAACATGGACAATTAACTGATTTCATGGAATTTATGAAAAAAGTTGATTTAAAGGATATCAATAGACGAATGTTTGAAACCCTAGTCAAATGCGGAGCCTTTGATTCACTGCATGGAAATCGTTCTCAGCTATTTGCTGCACTCGACAGTGCCTTTCATTTAGCCCAGGAATTCCAGCGTGCTGAAGATCCTTCGCAGGATTCTTTGTTCGGACTGATGGATGCAGGCGATGCCAAAGCTACTGAAACCCAGCTTGAATTTCCTGAAGTCCGCACCTGGCCTAAACGGGAACGATTAAATCAAGAAAAGGCGGCACTCGGATTTTATGTTTCGGGGCATCCGCTGGACAGTTATGCCTCAGAAATTAAAATTCTTGCTACGACCACTGCTAAAATGAAAGAGGGGTTGCATGCAGAAAAAGACAAGGTATCTTTGGCCGGAATTATTGTCAATAACACCGTCCGTTTGAATCAAAGTAATACAAAATTTGCCATAATCACACTGGAAGATATGCGGGGAACACTTGAGTTTCCTGTCTTTGCCTCTGTTTACGAGGAGGCGGGAGAATTGCTGGAAAGCGACGAACCGCTTCTGATCACTGGACGGGTTAATTATAGGGGTGACGAAGTGGGTTTGTTTGTGGACAAAGTACACCAACTGAGTAGAATCAGGGAAACCGAAGCAAAAAGCATGTCGTTCAAAATTGGCTCAGAACCTTTGAATCAGGACTCCATTAGTTTACTCAGGAACACATTGCAAAAATATTCCGGAGACAAGACTTTCACTATTACAATTCAAACCCCTGACGCTGCTTCTGTAATTATCACTCCGGAAGAGCGAATCAGTTTTGCTTCAGCATTAATTGAAGAGCTGGAGGAACTTTTTCCTAACCAAACACTGGAGTTCGGTTACTCATCTATTAAGAAATATCAGTTTCTCTAAAAAAATTTACTCGTTTTTTTAACCGTGATATTAGTATGCTTCTGGCGGAGAAATTATTAGATTTTGCTGCTATAACCCCAAATTAGAGAAGAGACAATTTTTGCTGACCTTTAACTACAAATGCAGTCTGTGCGATGCAACTTATGAAATCGACCCGGAACTGATGTTGTGTCCTGAATGCTCTTCCACGCATGAGCCCGGACAGCCGCTGAGCGGGGTTCTGGAAGTGGAACTGAAAGGCACTTTGTCCAGTCAAGATCCGATGGACTTTTTGCCGGTAGAGCGACAATTCTTTCCAACAATACCTGTTGGGAATACTCCTCTATGGCATCCGGGAAATCTTTTGGAAAAATATGCTTTTCCAGAATTGTATTTGAAAGATGATGGAGTTAATCCTACCGGCTCATTGAAAGATAGGGCTTCTTTTTTGGTAGCTGCTTTTGCCCGCAGGCACGGGCTTGGTGAAGTAGTGGTAGCTTCGACAGGAAATGCAGGGTCTTCCATGGCCGGAGTCGGTGCTGCGGCTGGTCTGAAAGTGAAGCTCTTTTTGCCGAAAACGGCACCTCCGGCAAAAATGATCCAAGCCCTTCAATATGGTGCAGATGTGGTGCTTGCAGAGAAAAATTATGATCAGGCCTTTTCACTTTCACTGGAATATTCTCAAACTCGTGGTGGAATGAACCGTAACACTGCTTATAATCCAATGACTATTGAAGGTAAAAAAACTGTATCTCTTGAGCTTTTCAACCAGCTCAAAAAATCTCCGGATCATGTTTTTGTCGGAGTCGGTGACGGAGTGATTCTGTCTGGAATTTACAAAGGGTTTCGGGACTTGCTGCAACTTGGGCGGTTAGCCAAAATACCTGTCGTACACGCGATACAGGCATCCGGTAGTTCAGCAATTTACCGTGCGCTGGAATCCGGAGTTTTTGATGGGCGGTCTGCAAAAACTGTTGCGGACTCAATTTCTGTCGACGTACCAAGCAACGGTCGTCTGGCACTGAAAAATTTGAAAGCTTACAACGGAAGATGCGTTACTGTCACAGACGAAGAAATTTTATCTGCCCAAAAAGAGCTTTCTTCGGCCTGTGGACTTTTCTCTGAACCGGCTGCCGCCGCGGCATATGCTGGTTTTCTTAAACAGAAACCAATCTTAGACTCCAGTGAAACGTGTGTGGTTTTGCTCACCGGAAATGGATTGAAAGATATTAATTCTGCAGCAAATAATATTGTTATTCCTGAAAAAACCATTAATTCTCTTGATGAAATTTTCTATAACGGAATCGCTTAAACATTCAACTTTTAATAAAAATAATATGATTGATTTGAAAATTAATGAAGTAACAATGCAGCAAAACGCAAAACACTGTAAGGAACGGAATATCAAACTTCCTACTTTCGGACAGATGCAGAATCCGGAAACGATTTCTGGTGAAATCAAAGATGGACTGAAAAACATCGGTTTGTGGGAAACTCATCCCAGTAATTTGTTTCGTATTACCTGGAAAAATGAACCTGTATCTGAAGGTGGAGGTTTCGGTGAAGTGAATTATGTTGTAATTCCTCCAGAGCTTTCTGGAGTCAAGGCGAAAATTATCGCATTGGTCGGCAAGTGGTTTCCAACCGGAGCACACAAAGTGGGAGCAACGTATGGATGTTTGGCACCTGCTTTGACAACAGGTAAATTCAGTCCTGCAGAAACTAAAGCTGTATGGCCCTCCACTGGGAATTACTGCAGAGGTGGTGCTTATGTCTCTTCGCTGCTGGGCTGCGATTCGATTGCGATTTTACCGGAAAACATGTCACGCGAACGTTTTGACTGGCTGGAGAAAGTGGCTGGAGAAGTGATTACGACACCGGGTTGTGAAAGTAATGTGAAGGAAATTTTTGACAAATGCTGGGAACTGAAAAGCACGCGAAACGACATCCAGATTTTTAATCAATTCGAAGAATTTGGTAATCCGCTTTGGCATTATATGGTAACAGGCACAGCGGCAGAAGAAGCTCTGAAGCAGGAAATGGGGCCAAATTGTAAAGTAGCCGGCGCAATTTCCTCTTCAGGTTCAGCAGGATCAATGGCCTTTGGATATTATTTGAAAGATAGATTTCCGGGATCAAAATTGGCTGTTGCGGAAGCTCTGCAATGTCCGACTTTGCTGAACAACGGCTTTGGCGATCATCGTATCGAAGGAATCGGAGATAAGCATGTGCCGTGGATTCATGATTGCAAAAACACAGACGTGGTGATTGGAGTTGATGATGAGGCTGCGGTCCGGTTGCTTAGACTTTTCAATGAAGCATCCGGGAGGGACTGTTTGGCACATTATGGAGTTGATTCTGATTTTGTGAATCAACTGGACTTGTTGGGGATTTCTGGAATTGGAAATGTGATTGCAGCAATTAAATTTGCAAAATATTATGAGTTGACGGAAGATGATTATGTGGTAACAATTCTCACTGACTCCATGGAACTCTATGGTTCACGTGTTGAAGAATTGGCTGCGGATCGAGGTGAATACACCAACATTGATGCACACAAAGATGTTCAACTGCTGATGGACTCTGGAATTGAAAATATGCTCGAATTAACGCATTATGAAAAGAAAAGGGTTCATAACCTCAAATATTTCACCTGGATTGAGCAGCAAGGGCGTGAATTGGATGAGTTGAATGAACAATGGTATGACCATGATGCATATTGGAATAATATCTTTTCCCTTGCACCACAAATTGATGAATTGATTGTGGAGTTTAACCTGCAAATTGATGCTGCAGAATTTTTCTAGGCTTCAGTTGTTTATCAGTAAGATTATTATGATTCTTTAAATTTAGTTAAGTCAAATCGATGTAGCAGTCTCATCAAAAAGTTCCCTTCCTATTAGCATCCTACGAATTTCATTGGTTCCCGCCCCAATGTCATAGAGTTTTGCGTCACGCAAGAGGCGTCCGGTTGGATAATCATTAATGTAGCCGTTTCCGCCCAAAGCCTGAATCGCTTCCAATGATACCCTGACTGCATTTTCTGAAGCCAACATTATACAAGACGCAGTGTCTCGGCGTGAAACTTGATTTTTGTCACAATTATCTGCAACTCGGTAGCAAAAAGCGCGTGAAGATTGAAGTGCTGTGTACATGTCTGCGATTTTTCCCTGCATCAATTCAAACATTCCTATCGGACGGTCAAATTGTTCACGTTCATGAACATATGGTAAAGTCACATCGAGGGCAGCCTGCATGATGCCGAGTGGTCCACCGGAAAGAACAACTCGCTCCAAATTCAGTCCGCTCATCAACACTTTTACACCGTGATTGACTTCACAAAGCATGTTTTCAGCTGGGATTTCACAATCTTTAAAAACAAGCTCACATGTATTGGAACCACGCATGCCGAGTTTGTCCAATTTTTGAGCCGTCGAAAATCCCTTCATTCCTTTTACAACCAGGAATGCCGTCATGGCTTTTGATCCCAGATCTTTAGGGGCAGTACGCATGTATACGATCAACACATCAGCATCAGGACCATTTGTGATCCACATTTTCGAACCATTTGCAATCCAGTGGTCTCCTTTCTTTTCTGCGTGACAGGCCATTGAGCCTACCACATCCGACCCTGCTCCGGGTTCAGACATGGCCAATGCACCTATATGCTCCCCCGAGCAAAGTTTGGGAAGGTATTTTTGTTTTTGCTCTTGGCTGCCATGGAGCTTGAGCTGATTGAGGCACAAATTAGAATGAGCTCCATAGGACAATCCTAAGGAAGCCGAGGCTCTTGAAATTTCCTCAACTGCTACTAAGTGAGCTAAATAAGACATCCCGGAACCTCCGTATTCTTCCGGAACTGTCATCCCCAATAATCCCAAATCTCCGAGCTCTCTCCACAAATGCTGTGGGAATTCGTTACTGCGGTCTATGTCATCAGCAATCGGTGCAATGCATTTTTCGGCAAACTGCCGGACCGATTCCCTCAACAGATCTACTTCTTCATTGAGTTTGATGTCCCAGTTCATTGTTATTTATCCTTTATTTTAATCGTCAATTCCTGGAAAAAGCAGGTCGGCCTACCAGTATGACAAGCAACCCCAGATTGATGGACTCTGTAAAGCAGGGTATCTTGATCACAATCCACCAGTACCTCCACAATTTTCTGCAAGTGACCTGAACTTTCTCCTTTTTTCCAGAGAGCACCACGAGAACGTGACCAATAGTGTGCAAATCCTGATTCCTGAGTTTTTTGCACGGCCTCCTGATTGGCGTAAGCCATCATCAGAACTGCTCCGGTACTTACGTCTTGCGCAACCACAGGAAGCAGGCCGCCTTGTTTTTCAAAATCCAAATCTGCAACTGAGAGTTTGATTTTTGCTGTAGTTGTTTTTTCTGACATTGTTTTTGACATATGCCCTCCTCACGCTTTAGGACGCATGGTTGGAAAAAAAATGACGTCTCGAATAGTCGATTGTCCAGTTAACAGCATCACTATCCGGTCGATTCCAATACCAACTCCTCCCATCGGCGGCATTCCGTATTCCATCGCCCGTAAAAAATCTTCGTCCAATGGATGTGTTTCTTTTTCTCCACCGCGTCCACGCTCGACTTGTTCCTCCATCAATCGCCGCTGAATCACAGGATCGTTGAGTTCCGAATAAGCATTAGCAATTTCCCAGCCGTTGATGAAGACTTCAAATCGCTCAAGTAATTCTGGATTTTCACGATTTTGTTTGCATAACGGGCTGGTTTCCTTTGGATGATCGGTGATAAAAGTCGGCTGAATAAGCTGAGTTTCACAGGTTTCTTCAAACACAAGCTGGGTTGCCAATCCCCGATTATAATCACCATTAAGTTCCCATCCGTTTTCTTTAAGTAAAATTTGCACTTCTGCGTCACTCATTTTTGCGAACGAAATACCACCCAATCTTTTAATTGCTTCCAGCATACTTAAACGCGGCCACGGCACTTTTACATCTATAGTTTGTCCATCATATTGAAATTCTGTACTGCCGTTGACTGCAAGCGCGCAGCACTCGCAGATATTTTCTGTGTGGCGCATTATTTCATTGTAATCGACATAGGCCTGATAAAATTCTAGTGCCGAAAATTCCGGGTTATGGGTCCGGTCTATCCCCTCGTTCCGGAAATCTTTGACAAATTCAAAAACTGCGTCAAACCCTCCGGCAATGAGTCTTTTCAAATATAACTCATTGGAAATCCGCAAATAAAAATTTTGATCCAGTGCCTTGTGATGAGTAACGAAAGGGGTAGCATTTGCCCCTCCGTAAACTGATTGAAGTATTGGAGTTTCTACTTCCAAAAAACCTTCTTCCCGCAAATAGTCACGAATAGTCTGGAATATTAAGGCGCGCTTTTGGAAAACTTCTGATACTTGTGGATTTAAAATTAAATCTACATAGCGCTGTCGATAGCGAAATTCTATGTCTGTAACTTCATCGTGTACAATACGTTCTCCATCCTTTTCCTCTACCTTCGGCATTGGTATAGGGCGAATCGATTTAGAGAGCAATGAAACAGAGCTTGCCCTTAAAGTAAGCTCTCCGGTTTTGGTGTGTATCAATGTTCCGGAAACACCGAGATGATCGCCGATGTCACATAGCTTAAACATTTCGAAAGCAGAATCTCCGACTGCATCAAGCCGCACATATATTTGGATGCGTTTGTGCTGAGCTTGAATGTTACCAAAACTGACTTTGCCCTTGCCTCGCACTGCGAGCAAGCGTCCGGCAATAGTTATTTTTTCTTGGTTTTTTAACAACTCTTCTGCTTGTTCAAAAATCTCCGGAACAGTGTGGCTTCTCTGAAATGAGTAGGGGTAGGGTTCTGTTCCTAGCTCACGAATTTTTTCCAGCTTTCCAAGCCGGATTTGCTGTAGATCCGTTTTTTTGTCCATGTAATAAAATTATTCTGAGTCTAAAAAAGATGAACTCGTAAAAAGTCAAAATGCCACACTTGTTTGTCCTTCCCGTTTTTTCAGGAAGCAAAACTTAACGAGTTTTTCATAATAATGATAATATTTTCAATTAATAAAGAAAGATAGCAACATGCTCAAAGCAAACTTGCTCTATACTTTGAATTCCGGAAAAGTAAAAAATTAGCACTACTCGCCACTGAGTGCTATTTTTTTCTTGCATTTGCTTATTTATTAAGCTATACTTCAATAATCGAATCAATATTGGATTTCTGATTCACTTAAACTGCTTAGCATACGCTTATTGTTGTTGAAGCTCAATTTATTTAATTAATTATAATCCTAAAAGGAGAACTATGATTCGTCCCTTACAGGACCGCGTGCTTGTTAAGCGCGTCGAAGCCGAAGAAAAGACAGCTTCCGGCATCATTATTCCGGATACAGCTAAAGAAAAGCCTCAAGAAGGTGAAGTGGTCGCAGTTGGCCCAGGTAAACGCCTTGACAATGGTTCCATTCAAGAGATGGGAGTAAAAAAAGGTGATAAAATTTTGTTCAGTAAGTATGGAGGCACCGAGGTAAAAGTCGATGGCGAAGATTATATAATCATGCGTGAGGACGACATCCTTGGCGTTTTGGCTTAATTACAGATACTGAAAAACACTTAACACATAAACATAGAGAAAAAGTATGGCAAAACAAGTTATTTTTGCAGCAGAAAACCGCGAAAAACTGCTTAAAGGCGTAAATGCCTTATCAAGTGCAGTCAAAGTGACATTAGGACCGAAAGGTCGGAATGTTTTAATAGATAAATCTTTTGGTGCTCCACTGGTTACTAAAGACGGTGTGACCGTTGCGAAGGAAATAGAATTGGAAGATAAGCTGGAGAATATGGGTGCGCAGATGGTTAAAGAAGTTGCGTCAAAAACTTCTGATGTTGCTGGTGATGGAACAACCACAGCAACTGTGTTAGCACAAGCAATTGTGACAGAAGGTCATCGCAACCTGGCTGCAGGAGCTAACCCAATGGATCTCAAGCGTGGAATTGAACAAGCTGTTGCGGCTGCAATTGGGAAGTTACACAGCATTTCCAAGTCAGTCTCAGAATCCAAAGAAATCGCTCAAGTAGGCACAGTTTCAGCAAACAATGACTCCACAATTGGTGACATTATTGCTGAATCCATGGAAAAAGTAGGTAAGGACGGTGTGATCACCATTGAAGAAGCAAAGACTGCTGAAACCAGTTTGGAAGTTGTAGAGGGAATGCAGTTTGATCGCGGCTATCTTTCTCCATACTTTGTCACTGATTCCGAGCGGATGGAAGTGGTCATGGAAGATCCGTACATCATCTTGGTGGAAAAAAAGGTCAGCAACATGAAGGACATTCTTCCTGCAATTGAGCAAATAGCCAAGACAGGCAACCCCTTCCTGATCGTAGCAGAAGATGTTGAAGGAGAGGCTTTGGCAACCCTTGTTGTCAACAAACTTCGTGGTACTTTGAAGTGTGTGGCTGTTAAAGCTCCGGGCTTCGGTGATCGTCGAAAAGCCATGTTGGAAGATCTTGCCATCCTCACTGGAGGAACAGTAGTTTCAGAAGATATGGGTATGAAACTCGAAGACCTGACTCTGGCCAAACTTGGGCAAGCAAAGACTGTGGTTGTGGATAAAGACAATGCAACGGTTATTGACGGTGGAGGCGATTCTGCAAGTATCAAATCCCGCATAAGTCAAATTCGAGCTCAGATCGAAGACACATCTTCTGACTATGACCGTGAAAAGCTGCAGGAGCGATTAGCCAAATTAGCTGGCGGTGTAGCTGTAATTAACGTCGGAGCTGCAACTGAAATCGAGATGAAAGAGAAAAAGGCTCGAGTAGAGGATGCCCTGCACGCAACTCGCGCTGCTGTTGAAGAAGGTATCGTTCCAGGAGGTGGAGTCGCTCTGTTGCGTGCCCTAGATACTGTTGAAAAGACTATAAAAGGCATAAAACAAGCCGACCAAAAAGTTGGTGCTGAGATTGTTCTTAAGGCTCTTGAAGCTCCTATGCGTCAGATTGTGGCTAATGCCGGACTCGAGGGTGCATTGATTGTTGATAAAGTAAAAGCAAGCAGCACAAACGAAGGTTTTGATGCAGAAAATGAAACTTATGTTGACATGATTTCAACTGGAATCATTGACCCGACTAAAGTCGTTCGATCTGCTCTGGAGAATGCGGCATCTGTAGCTGGATTGCTGTTGACTACCGAGGCAGGCGTTCATGAAGCTCCGGAGGAAAAAGCAGCAGCTGGTGGAATGCCAGGTGGTGCACCTGACATGGGTGGAATGGGCGGAATGGGAGGCATGGGCGGAATGATGTAATTCTAGCTCAGATTCCTATCTGATTAAAAAAGGCGAGTTGACTCTGAGAGTTGGCTCGCCTTTTTGTTTTTTGAGTTATTTTCTTGTGAGAAAGGAGAATGTAACTTTGAAGTGATTTGGTCGGAATCAGTTTTTATTTTCTACTGCTTCAAGAGATTCTTTGCATACAATACAATAGGTAGTTACAGGTCGAATGAGCAATCGCTGTTCATCAATTTCCTCACCGCATTCTTCGCAGTAACCAAATGTTTTATTTTCTACACGTTCCAAGGCCTCTTCAACCTTACCAAGAAGTTTACGTTCACGATCACGAATACGTAAATTATTGATGTGTTCGGTTTCCAGCGAGGCTCGGTCATTGGGGTCAGGATAGAGCGTACTCTCTTCCTGCATTCCATGTATTGTTTCTTCAGATTCACCAAGTATTTCCGCTTGCAATTCTTCCAAACGAACCTTGATTTTTTCCAGCTTTGCTTCCTGCATTCCAATTATCTCCAGAAAGAATGCGTTAATATATAAATGTTAAATATGCACCAAGTTTACATCAATTTTTCAGATCAGAAAAGTTTTTTCTTGAATAATTTTCAGTTCGTCAATTTCAAAATGTGGTAAAGAGGCGATCATATATTTTTTTTGCAATTTGTTTGATTAATTCACGTATGCTTCCAGAGAGTGAAAAACTGGAAACAGTGTCCGTTTCATTTCTTCCGGATTCAGTAAGTTTAAACTGGAGCATTTCTTCCTCCCAGACCTTGCTACCACTGCGCATGTCTTCCAATATTACCTGACATTGTATAATCACCTTCACTCCTGTTGAAATCTGGTCTTTGCTTAACCCTGAAGAGGTTGTTTTCAAGTTGAGCAAAGTAATGCTCATCCTGAGGTCGGCTTGTCCTGAGGGCATTATTTTCACGGAACTGTTTGAGCGCAGCAAGCGATTGAGCTGCTCGGCCAAATCGGTTTCCAGACCTGCTTTGAAAGTCTGATTTTGGATGGGAAGAAGTGCGAGAGTTCGAGCTTCATTGGGCAAAACAGGATTGCTTCCTTCAATAACATAGCCACATCCTGAGAGCAGTAGCCCAAAGGCAATTCCTAAAAAATAATGCAAAAATAAAACTTTCTTTTTTAGTGGAAACTCTGAAGAACAATTCAGTAAGTTTTGCAAGGTGCTCCTTTGACGAAATGTGTATGGTTTTATTTTGATTTTCGACAAGTTAGATGGTCGCGATTTGTGTTTGCAACAAATTTTAAATTTGTTTCGTGTGTGCAAGTATTCGTAGCTTTTGGATGTAATTGCGAGATTTTGTTAAGTTTTTCTATCTCTGCCTTGTTGAGTGGCCCTGTCAGTTAAAACAGATTTGAGTTTTTGAGAATAGCCCTTGAATTTATTCGGAAGCAGTACTCATTTGATGATCCAATTGAAATGGTATTGATCCAAATTTATTATAGATAAACCAAAACCAGAACGCCTGTGTAAGTGTATAACTGTACTCCTTGCGGCATCTGCGCCAACTCATAACTGCCAAAAAAACCAATCAGAGGGAACTGCCCGAGCATTTCCCGGATAATTTGCGTATCCACATTCGGTCGCCCATAAAGCGCTTCGCCACGAGAAGAGCAGTTAAAGTAAACTCCAAAAGTTGGTATTTTCTCATTTTGGTTTTTCAATCGGGTGAGCATTGCCCGCAAATCATCTTCAGCAGTTTTGTTGCTGCGATAGGCAAAAGAAACCACGCCGCCTTGGTGAACAATTTGTGATGTGGTGATGCCTTGAGAAGTCACATCAATTCCAGTCACATTTCTGGCCAGGGCCCCTTCTCCGGTGAAAATAGGTTGTTCCGGATCCAGAGGAAAACTGAGCAATAATTGCTGTGCTGCCACTTCCATATTTGGAAACTCAAACTCCTTTGCGACTTCGGTAAACACTTCCAGAGCCGGTTTGCCGTCAAGCGAGAGGATGAGATTATCCTTAATTTCGGTGACAAACATAGGTTCATCCAAGGTAGCACAGGACTGAGTTACTCCTGCACGAAACTCAGGCACTCCGGCTAAAGCCAATCCACCTGCACCATTGAGAGTAACAATATTTGGGCCGAATTGGATGGAAGTTTCCTGGTTGCCGTCATTACACGACCCTGCCCCAAAAACAGAAGGGTGGTTTTTGAGAAAATTAAACATATTGATAAAATTGTGCGGCTGATGCTGATAAACATCCGGAAAAAAGAAAAAGAGCAGATTCTCATCACCAAAGCTCTCCAGTGTTTCACGGAGTTGTTGAGTAACTCCTGCGCTGTGCTCCAGTTCCTGGTATTTTGCTAAAGCAAGCAGATGCAATTCTGGAGTATGCCCAGCCATTAAAACCAATCCCGGACCGCTTGAGATTTCTCTTTCTCCTGAAATAACTCCCACTCCGCTGCAACCGGCGATGCACTCGCAGTTTGTTTGCTCCCGGATCAATTCATGTAAACGTCCTGCATGTATAAAATGGTCCGGAGTAAAAAAAACCAACACCCAATTTACTTGTGGAAGTTTTGCCTTTTTAACCGCTGAGAGTAATACTTCAGCGATCGCGACATCCGGATCAGTTTCTTTTGATACACCTACGCCAATTCGGTTCACAACCACTCGCAAATAACAGATTAAAAAAGCGTGGCATCCAGATTGCTCTTCCAGATATACACAAAGTTTCTTCAGAACGGATTACTAAATTTTTAGAAATAAATCTCAGACAAGAGTTTGCCTTAAGCAAAGGAAAACCTCAAGATTCCTCACACAGTGAAATTGATACCCATGTTAAAACAATCTAATTATTTTTTCTCTCAAAAAATATTAACTTTTCGCAGGTATTTTCTGAAAATAATTTTTGTGGTAGGGACAGCATCTGTGTTGGGCTGTGGCGGAACCGTCTGGAAAAATCATGGGGACAGCTGCATTCGCATCTCTGAAAAACCACCATTACGCCGTGTAATTAATTACAGTGATCATGATTTATGCGGACGTAAACTGTCACCTCGTACTGCACCAAATCCACAGACACGCCCTCAAACTGAGAAAGATTGAGTACAGATACATGCGGTAAATCTTAATAAGACAATGGCGGTAGGGCTTTTGAGAAGATTATCCTGAATCCGTGCTTGTAGAAATTGGTTCTGCTTCCAAAGAATTGGGTTGTGCACCTGTGATGCGGACAGCCAAAAGGTCTCCTACTTTTGTTGCGGAGTTGATTATGGAAACAGGGTGGTTGCCGCGTGTACGTCCGGTTGCAGTATTTTCTTTACGGTGATGCTTTCCTTCAATCAGAACTTCCTGGATGGAACCGACCAGGGCTTCATTTTTTTTCTGAACTATTTCTTCTTGTGTTTCCAGCAATGTCCGGAGTCGCTCTGATTTCTCGTTTTCACTAAGGTGTTCAGGATATTCTGCAGCACGAGTTCCAGGACGCGACGAATATTTAAACGAGTAAATCAAATCGAAGCATACAGAACGTACTGCCTCCATTGTCATTTCAAACTCTTCCTCCGTTTCTCCGGGAAATCCCACAATCAAATCTGTCGAAAGCGTGGCCTCCGGTAGACGATCCCGCAGCAAGGCCACTTTTTCATAAAACGTTTCCATCGTGTACCAGCGCCTCATCCCGCGGAGAATACGATCCGATCCGGATTGCAGCGGAAGGTGTAGATGCTCACAAAGTGAGGGTAAGGTTACAAAGGCATCAGCCAATACTGCATGAAAATCTTTCGGATGCGGAGAAATAAAACGCAGACGCTCCAAATTTTCAAGTTTGTCAAGGCGATGTAAAAGCTCAACAAAATCCACACCGTTTGCCTTGTATGAATTTACATTTTGACCCAGCAAACAAATTTCCTTGGTTCCAACTGAAATGAGCTGCTGAGCTTCTGCTAAAATATCTTCCGGTTCCCGGCTAACTTCTGGACCACGTGTAATTGGAACAACACAAAAAGAGCAATGATTGTTGCAGCCCTTAGTGATAGTCAAATGTGCTTTGATCCCGAAATGTCGAGCTTGCTGAAATGTATAGTTCGGAATAAAGTTGCGTATTTTTTGTCTGGGATGACGTTCTGTTTGGGAGATTTTTTGTCCTTGACTGACTTTATTGAGCATTTCCGGAAGCTCAAACAAATTGTCTGTTCCAAAGACAAAATCCACATTAGCTTCCCTCAGTAAAATGGACTCACCTTCCTGCTGTGCCACACAACCACCGACACCGATTTTCAACTCAGGATTCACTGATTTGAGTTTCCTTAAACGCCCCAATTCGCTAAAAACCCTGTTTTCCGCTTTTTCACGGATTGAGCAAGTGTTGAGAATAATTAAATCTGCATCCTCCTGGTAATTTGTGTGGAAGTAATTTTCGTGTCTGAGTACTGCCAGCATTTTATCGGCGTCATATTCGTTCATTTGACAACCGAAAGTTTGAATGTGAACTTTCTTCGCAGTGTCCTCGTTTTGGGAAGGTTCTTTCATTTTTAGTTGTACACTGAACGGTTTAAAATATATAAAGCTGTGCAGTAGTGATATGACGGTGAGTCATCGTGTTTGTCGTACATGCTAACTTGATTGAACGGCAGAGGCTTCCAGCACGGTCAGTCCAAGTTCTTCTGCACAAAATCCTTGTGCAACACTCCTGATGTCTTTTGGAAATTCCACAAAATAATCCTGACCGTTCCACTGCCAAAGGGTCTCATCAAGCTGCATTCCATGAGCGGTAGGTTTGACAAACTCAAACCATTCATTCCTGTGGAGAACCTCAAATTTTTCTGCTAAATATTTTTTGCCGTTTGGTGCTGAAAACGCCAATTTGGGATTATTCCGGATGGCGTCTTTTGCGGCAGCTGTAAAGGTCATGCGGAAATCAAACTTTCCCCACTGAAAATGTACGTATTGGCTTTTGTTACCGGTTTCAGCTTTGAAAATTTGGTAATTTTGATGATCAACCGAATAGTTTTTCACGAAGGCTCTTTATTTTGTTTCTGTGACATCTAAGTTGAAATTAACTACGTTATTCTCCCCCAAAAAGCACCTATTTTTCAAGATAAACTTTGATTTTAGCCAAGATTGCGGCATCATTATCGGGTTGATACCATTCGATTTCAGCTTCTCTAGAGAACCATGTCATTTGTCGTTTGGCGTATTGGCGGGTACGTTTCTGAATTTCTTGAAGCAGAGGTTCCCACTCCAGCTTGTTTTGAAGGTACTGGACAATTTCCCGATAACCAATCGCCTGCAGCGGCTTCAAATCCGGTGAATAACGAGACAGCAGCGATTCCACCTCAGCAATCCAACCGAACTCTAGCATTTTTCGGGTACGCTGATTTATACGTTCATAGAGTACGTGCCGTTCCCATTCCAGGGCAACTGCAAGAAACTGATAGCGTGCTTCCCCGAAGGGTTGCTGTAGTTGAAATGTTGATAATGTGGTTCCTGTGGCCAGCACTACTTCGAGGTTGCGCAAAATTCGTGCGGTGTCATTTTGATGAAGACGATCAGCACCTTGAGGATCATGTTTTTGCAGTTGCTTCCAGCAGTAGGATGTACCGTGTTCCTCCTGCCAGCTCAGCACTTCTTTTCTCAGACTTTCCGGTATTTCCGGTATATTGCTGATCCCATACATCAGTGCACGGTAATACAATCCTGTGCCACCTACCACAATCGGGAGATGACTGCGTTCTTGAATTTGTTTTATTATTCGTGAAGTGTCCCGTTCGTATTGGCCAGCTGAATAATGTTCGTCAGGATCTATGAGATCTAATTGATGATGCTGGACCAGTTTTTGTTCTTTCAAAGTTGGTTTAGCAGTGCCAATATCCATCTGTCGGTAAACTTGCATCGAATCGGAACAAATTAGTTCTCCTTTAAATTCCTGTGCCAAACTGAGAGCCAAATTACTCTTGCCGCTAGCCGTTGGCCCAGCCACAACCACAATTTTTGGACACCTTTCCATTGATCATTAATTCTTTTTGTTTATCCAGGGAGACCGGATTAGCAGAGAATCCTTTACAAAACGTATTTACACTTCACAGACTTTTGTTCTGAGGAATATTTCTGCCTTAAATTCAGCACGAACCTGCAAAAAAAAATCATTGTAACGGCCATCCCGCAAATCAGGGAATGTCCACGGTAAATCTCGATATCCCCCCTTGTCTTTCAGCAAAACAAGATCTGCCCAAACACCATTGCGCAAATAAATTTTTTGCGGACCTTCTTTTCCAGAAAGCAAAACCACACGTTGCAGATCAAGATAGCCTGGATCAAGGTTGATTCTTCTTTTTCCTGCACGGCTCAATCGGTTTTCGATTGCCAGCGTCCTGAGTTTCCAGTCAGCAGAGAATTCCGAGGCTTTGACACCTTCCATGCTTAAGAAACAGCGTTTCAGGCTGTTGCCCATTTCAGTGGCATAATAATCCGTTTGGTCAAAAGGGAATTCTAGTGACTGGTGCTGGATATTCCATTCCAATTCACGCATTTGTACTTTGGCTTGCTCCAGCCATTGCGGATCAGAATAGAGAGCACCAACAATCAGTTTCGCAAAAGATTCTGTATTCAATTTGAGTTTTTAGAATTTGTAGTTCTGTTTCAGCATTTTAACCGATACAGAAGAACTATGCTACTGTTTAGACTGCAGGAGATTTGGCTGATGGCCTCAACGATTATAAGTCCAAGTTTTTCAGCATTACTAAAATGAAGTTGACGGATTGGATTGAGCAATCTGTCGGATTGTGATGTTATGGTGGCGCAAGAAATTCCCTCGCCTTTGGTCAATTTTTTGTAATGAATTCGATATGAAATATGATCCGCCCGTCCTATCCGAAGGCATTAGTGCTATACTTCGGTCAAGTTGGAAATTCTGGCCCGGATATGGTAGTACTGCATGGATTATTTTGTTCAGGCAAAAATTGGCGCAGTTTTGCACGGACGTTTGAAAAAAACTTTCAGGTCTGTACGTTGGACGCACGGAATCATAGTGGTCGCCTCTTGCGGCTTCAATGTGTTATCAGGAAATGGCGGAAGATGTTGTTTCCTTTTTGGACGACAATGGACTGCAAAGAATCATTTTCATGGGTCACAGTCTGGGGGGTAAAACTGCAATGCAGTTTGCAGTGCAGTTTCCGGAAAGGGTCTCGTCTTTGATTATGGTTGATATTGCGCCTGTTCAATATAAACATCGCCAAAAGATTCTTGAACTAATAGAAGCAATGCAGGAACTTCAGTTGCCCACAAAAATGTCACGTTCTGAAATTGAAAAGAAGCTGGCACAGAAAATCCATGATACGCACATTCTTTCTTTTTTAATGACAAATTTAATTTTTCAAAAAGGTGAATTCAAGTGGCTAATTGGTTTGGAGCAAATAACATTTAGAATGCCGGATCTCTTAAACACAATCGAGCTGGAAAGTTTATATTCAGGCCCAACTCTTTTCATTGGAGGAGCAAATTCGGATTATATTAAGCCTGAGTACTATTCGAGGATCAAGAAGTTTTTCCAGAGAGTAATGAAACGATGCTAAAAAATTGCGTACATTGGCTGCATGTAGAACAACCCGAAGCTTTTCAAAAAACAGTTGCCGCATTTTTGCGGCAAAATGAGTTACCATGAAAAACATGAAAAACAACTTAACCACATCACCTGCTAAGTCTCCGGAAGAATTGGAAATCCAAACTTCATCGTTGTGCATAGCTGCAAAATGCTGGGGGAATCCTGATGGTTTGCCGGTACTTGCCTTTCACGGCTGGCTGGACAATGCTGCAACCTTTGATCATTTAGCACCGCTGTTACCAGAGTTTCGGCTGGTCTCACTCGACTTGCCGGGACATGGACTTTCAGATCATCGGGCATCCGGTACGTCATATCATTTCACAGATGCAGTTGTGGATGTGCTGGAAGTGCTGGATGTTTTGGGTTGGGAACGTTTTTCCTTGCTGGGACACTCAATGGGAGCAGGAATAGCTTCCTACCTGGCTGGTACAATTCCTGAAAAAATTAAATATGTTATGTTAATTGAAGGGCTGGGTTCGATCGCCCAAGAACCAGAGGAAATGCCCGAAAATTTACGGCAAGCGGCAAATCAATGGCTTCACCTCTCTGAGAAAAAATTGCCTTTTTATCAGGACATAGAAACCGCAGTGAAAGTACGTCTTGATGTGGGCGGCATCGCGGAGTCGTCTGTCAGGACATTGGTGGCTCGTGGACTGCAGCCTGCGGACGGAGGCTTCACCTGGCGTAGTGATCCTCGTTTGAAAATAAGGTCTCGCCATTATTTGACTGAGGAGCAGGCTCGTGCTTTTCTCCAGAAAATCACGGCTCCAGTTCTTTTAATTGAAGCAGAGAAAGCGGAGAAAGATCAATGGACAGAACTATTGCTTAAACGGATTCCTTACACAAAAACCCTGCGGCACCTTACCATAGCCGGAGAACACCATTTGCATCTTGACGATCCGGAACCTGTAGCTGTGGCGATTCGTGAATTTATAAGCGATTTTTCAGTATGACCATGAATCCTGAATCAAAAACGGAAATTGAACCTCAGAAGCTGAAGAGTGACAATCGTTTGCAGGTCTCTTCCACCGGGAAGCGTTTGTTTGCCTTGTTGCTGGATTTTGTTTTCGCGCTGCTTCTGGCAAATACCTTAGTGCAAATTTTCCGGGAAGAGCACTGGGATTTAGTTATACAGTCCCGAGATTTGTCAGGTTTGTTTCCTTTTTATGGAAGCATCACATTTGTGCTGTTGTTTAAAGATATTTTTGGCCGTAGTCTTGGGAAACTCCTGGTGGGTATGACAATTCGTAAGATAGAAAACTTGGAACAGCGTCCACCATTCTTTGTACTTTTACAAAGGAACTTAATGCTGCTGCTTTTTCCTCTGGAGGGAATTGTGATCCTGCGGGATGGTTATGCCAGACGTTTGGCGGACAAATGGTGGGGAACAGTGGTGCTTGATGACAAAAAAACAATGCGGGTGATCCTACGTATTTTGCTCGGCAACATCATTTTGTTTGGATTTTTTACATTGGCCATTTTATTTCAGCGTTCCGGCATTGAAAAAACAGCTGCATATCAAGTTGCAGAACAGGCAATTCGTTCCCATGAAGCATTAAAATTCTTGCTGAAGCAAGCTCCGGAAATTGGGGAACCGGAAATGCATCTAGATTTACGGGGAAATACTGAAAGCCCTTCACTTGTACGAGCCCGTGTTGGAAATGAGGAGACGGGAAGGGAGGTAATCGTTTCATTAATTTTCCGCAAAAATCCACCTCGCTGGGAAGTTCTTAAAATCGAAGTGAAACCCATTGGTGATGCAGACGATTGAGGTAGTTAATGAGTGCTTATTATCCTGTGCTTCCAAAGCCGTTTTCTCCGCGTATTGTTTCTTCAAGTGAGTCAACAGCTTCAACTCGGCATGTTACAAGTTTTCTCACTAGCATTTGTGCAATGCGTTGATGCAAAAGTTCTTCTGCGGCTTGCATTCCGTCACTGGAACCTACGAAGCGGAATGGGAGAAAGATGTGCCCCCGGTAGTCCGGATCAATGATTCCGACACTATTGGCCAAAAGGAAATCTGTTTTGATGATGCTGGAACGCGGCACTATTTCTACGTAATATCCAGTACTTATGCGAATGGAAATTCCTGTGTCAAAAAAGAAAATATCCGGTCTTTTTTGCTCAACAGTCATAGCCGTCAAGTCAATGCCAGCATCTGTTTTGTGTCCCCTTTTGGGGATTGACATTCCGTCAAAATGGCAACAAATTTTTAACAGCGGTATAGATTCCAAAATTCTTTGAAATATGAAATTATGAAAATCATTCTTAAGAGTCTATGAATTCTGAAAATATTCTTCAAGTTTTAACAAATGCCACTTGATACAAAAACCATTCGCAGTTCACTACAACACGCAGCGCGTCCAGAACTGGCAGAAATTTTGGGAGAAGTGTGGAAGATGCCACTTCCTGAGTATGCAGCACTGCTCTGGAAAAAATCGGTTACGGCTCCACCTTTGGAAGCAGAATTGAGAAATGCTTTTGAAACTGAGTTTTGCAGAATGGGTTTTACAGAACAGGTTGCCGAGTCCTATTCTGCAGCACTGGAAAGAACCCGCGTTTTACAGACGGCAACTCACCTGACGGCATCTGAAGGTCCAACTTTTCTGGCTCTACATCATTTGGCCTCGTTGGGATTGCCTCCGGAAGAAACTTATTTCGTCGGCTCGTATTCCGGTGTCCCGTTTGCAAATGCAGCCTGGTCAGGATGCTTGAATTTAAGCGATCGGTTTGAGTTGGAAGCAGTTATTTCTCAGCAAGCTCCTGGATTTGCCGAATTGAAACGCGCTGATACCGACCGTTCCCGTGATTCGAATGAAAGACGGATTTCGTTCATTCCGGGAAGTATGAGGGATGCCCGTGTCTATCAGAGCAGGGTTCCGGAAAAGCTGGTCAGTCTTCTACCATACATTGCAGAGCCGATTCGCAAAATTGCTCCTGATGTAAAAACCGGCGATGATTTTACGGTGTGGGCCTCGCAGTTTAGTGCAAACCAACTGCGTCTAATCATTCCGGATAAATCAATAGTCTATTTTGATTTAAACGAGGTAATCCGTAATTATCTGATAGCAGTTTTGAAAAATTCACGTCATCCTCTTTTTCGTCTGTTGTTCGACCGAAAAATCCGCGAAACAGTGTTTGCTGAATTTTCTCGGGAGACTCCTCTTTTCACTATAGGAGTCCATCATAAAAACAAAGTAAGGCAGGAAGCAGTTGTTATTAAAGGTGACATACTGCAAAGTCAAAATTTTCAGCTTGAAGCTTCGCAGGAAAATATCATTAAAGAGCTGGAAACCGGCGCTCTCTGCCCGGGGTTATTTTTAACCTTCACTACATTAAGTTTTATTAACGGTCTGATTTGTTTCGGCAGTTTTGAGCAGGTCGAATATCTTTCAGAATTCCAGCGTAAGTGGTTAAAATTGGGCTTACTGGATCAAGAAATCGTTCGTGCGGTAAACACAAGAGCCCTTACCAGTGGACGATGCGTAGATGAGACAAGTGAAGGGGTGCATCCACTTGATTTATTGTTAGGTTTGGAATGGAGTTTTGCTGAAAACCAAACTGTGGCTGATCTGATGAAACCTTTATTGTTTCGTTTGGGAGTTGTAGTTTGATGTTGATGCTCAGAAAAAGTTTGCTTTCTTTAGATTGATCTTGCTTTAAGTGGCTAATTCTCTTAGCTTTAAATGTGGATTTATTTATTGTGCCCATGATTTTTCTGGGTTCACAAGTTCATGAAGTCAAGCGTACTTAAGAAGGAAAGTAAAACACTTGCTTTATGTAAGACTTGCGACTCAATCTTTACCAACTAATTAAGATGGATTTTTCAGCACTTCCTGTTCTCTCCCTCATTGTCTTCTCACCAATATTGGGCATTGCTTTGGCTGGTATGTTCAGGGACGAAGGTAATGGTATTCCCGCCAGAGTAGGCGCACTTCTCAGCAGCGGCATTACTTTTTTGCTGAGTTTACACCTCTGGTTTAATTTTGACTCCAGCACCGCAGACCTACAAATGGTAGAGCGCCTCCCGTGGATTCCTCAATTCAACATTGATTATTTTTTAGGATTGGATGGTCTAAATCTTTTCTTTTTTCTGATTATCAATTTCATCACTCCACTCACGTTGCTTGGTTCATGGAATGTAAAAAAACGTAACTGGCAGTTCCAAATTCAGATGCTGTTTTTGCAAATCGGAATGCTAGGTTGTTTTGCGGCAATGGATGTAGTGCTCTTTTATGTATTTTTTGAAGTGATGCTGGTTCCAATGTATTTATTGATCGGCATTTGGGGTGGATCAAACCGGCTTTATGCAACCATTAAATTTTTTATTTACACAATGCTCGGTTCGCTGTTGATGCTCGTGTCTTTGCTTTATACTGCAAATATTTATCTGGATTTAAATGGAGAATGGTCTTTTAATGTTCTTGACTGGTACGGCATGGACATTCCTTCTGAAACGCAGTTCTGGCTGTTTATAGGCTTTGCTGCAGCCTTTGCTGTAAAAATTCCACTCTTTCCTCTGCATACCTGGCTTCCGGATGCACATTATGAAGCTCCAACAGCCGGATCAGTGCAGTTGGCCGCAGTGTTGTTGAAATTTGGGCCTTATGGATTTTTACGTTTTGCCATGCCGGTTTTTCCGGCAGCGGTTTATGAGCTGACGCCCATCTTCATGGTGCTTGCATTAATCGGGATTATTTACGGTGGGCTGGTAGCGATGGTGCAACCACAAATCAAGCGTCTTATTGCGTACTCCTCTGTGGCACACATGGGCTATATTGTGCTTGGATTATTTGCTCTCAACATTCAGGGGCTTTCTGGAAGTTGGATTCAAATGATAAACCATGCGATTGTCACCGGCGCACTTTTCCTCGTGGTTGGTATGATTTACGAACGGACGCACACTCAGGAAATTTCTGAATATGGTGGCGTCGCACACACCATGCCAAAATTTGCGGTTTTCCTTGTTTTCTTTTCCTTAGCTTCCGTCGGTCTTCCTGGACTTAATGGATTTGTTGGTGAAATTTTGGCTATGATTGGTGCAGCCAGGGTCAATATTTGGTATGGAATTCTTGCTGCTTTCGGTGTACTCATAGCTGCGATTTACATGCTTTGGATGGTACAACGTGTGCTCTTTGGACCACTGACCAAAGAGCTGGTTAAGGGGCTCAACGATTTCTCATTTCGCGAAGTTGTCGTCCTCGTACCTCTTGTCTTCTGGACAATTTTCCTTGGCGTCTATCCACAACCTTTCTTCGGGCGCATTGAAGTCAGCATCAACCACTACATCGAACTGATCAAATCACAGGAACCACGCTTTGCACAAGATGAAGCAGAAAGTTCGGGATTAGCAAAATTTGTAGTTTGGAATTTGGGTGATTGATAGATATAGGAAATATGTCTCTTCAAATTTACAATACTTTATCCGGCCGAAAAGAATCTTTTAATCCAGTTCATGAAGGCCAGGCCTCTCTTTACGTTTGCGGACCCACCGTTTACGGCGACAGCCACCTAGGACACGCTAAAGCCTACGTTAGTTTTGACGTTATTTTGCGTTATCTCCGCTATTGCGGGTTGAAAACATTTTATGTGCAGAACATTACTGATGTGGGGCACTTGATAGGAGATGACGATGAAGGAGAAGATAAAATGATTAAACGTGCTCGTGAACTGAAACAGGAGCCGATGGCAGTTGCAGAAAGTTATTCGAGGAGACATTTTGAAGTGATGGACAAGTTGGGAGTGATTCGTCCGGACATTAGTCCAAGAGCTACGGGACATATTCCGGAACAACTTGAGGCCATAGAAAAATTGCTTGAGCAGAGGCTTGCTTATGAGTCAAATGGTTCAGTTTATTTTAATATCAGCAAAGACCCAAAATACGGTGAACTTTCCAATCGAAAAATTGAAGAGATGCAGGGTGGTGCCCGCATAAAAATACGTACGGAAAAGCGGCACCCGGGAGATTTTGCACTATGGAAAAAAGCAGAAACAGGGCACTTGATGCGCTGGCGCGATCCATTCAGCGGGTGGGGTTATCCGGGGTGGCACACCGAATGTGTGGTTATGAGTACCCGCTATTTGGGCGAAGAATTTGATATTCATGGTGGCGGAATGGATTTAAAATTTCCACACCATGAGTGTGAAATTGCTCAAGCTAGAGGACTTAAAAAACCGTTTGCACGGAATTGGATACATACGAATATGCTGACTATTGAGGGGCAAAAAATGAGCAAGTCCAGTGGGAATTTTGTGACGCTGTTTGATGTTTTTGAACAATTCAATCCATTGATGGTTCGTTATTTTATAGCGGCAAGTCATTATCGTTCTGTAGTGGATTTTAGTGAAAGCGTTTTGGGTGCGGCGGAAGTCTCTTTGAAACGTCTGCATCACACGGTACGGAATCTTCGTGAGTGCAAACAAGATGGAGTCAATCCGTCAGGAAAATATTTTGAAGAATTCCGCAGACGTTTTTGTCAGGCCATGGACGATGATTTTTCAACGCCACAGGCATTTGCAGCATTGTTCGATTTAAGTCGTGAAGCAAATACGCTCTTAGCCGAAAAAAAACCGGATCCGGAAGCAATTGTTGATGCAGAACATTTGTTTTCCACTTTAGGTGGAGATGTCCTCGGGATCATTCCGGAATCGCTTGAAGCAGAGCGGTCCGATCTTCACATGCAGGAGGTGATGGGAGTTCTTGTAGAACTGCGCACTAACTTCCGCAAAAATAAAGATTTTGGGAGTGCTGATCTTATCCGCGATCGCCTTCATAAAATAGGTATAGTTTTCAAAGACTCTCCGGAAGGAACAACTTGGGAAAAGACAGACAACAACTAAAAAAGAAGTCTGCAGCAAAAGATATTAATAAGGCTATCTGCCATGAAGGATGAAAAATCCCGCCACATTGCCTGGCGGCTGTATGACCTTATTGCACCACTCAAGGTCTGGGTTTTTTTCAGCATAGTTTGCATGGCAGGATACAATATTTTTTCTGCGGCACCCGCCTACTATGCCAAGGATATTGTAGACGCTATTGCCTATGGTGACAATCCGGAACTAAAACAGTATTTCCTAGTTGGTCTGGGAATGATCATCGTTTTTGCGGTTAAGGGTTTGTTTTTTTTTGGCCACAACTACAGCGTTGGCCACCTTGTCCAGAGTCTCATTGTAAAACTCAGGCAAAAGCTTTTTGACCATCTGGTCAACCTTTCTCTCACCTTTTTTTCCCGTTCCAAGACCGGCGACCTTATTTCACGCTTTACCAACGATTTGCATGTATTCCAAAATATGCTTCAAGTTGGAGTGACTGGTCCTTTCCGTGACATTCCCCAATTTTTTCTGCTGCTCGGAATCATGTTTTTTCGCAGCTGGCAGTTGGCATTTGTGACCATGATTATTATTCCTATAGCTATATTCTTCATCCAGATTTTTGGTCAGCGCAACAAAATAGCGGTTAGTAAAAGGCAAATCAGTTTTGGCGGCTTGAGTAGTTTGCTGGTGGAGACAATCACGGGGGTGCGTGTGGTTAAGGCATTTGGGATGGAAAAATACGAAAGTAAGCGTTTCAAAGATGCCAACGATGACCTATACAAGAATCACATGCGTTCCATCATGATTGATTCATACTCATATCCGATTATTGAAATCATCGGGGCCTCGGCTGGTGCAACGATTGTGGCTTATGGAGGTTATCTTATTATCAACGGTCAGATCACACCGGGAGATTTTACCTCATTTGTGATTAGTTTTTTTATGTTGAATGAACCAGTAAAAAAGCTTAATGGCTTCAATTTAAAACTTCAGGAGGGGTTTGCTGCCGTACGGAGAATTTTTAACATTCTTGATGTTAAAGATGATATTGTAATTTTACCTAATGCAACAAAATTGACGAATTTTGATCGGGAAATTAGTCTTAATATTCATGCTTTCCACTATCCCGATCAAGATGAGCCTGCGGTTAAGGATTTTCAACTCACTGTGCAAAAAGGCGAAGCCGTAGCTTTGGTCGGTAGCAGTGGGGCTGGAAAAACGACAATTGCTAATTTGATCCCGCGTTTTTATGATATTACACGAGGTGAAATCAGCATTGACGGGTATGATCTGCGTGACTTGGATTTGGTCTCCCTGCGTAAAATGATTGCTATTGTGACTCAAGATACCATTCTCTTCAATGATACCATTGCCAGCAATATTACCTATGGACAACCGGACTGCTCAAATGAAAGAATGTATGCAGCGGCTCAAGCTGCAAATGCCCATAAATTTATTGCTGAACAGCCTCAGGGCTATGAAACAGTGATTGGTGAAAAAGGAGTAAGGATCTCCGGTGGTCAACGGCAACGCCTTTCTATTGCTCGTGCTTTGGTCAAAGACGCTCCAATTCTTATTTTAGACGAAGCAACTTCTGCACTTGATTCAGAGTCCGAAATTGAAGTGCAGCAGGCTATTGAACATTTAATGGAAAACCGTACGACGATCGTGATCGCGCATCGGCTCTCGACCATCCGGAACACGGACCGTATTTGTGTGATGGAGAAAGGTCAGATTGTTGAACAAGGCACTCACGATGAGCTTCTTTTAAGAGAAGGACGGTACCAGCAACTTTATGAAATGCAGTTTCAGGATCAGACAAATGGTTCAGTTTCAGCAAAAGCCTAAGTAGGCAGGCGGCTTGAAGAGAAGCGGCTAATCCAAAAATGAAAAAAGCTGTTGAGAAAATTTCATTTTTTGAAGTATGGAATTAAATTTGTAGCCGTAGATGGATAAAAAACTTCTTGATATAGGTTGCGGTCCCTCTAAAGTAGAAAATTCATGGGGTATTGATATTTTTCAGTATCCTGAAGTGGATCAGATTCTGGACCTGAATAATGTGCCCTGGGATTTGCCTGCAGACCATTTTGAAATTATTTATGCGCAACATGTAATCGAACATGTAGCTTCTATTCCGGAATTCATGAATGAAGTGCACCGCATTGCAAAGGACGGAGCTACGGTTCATGTAGTGACTCCGCACTTCTCTTCCATCGATTCTTATTCAGATCCAACTCACCGTTGGCATCTCTCGAGTGAATGGCACTCGATAATGACCGATTCCTATTTGCAGGCACAAGTTTCACGGTTCACTCACCTTAAGACAAAAATAAGTTTTGGCAAAAGCGCATTGGCCTTCATTCCCCGCTTCATTATTAAACTAAAGGGGATTAACTGGTGGGAAAAAAAACTGGCATTTGTCTTGAGAGCAAGAAATATTGAAACAACCCTGAAGGTTGAAAAAAACTGATACTCTCAGGTTTGAATTCATTCAGGCTGGTAAATTCCTTTTCAGTGAATTGCTGATTTAGTGTGTAAAGGGATCGTAGATCAATCTCATTTTTAAAAAGATAATAAATAATAATTTTATATAAATCTTGAAAGGAAAAAACTATGAGTAGTTCCTACGTTTTACAGCAAGAGCCCTTTGTGGTACCGACAACAGACGGCAAACTGATCGAAGAGCATGTTGGGCAGGTGATCAGCAATGAATCCGGACTCAGCATTGCGCACATGGTCGCTCCTTCCGGATGGAGTGAGCCGTTTCAAAATCCGGAATTTGATGAATACACCATGCTTGTCCGCGGCCGCAAACAAATTGAAATTGATGGGGAGATTGTAACGCTTAAAGTCGGTGAATCTCTGCTGGTACGCAAGGGAGCGAGAGTGCGCTATTCCAATCCTTTTGAAGAAGAGGCGGAATACTGGTCGGTCTGTATTCCTGCATTTTCTCAGGATTTGGTGAATCGTGAAGAAAATGCAGAAAGATAATTTTTTGCGGTTTTTCCGGACAGCTTATAATTGTTCCAAAGATTGGAGAACCCGTTCTCCCATTTCTTGGCAGCCGATAAGTGTTTTCCCTTCGGCCATAATGTCGATGGTGCGGTAGGTTTCAATGGTTTTGACGACCGCTTGCTTGATCATTTCATCGGCTTCCGTGAGATCAAAAGAATATCGCAGCATCATTCCCACTGAAAGGATCGTAGCTAGCGGATTGGCTTTGTCCTGTCCGGAAATGTCTGGAGCAGAACCGTGAACTGGTTCGTACATTCCGTTAGTTCCACCTATGCTTGCAGAAGGCAACATACCGAGAGAGCCGGTCATCATGGCTGCAACATCACTGAGGATATCACCAAACATGTTGGTTGTCACCATGGTATCAAATTGTTTTGGATTGCGGATAATCTGCATGGCGGCATTGTCAGCATACATGTGGCTTAGCTCAATTTCCGGGAAATCTTTGCCGACTTCGGTTATTACCTCGCGCCACAATTCAGTTGACTCCAGAACATTAGCTTTATCCACTGAAGTCAA
>JAKUUI010000020.1 GCA_022448485.1 SAR324 cluster bacterium
GGGTTATGCAGGAATTGAAAATTGGGCGCATCCCGGAAGATCGCATGACAACCGGACTGGTAACGAGTCTCCCCCTTTATGTGTCCATGGTGCTGCCCTGGATCAGGCGTCCATTTTTCAGTCGTTTCGGGGTTCTGCGAAGAAACGAAATCCAATCCTTTACCAGCGAGATGATCAAGCGCTTCGCTATCCAAGCGACGGGCCCGGAAGTGAGAACGGGAACACTTTCTGGAGGAAACCTTCAGAAAGCATTGCTGGCACGTGAACTGGCTTTTGAACCTGAGGTCTTGCTGGCATCCCAACCGACACGTGGGCTGGATGTGGCTGCTGCAGAATTTGTCCATCGCCAGTTTCTCTCTCTGCGCGAAAAAGGTGCGGCGATCGTTCTCATCAGTGAAGATCTGGAAGAACTGTTTGCACTATCGGACCGCATTGTCGTGATGTACGAAGGTCGAATCGCAGGTGAGAGAAAAATTGATGGTGTCTCAGTCGAGGAAATCGGATTGCTGATGGCAGGCGTCACTGTTTGAGTATAAAATAATGATGAATTCATAGTTAAGTTATCATGGCCTTTCGACTCGAACTCAGAGAACAGACACCTGTCTGGTTCAACATTGTTCTACCTTTGTCGGCAGTTCTGGCCACTTTGCTCCTTTGCAGTGGACTTGTGGCTCTTGCAGGAGCGAATGTTTTTCATGCCTACTCAGAACTGTTCCTCAGTGCAGTATCCAGCCGGTTCAATCTGGTTGAGACTTTTGTCAAGGCTTCCCCCTTGATTTTCACTGGACTGGCAGTGGCGGTTGCTTTCCGTGCAAAGTTCTGGAACATAGGAGCGGAGGGGCAACTACTCTCCGGAGCTATGGCTGCAGCTTATATAGGAGGAATCGAATCCTTGCCTTCTTTTTCACTGGTCCTCCTGATGATTGCTGCATCTGCGTTGGCAGGTGCAGGTTGGGCCCTGCTGCCTGCAATTCTGCGCACACGCTTCAAGGTGGATGATGTTGTTACGACTCTGTTGCTTAATTTCGTCATGTTCTACGTGATGACCGCACTTCTGGACGGCCCATGGAAGGATCCCCTGAGCGGTTATCCTGATTCACCGGACATTCGCATGGATGCAGAGTTTCCCATTCTTTTGCGCGCTACCCGTTTGCACCTTGGCGTGCTACTCTCTCTGCTGGCGGCACCGATGATCTGGTGGCTCATTCGGAGGACCACCCTCGGATTTTCAATCAGTGCTGTAGGAGAAAATCCCTCTGCGTCAGCCTACGGAGGAATCCCCATTACCCGTGTACTGATTTATACGGCGTTGATCTCCGGGGGGCTTGCAGGACTTGCCGGGGCAGGTGAAGTCGGAGGACTTCACTTTCAGGTGATGGCCGGGATCTCTCCGGGTTATGGTTATACGGGTATTGTCATTGCGATGCTGGCCAGGCTCAACCCCATTGGGGTGGTGCCAGCGGCATTGTTTTTTGCCGTGGTGGTGACGGGTGCCGAAGCTATGTCCCGGGCCACAGGCGTGCCGGTTTTCCTTGCCGATGTCATCCAGGGGACCGCACTGGTAACGATGCTGATTGCCCAACTGTTTACCACCTACCGCATACGAACTCTAACTACTCAGGGCTGATTCATGGAAGAGATCATTTCACAGATTTTCCAGGTAGGATTTTTTACGGCAATGATCAGAATTGCCACACCGTTTGTATTTGCGACGATAGGGGAGCTTTTTGCGGAGCGCTCCGGAGTGCTCAATCTTGGAATTGAGGGAATTATGCTGTTTGGAGCAATGACAGGTTTTTCCACTGCTTATTTCAGTAACAGTCTCTGGTTGGGTATCCTGGCAGCAATGCTCACAGGGATGATGATGGCGACATTGATGGGATTTCTAACAGTCAGTCTGGGGCTGAGTCAGCATGTATCAGGAATTGGAATCACTCTGCTTTCCACAGGGTTTGCTTTTTTTTTCTACCGTCTCATCTTCGGTCAGCCTTCAACTCTTCCAAACATCAAAGCTTTTGAACCGGTTAGCGTTCCATTTCTCAAGGAAATTCCATGGATAGGTCCGGTTCTTTTCGAGCAGACGGCCTTGACCTATTTGGCCTTTGCTCTGGTTCCTCTGGCTGCCTTCCTTCTGCACCAAACTCCCTGGGGGCTTAATTTGAGGACAGTTGGTGAAAATCCCCATGCAGCAGATTCAGCGGGAGTCAGCGTCTCTGCTATGCGTTACCAGGGTCTGCTCATTTCCGGTGCATTGATGGGAATTGCAGGCGCTTTTCTGGTGATGGTTCAGTTTAATGCCTTCACTTTTGGTGTTATTTCAGGACGTGGTTGGATTTGCATCGCCCTGGTTGTCTTTGGACAATGGGGACCCTGGAAAAGTGCAGCCGGAGCTCTTCTTTTTGCACTGATCGATGCCCTGCAGCTTAGGCTTCAGGCCAGCAGTGTCATTGAATTACCTTATCAGGTTTTTCTGATGATGCCCTTTGTGCTGACCATTGTCACCATGACATTGGTATCCAGAAATGCCCGGGCTCCCTCTGCGTTGCTTATACCTTTCCGTAAAGAAGAACGCTAAGCCTAAAGGTTGCTCATGTAATTTATTTTATTTGGTATTATTATTTTATTTACTATTTAAATTCATCCATTTTTTTTACTACATTACAAAAACGTCTTGTATCTATGTCATTAAGTTAGTAGTTTCATAGACTTAATCCAACAACGTCAACTCATGCTGACAAAACTAATTCTCCGTTGTAAGTTGGAGCTGAACCCCCTTTTGTATTTCCCAAAAAATATCTGCCCAAATGGCAAAAAATATTACACCTCGCAAAGAAAACTACTCTCAGTGGTATCTTGATGTGATTGCTGCCGGACAGCTTGCTGACTATGCACCTGTTAAAGGCTGTATGGTGATTCGTCCTACTGGATATGCCATCTGGGAAGCCATGCAGGCCCGCTTGGATCGCATGTTCAAAGAAACAGGTCATGTCAATGCTTCATTTCCTTTGTTGATTCCAAAGCATTTTATGGAACGTGAGGCCGAGCATGTTGAAGGATTCAGTCCGGAATGTGCCGTCGTTACGCATGGAGGCGGAAAAGAACTGGAAGAGCCACTTATGATTCGGCCGACTTCTGAGACAGTTATCGGTCACATGTATTCGCAATGGATTCACAGTTATCGCGATCTTCCTGTGTTGATCAACCAGTGGTGCAATGTAATGCGCTGGGAAATGCGTACCCGCTTATTTTTGCGCACTTCAGAGTTTCTTTGGCAGGAAGGCCACACAGCTCATGAAACTGCTGAAGAAGCCCAGGAAGAAACATTACGGATGCTGGAAATCTACCGTATTTTTCAGGAAGAATATCTGGCAATTCCTGTAATTACGGGTCTAAAATCTGAATCTGAAAAATTTCCTGGTGCGCTGGCTACATATTCAATTGAAGCAATGATGCAGGATGGAAAAGCCCTGCAATCAGGCACCTCACACAATTTAGGTCAAAATTTCGCAAAAGCTTTTGAGATTGATTATCTAGATCGCAACAACAATCAAAAATATGTTTGGACAACAAGTTGGGGAGTTTCAACACGAATGATCGGTGGTTTGATCATGACACATAGTGATGACGACGGTTTAATTATTCCACCAAAAATTGCTCCCATTCAAGTTGCAATTGTACCTATTTTTAATAATGATCAGCAACGCAGCGAAACCCTTGAGTTTGCAGAAAAAGTTACAAACCGGCTCCATGAAAAGATTGATCAGCTCCAAATAAAAATTGATACTCGTGATAATTTGCGTCCTGCCGAAAAGTTTTTTCATTGGATTCAGCAGGGCGTTCCTGTGAGAATAGAAGTAGGTCCGCGCGATGTAAAAAAACAGTCGGCAATGGTGGCGAGACGGGATATACAAGAAAAAAATTCAGTCCCACTTGAAAACATTACTCAACATATTGTAGAGTTGTTGGAAAGGATACAAGACAACTTGTTTCAACGCGCGCTGGACTACAGGAAGGCCAATACACACACTGCCGCAAGTTACGGAGAGTTCAAGGAAATAATTGCTAATGAAGGTGGATTTATTTTTGCTCACTGGGACAGATCAAAAGAAGCTGAAGCACAAATAAAACAGGAAACAAAGGCGACGATCCGCTGTCTTCCACTTGAAGACAGATCTGAGGCAGGAAAATGTATGGTAACTGGAGCTCCATCTGAACAGGAGGTGCTGTTTGCAATTGCTTACTGAAGAGTATGCAAATAAATGTAATAAAATCTTAAACTAATCAAGATTAGTGAACAATCACATTATTGTCTCTAACGTTAGTGACGATTCTTTTGCGCTTGGGGTTGGCTATGCGCACTCTCAGGAAATTGACATTTCTGATATAATCGCTCTGAAAACATTTATCAATAATGAGTTTTGTCCTAGATTTCTGCAGGATCATGTTACAGAAGAAACTCTGGGTCATGGACTAAAAGGCAAATCAGTTTACATTGTTTCCACACATTCTGCATACCATTCACGCGACGAGCTGGCGATGCGGAATTATTTAATTGCTTCCGCAGCCAAGGAGAATGGTGCAGAATTTGTTGCTTTGGTTGAACCAGATTTATTTTATTCCGCACAAGATCGTGGACCAAGAACTATTGACCATCCGCAAGTTACTGATTTTGCTTCACGAGAAAAATTCGTTGGGCAACCTTGTTCAGCGGAAATGTATGCCCAACTGCTGAAAACATCAGGTGTTGATTCTGTGATGACGGTTCACAACCACAAACCGGACGTGATGCGGAATATATATGAAAAAGTCAATCCAACTGGAAATTCCCGTAAAATTTCATCTTTTCTGAATTTAGACATTTCTCCCCTCATTGCCAACTATATTCTCCGTTCGGGACTTGTGCGCCTTTGGAATTATGGTGAGCATGTTGGCTTTGTCGCACCAGACGATGGTGCAGTCGATTTTGTTAACCGCGTGAGAGAATTTACTGGACTTCATAACTCAGTTATGGTGAATTTCAAGAAAACGCGCCATGGTCAACGTGACGTAACAGTTGATTTTAGCGAAGATGCCGAGCTGCTGAAAGGCCGCGATATTTTCATTCTCGATGATATGATACGGACCGGTGGAACAATTGCGGCAAATATTAATGCAATCGCGGAGTCCAAGAGTTGCCGTCCCGCAAACATCTTTTTCTACAGCACACATTCAACAGTCTCTCCTGAAGCCCGTGAAAACTTAAATTCTCCTCACCTGAATCAATTCATAACGAGCAACACGATTCCCAGTGTACTGAATCGTGACGTTCAGGGCCGTCTGCGTAAAAAAATTGTAGTCTTGAAAATTGAAAAGTGGATTGCTAATGCGATCAGACATTGTCTGGAAGAAGCCCAATTTCCTGATGAAATATATGGGATTAATTCTGTTGCGCAATCCGATGATTTTTACGAGGTTGACCTCTCAACAAAAAATCCTCTGCATAATAAGTCCCGCATTCAACAGTACGAATTAACTATCTGAATATGTCTAAAGACGAAAGTACGCTCATCCTTGGAATTGGCGGAGTGGGAATGCACCTTGCTCAACGCCTGGTGCATGAAGGTTACCCTGTTACTGTTATTGAATCTGATTCTGATTTAATTGAAGCAGCTACAGAGTCATTGGATGCCCGCTTGATATGCGGAAATGCCATGCATCTCTCAAGCTGGCGGGAGGCTAATGCTCAGGGAATGGGGCTGATGATTGCTGCCACAAACGATGATTCCACCAATATGTTGTCTTCATTGATTGCGGACAGATTCGGCATTGAGAGAAAAATTGTCAGGACACGCTCCATTGATTTAATGGATGGAGGCATTCTATCTCAGGAAGACTTTAAGATTGACCTGATGGTTCATCCTGAAGAATTGGTCGCACAGGAGATATATCGGCTCGTGCAACGTGCGTCCTGCAACGATATTACCGCGGTTGGTGAAGGAAATATGCTTGTTCTTGCCATGCGGGTTAACGAAGATTCACCACTGATTCATAAAACACCAAAAGAACTTTCTGAAAAACACACAGAATATCATTTCAGGGTTGTGGCAATTGCCCGTGGAATTTCAACTATTATACCACATGCAGACGATCAAATCCGTCCATTGGATCAAGTTTTTATTATGGCCCGATCGAATGATATGAGGCCTTTGATGCAAATGATGAAAATTGAACATAAAAAAATTGACTGCATGATGATTTTGGGTGGTGGTTTAGTAGGAAGCAGAGTAGCACAACTGTTGGAGAAAGAAGTAGAAATAAAGCTGATTGAAAATAATCAGAATCGTGCTGACGAACTTGCATCTGACTTAAAATATACTGAGGTCATTCAAGGTGATGGTACAGATGCTAATGTGCTGGTTATGTCAGGACTAGATGTTACCGAATCTTTCATTGCAACAACTGGAGATAACGAAGCAAACATAATCAGCTGCCTATTGGCCAAACATTTAATGAATCGTAATAATCGCGACCAGCATACAGGACATGGAAAGACAATTGCGCTGGTAAACAAGGAAGACTACCTTGTTTTGGCATCCACAATTGGATTGGATATAGCTCTCAATGCAAAAATTTCTGCAGCCAATGAAATCCTCAAATTCATTCGCAGAAATGAAATCTTATCGGTGGCACACCTGCATGGAGTAGATGCAGAAGTTGTTGAACTGATAGCGGCACCCGGCTCAGATATTGCACGCAAGCCTTTGAAAAAATTGGCGAGTTACTTTCGTCAGCATAAAATTTTGATCGGAGGTGTTGAGCAGGATGGAGTTTGGAAAGTTGCGGTAGGTTCAACAGAAATTCAACCTCACAATCGGGTAATTGCCGTTTGTTCCTCACAAAATCTGAAAAAAGTAAGACAGTTATTTAATTGAAATAATTAGTTTTATTACCCTTCAAACATATTAATAATTTTTTTCAAAAAATCCTACCATTATTAAATGAATGGGTATATACTATTTCAATGAAATTGCTGTTAAGAGGTTTTACAGTGCTGTTTGTCCTTGCAGTTGGAGGATGTAGCTACGAACGAACGTATGTGTATCCTTTGGGGCAACGTCTTGAGCTACAAAGGATATGCCGTTCAGTGAGTGCCGAAAATACAAATCGATTCATGGTTTTATTGGGTAAAATTTACCCCCTGAACAATGATGGGCACACAGCAGCACTTGAAGAAATCAGCACAAATTTAGAAGATGCAGGATATTTTTGCGGCCCTTTTCGCCTGAGAAATGCTCCTTGTTCAATTGGAAAAAACAAACGGATTGATCAAACAACGTGTGCTTTCTCCAGGTAAACTATTGGAATAATTTGATTATTTGTAAAATTATTTTTTTATGATATGCACAAGTCTATTAGAAAATTCCAAGATTTTTTTTTTGAAAATTATTTCTATACTGTCGGAACGCAGTTTTAACATGGACAGTAAATTGCACCCGATCAATTGTTTGTTGTGTTTATTTACAAAAACTGCAATTAGAGCGAAAACTTGCGAGACGAGGAGCATGGATGCCGTCGAAAAATAATAATAATAACTTGACCGTAGGACTTGATATTGGAACCACAAAAATCTGTGCAATTGCAGTTGAGGGCGATGATGTTGAAGAATTGAATGTGGTTGGTGTCGGCACAGCAAAATCAGATGGCTTGCGCAAAGGAGTTGTTGTCAACATTGAAAAGACAGTCAAGGCAATCAAAAAAGCAGTTGAAGAATGTGAATTAATGTGTGGAACACAGATTCGCTCAGTTTTTGCGGGAATTGCTGGACATCATATCAGGGGACAAAACAGCAGAGGGATGGTCACGGTTTATCATAACCGTATTGTTACGGATGAAGATATTCGCCGAGTAATTGATGCTGCTCAAGTTTTGATTCCGAATGATAGAGAGGTGTTGCATATACTTCCACAGGAATTCATTGTTGACGACCAAGATGGAGTTCAAAATCCGCTCGGCATGGCTGCAGCACGACTAGAGGTAAACGTCCATATAGTCACTGGTTCAGTAACCTCTGCCCAAAATATTATTAAATGCTGCAACCAGTCTGGTCTTGATGTGGAGGACATTGTCTTAGAACCTTTGTCTTCAAGTCAGGCCGTACTCAGCCCTGATGAGCAGGAAGTAGGTGTTGTACTGGTTGACATTGGTGGAGGAACAACAGACGTCACCATTTATTCAGAAGGCAGCATTGTCCACACCGCTGTTTTAGCCTTGGGGGGAAATCATTTGACACACGATATTGCTATAGGTTTAGGTGCTCCTCTGCATGAAGCAGAAGAAATAAAGCACAAGTATGGGGTGGCAATGTCCACAATGGTGGAAGAAGACGAAATGATTGATGTCCCTAGTGTAGGGGGGCGAAATAACCGCACCATGCAAAAACGAGTACTTGCTAGTATCATCGAGGATCGTTTTAGGGAAATATTTGAATTGATTGCTCATGAAATTGAGAAGACTCACTTCCACACATTGATGGCTTCTGGAGTCGTTATTACCGGAGGCACCTGCATTATGCCCGGTGCTGACATGCTTGCTTCACAAGTTCTGAATTTGCCGGTACGGGTGGGTTATCCAGAAAATATTGCTGGTTTGCGTGAAATGATTTATTCGCCGAAATATGCAACCAGTGTAGGACTTGTTCGTTACGGAATTACGAGCAATCAAGGGAAATTGAATTTTGTAGGAGATGACACAAATTTATTTCATAAAGTATCCAGAAGAATGAAAGATTGGATGCAAGATTTCTTTTAGTTATTATTTGATACGACAAAATCAAACATGATTTCTATGAAACAATCAATGAGGACTGACATGCTAAATTTTTCTGAAATCCAACCCGTTCGTGATGATTCTCCGAGCATCAAAGTTGTCGGAGTTGGAGGTGGCGGTGGTAATGCCATCAATCGAATGATTCAATCGGGTGTTCAAGGGGTGGATTTCGTTGTTGCAAATACCGATTTACAGGATTTGCGAAAATCACTTGCCCCTCAGAAATTGCAGATTGGCAGTCAATGTTCACGGGGTTTGGGGGCAGGAGCAAAACCGGAAATTGGACGCAATGCCGCGTTGGAAAGTATTGATCAAATAAGAGACTCCTTGCAAGGTGCAGATATGGTTTTCCTGGCAGCAGGTATGGGCGGAGGAACTGGAACGGGAGGTACACCAATAGTAGCTCAGGTAGCACAGGATTTGAAAGCTCTCACTATAGGTGTTGTGACATTACCTTTCAATTTTGAAGCAAAAAGAAGGCGCAAGGTTGCGAATAGAGGTGTAAAAGAATTAAGAGATCATGTAGACACGCTGATTGTAGTTCCAAATGAAAACTTGTTCAGCATCATAAACAGACGAACCCCGATGACAGAGGCATTTGGATATGCGGATGATGTACTGCGTCAAGGAGTTCAAGGCATATCTGATCTGATAACAAGAGACGGCCTGGTTAATTTAGACTTTGCAGATGTCCGGACAGTAATGGCAAATAAAGGGAAGGCTGTTATGGGTACCGGACTTGCCTCAGGGGAAAATAGAGCGAGGCACTCAGCAGAACAAGCTCTACACAGTCCGCTGTTAAATGACAACAGAATTGATGGTGCACGTGGTATACTGATCAATGTTGTGGGTGGATTGTCAATGGGAATGCAGGAAGTTGACGAAGCATCAACTTTCATTAAGGAACATGGTCATAAAGATGCAGAAATAATCTGGGGTGCAGCAATCAATCCGGATTTTGAAGATCAAATGATGATCACAGTCATTGCAACAGGTTTTGACGAACATGTTGAAGCACCTGAAAAAATATCAGTCCCGGGTCTTCCTGCAATGGCATTTGATGCACTTGCCGAGGCAAAGGAACATTCCAACTATAACCAGGATACTTATAACAAAGAAAACAATTCTGAGGTTGAACTTGAAATGGATAAAAGTGATTTGTCTGAACCTTACAGCGATGACGATTTCTTTGAAGAATCAGCTCCAGTTGGTGAAGATTATGAACACCTTGATTCACCAGAGACTGCGGATACCTCTTTTGCAATTGTAGCAAAATCCGAAGATGCACAAGAAGAGCCAGTTTTCGATGATCAGAAAGATATGCCCAGCCATCAGGTTTCTGCACTTTCTTCAGAAACAGAAGGTGAAGATAATGACTCAATAGTAGAGTTTTCACCCACAGATGAAACATCTAATCTGTCCAGCGACAGTGTAGAAGAAGGGTTGAAAACGTCAGAGTCACTGATGAATAAAACGTCTACGGTTGAATCTGTTAATTTTGCTGATTCAGATCTAGAGGGGGAGCCAGGTGCATTTGAGGATTTACCAATAGATATTTCTTCAAAGGATATTGATGCTGAAACTTACTCCATTCATGGTTTAGCTGGAGAAACAACAAAACTTAACGGCAAGGAAACAACTGAGTCAAACTCTTTTTCTTATTCTAAAATTGATCCAGAAAATAAAAGCGAAGCTGAAAACAGCACAGTTGAGACAAGTCCACTTATACCAGAATGGGCTAATCAAACTGAAAATCCAGCGTTTTTTCAGAATTTAGATATTCCTACTTTTCTTAGACGACGAGGTTCAAACCGACCACGCCAATAAAATAGCTTGTAGTTCTAATTCTTTCTCATTATGCTAACGTTTCTAAGTCGAAAAGCAGAGGCGGTGAGTGAATAATTTAGGACCTTTTGAAAGATCACAAGTTCCCACTAGAAAGTCTTTGCCTGTCGGCTTATGACATCATTTCCTTAGTTTTTTTGAGAGAAGAGTTCCAGATTCTTTTGACTTGGATTAGAGGCTCTAATATTTTTTGATATTTAGTTTTTTTACTTATGAAATCAACTCGTATTATGCATATTGTCGCGTTGGGCCTCCTGGGGGGGCTCAGTAGTTGGACTCTAATGCAAAGCGGGTTTCATGCATTAGATGCTCTTTCTGTAACTGGTATTTCAGGATTGAACACTGCTTGGCTTAATAAGTTTATTTATGAAGGGGCTTTAGTCGGTCTCGGGCTGGGTATGATTCTACAGGCAAGGGTTTCACTTTGGTACCATCATGAATTGGTACAAATTCTGTCCAAAATGTTTTTTGGTGCTTTTATTGGTGCGATTCTGGGACTATTTTGTTTTGGAATTGGACAGTTTCTGCAAGCTTGGCTGACTTTGCCCACAGTAAGCCGTTTGACAAGTTGGACACTTTTAGGATTATTAATTGAAGGAGCCACTGAGTTGTTCCGTTTCCGTTCAGGTTTTTTATGGCCACGAATCATTAGCGGTGGAATTGGAGGAGCAATTGGCGGTGGAATTTTTGAATTATTGCTGCTGTATAAGATGACGGGTCCAGATCACCTTTTCGCTTTGATTCTGACCGGTTTCAGCATCTCTTTATTTATTGGAATCACTGAAGATCACTTTACTTCTGTTGCTCTGCGAATTTTGTCAGGCAAACAGGAAGGACAAATATTTCTACTTGATCAAAATAGATTCACTTTAGGGTATGGTTCACAGAATGACCTCATTTTAAAGGGTTATGCAGAAGTATGTAACTTACATGCGTACATATATAAAAAAGGCAAATATGTCATTGTTGAGAATGCTGACGCAGGTGGTGAAGTCTTGGTGAACTATCGTTTGGTCGATCAACAATCAGTGAAAAAAGGAGATGTCATAAAAATTGGTACAGCGCTGCTGCAGTACTATGAAATCTGATGATCTCACAAACAGATCGGTGTCTTCGTGCCTGCGCGCATAGCGCTGGGCTGTTTTTTATTGGAGTCCTCAAACCAACACCATTGCTAGCGACAGAACAAGTTGTCGAACAAAATGTGTTGAATCGGGGAGACTCGCCCCCTGCGTTTTTGGAATATTTCTTTCCGGAAACATTTTTCCTGAAAATTAGTGAGAACCCCAGTCTGACACTTGCTGAGGCACTTCTGGCTTTTGCCGGTGTACTTTTGGTTGTGTTAGGATTGTGGTTCCTGAGAAAGCCGAGAGTTAAAATACAATCCGGACTCGGATTTCAACTTCTAAACCTTGGTGAACAGAATCCTTTCATCCCACTAAAATCTGAAGTTCAAACGCTTGAGTTTCTCTCACAGATTAAAACAAGCAAAAAATATCGTTTGTCTGTAAATTTAAACCGCGTAACTTTGACTCCTCAACAGAACACATTATTACTTGAAGACAAGAACTACAAAAACGCTCTCCTTATCAATCGACGGCGTTCTCATCGTACAGTTCTTTGTGATAATGATGTTCTGGATGTTGGTGAAATGATTTTGCTTTTCCGCAATCCTGGTGTTCCTGCAGGAAAGATACATCGTCCAGTACGTAAAGATTTACAACTTCCCATCGTGGGAATGAATCCCAAGGGGCCAGTTAGTACAAAAACACCAATTTTAATAATAGCGGGAAGTCAACAGGAAATTCCTTTGGTGCGAAACCTTAACACATTGGGAACATCAAATTTTAATGACATTATTTTGGAAAGTGATGAAGTTTCCTTGCGACACGCAAAAATATATAAGGTTGGAGAATCCTGGAAAATTCAAAACCTACAGATTCAAGAAACTACTTCAGTGAATGGGCGGAGAATAGATCAACGTTTCCTGCATGATGGTGATGAAGTTGTTGTTGGGAATGTAGTGTTCAAGTTCAGTACCTGCAAAGCACAGAGTAAACAGGTTCGTAAACCTATAAAAGAGACGGCCAAAAAATCTTGAATGACTTAATTTGCAGTCAAAACGTATTGAAAAGACTGAAAGCTGCTGGTAACACCTTTAAGAAAACCAACTTCATCTGAAATGCGCAAATAGAAAGTCTCTTTCCCAAAAGGAATTTTGTATTTAAATGAAAATTGTTTTCGGCTTCGCAGTAGATGTGATTTTATTCGTTTCCGGTTTTGATCAAATAACGTAAGTTTTGGACGCAAATGAGTAGGCCCGAGGCGGCGCCACGTTAAGCTTACTACTTTATTTACCTCCTCTGTGTATGGCTCTTTTGGGACTTTTATCCTGAACAATGTGCTGTCTCCACGATGCCGAATGTTGTCATAGACGATTCTTGCTAAAGGCAGGCTGTAGGTTTGCTTGAATGTACGTAATGGTACTTGAAGCTCCGGCACCAGCACATTCTTCTCCTCGGAATCACCCTCAAATAATCCTTTTTCCTCTAATGTAGCATAAAATGGTTCCAGAAGCGCAGGGACTTCATTCCACTCCACATGTACAACCAAATAATTGTCTTCCCAATTGACAGATAAAATGCGAAATGTTTTATCCTTCGGTGAACTAAACTCACGTAAAATATTCTCCTGTTTCCCTAAATAAAGAGCTTTGTAAGAAACAAAATTACTGGAAATCGTGTCCAAACTCAGTCTTTTCCAGCGGGGGTTATTCAGAAAAAAAGTTTTAATTAACCGCTGTTCTTCTATTGGACCGGGCAAGCCTTTGAATTTGAGTTTCACTTGAGCACCGCTTCCCTGGTTTACCGCTAAAATCTTTTGCATAACAGGAGTCCATTGAAGCAGTAATCCATCTAGAATTGCAGGAATAACCTTTTCTGTACGCCAATCTTTATAGCTTAGATCAGCAGTTGCTCTGGTTGTACTTTTAGAGGGTTCGGAAAAATCTGCCTCTTGAGACCAGAAAATAAGCTGTGCCTCAAGCTTGCCTTGAGGCGATATTTCCGGCTGTGGAGTTAGTCGCAGTTTTAGTTCAACTAATGCCAAAGCAGTTCCGTCACTTTTCTCGGTGGTTTTGCGGGGCAACAGTGCAAGTCGTGCCGGCAGCCCCGCTTCAATCGGCAAATTCCTGTTGCCTGTTAAGATTACTTTGGCTCGGATTCGGTAAGGTTTCAGTCGAGCTTGCAGTTGTTCAAAAAACAGGTTTAAGGCTCTTTTCTGGCGTAATGCGCGGTCTGCATCATAGATCAGTAAAACATCCCGGAAAGGAATTCGTTCATGTTTCGTAGGCAATCCTAATTTCCGGAAAGCTGCCAGCAAACGTGAATGAAAAATCCGAGTTTCTATGTTTAATGTGAATTCAGTCAGGTCAGGAGTGTTTCCCTCACTGATCACACGAATAGATTCAATATAAATATCCGGATGCTCAAAAAAATGCTTAATCAAAAGATGTTTCAAGGAAATCGTACTGTCGAAATCAAGAAAACGTGCAGCTGCTTGCAGGATTACTTGTCCTTTTGCATCTTTAAGAGCTTCTGCTTTTGCTCTTACCAGGTTGTCTTGCTGAATGGCAACAGTTGACATTGCCCGCTCAACAAATAGGCTCTGTCCCATCAATGGTGTAAATAAGAGACCCCACAGCAGAAAAGCTGTTGAAAGATTTCGAATAATTGTCAATCTATAACTTTTCATTGAGAACTGTTCATTAATCACTGAGAAAATCTGCCTGAATTGCATCAAGACGTTCATCCAAAAGTTCAGAATTTTCACCATGCAAATTGAAGTAGTATTTTATTTTCGGCTCAGTCCCGGATGGGCGGGCAGTAATTCTGGAACAATCAGACAATTCCAGTGAAATTACATTTGACTTAGGCAATCCTGGACCTTGTACAGGATTCGTTTCATCTGCACGAATTATTGTATTTTCTAAAAAATCTGTTATCTGAATTACAGCTTGACCAGCCACAGTTTTCGGAGGATAGTCACGTAACTCGCACATAATCTGCTGGATTTTCTCCAATCCTTCGGTACCGGTATAGGTTTGTGTTCTGAGAGCGTCCAGATGTGTCCCATATTGTTGATGAATTTGATTGAGCCTGTCTACTGGAGTTAAATCGTTTTTCTTAAGTGCTGCCACCAATTCTGCGAAGGCCATGGAGGCCCAAATTCCATCTTTGTCACCGGAATGGGCTCCCATCAAATATCCGTGACTTTCCTCCATGCCAAAGACAAACTTTCCGCCTCGCTCTTTTTCAAAACGTAAGGCTGCCTGTCTAATCCATTTAAAACCTGTTAACACTTCAACGACATTCAATCCATTTTTTCTGGCCATTTTTGAAACAAGAGGTGTGGTCACAACAGTTGTGATAACCACTCCATTTTGAGGCAGGCGATTTTGCTGTTTTAATGAAGAAAGGATAAAGTCGAGAATCAAAATGCCAATCTGGTTGCCTGTCAACCAATGCCACTGCTTCTCTGAATCACGTACCATTGCTCCTAGACGATCTGCATCAGGATCATTGGCTAAGATAAGTTCATCATTTCCGGAAGCCTGCTCCATGGCCATTGTAAAGGCCTTGTAATCTTCAGGGTTAGGTGAAGCAACAGTGCTGAAATCTCCATCCGGAACCATTTGTTCTTCTACGACGTTCACATTTTCAAAGCCTTGTTGTTGCAATAATTCTGGAACCAATCGTCCGCCTGTTCCGTGAAGTGGAGTAAAAATAACACCTAATTTCTGATTATTTTCACGCTGTCCCAAACTTAAACTCCTGACTCTCTCCAAGAAATATTCGTCAGCTTCATTGTCGATCCATTCCATTTTTTTTTCCTGCACTGCTTTTTCAAAAGGTATGGTTGGAATTTCGTCAATGCGGGTGATGTTCCGGACCTCTTCAATAATCTGACTGTCTTCCGGTGGTATAATCAGACCTCCATTTTCCCAATAAACTTTGTAACCGTTGTATTCCGGAGGATTGTGGCTGGCTGTGATAATGATTCCGGCTATTGCTTGCCGTCGGAGAAGTTCACACGAAACAAGTGGTGTTGGAGCAATTTTACGGAACAAATAAACTGGGATGCCATGTGCCGCTAAAACTTCGCTAGCTACTTTTGCAAATTCAAATGAGTTGTGACGTGAATCGTAACCAATGACCACACCAGTTGTGCCAGACTCGTTTTTCTTCTTTTCTATTATCCGCGCCACACCTTCTGTCGCCATTTGCACAGTGTATCGGTTGATACGATTTGTGCCGACACCCATGATTCCTCTCAGACCGCCTGTACCAAATTCTAGCAAACTGCCGAAACATTCTTCGCGTTTTTTTTGATTTTCTGCATCCAGAAGTTTTTTAGCTTCTGCCCGTGTCTCAGCATCAAAACAAGAGTTTTCTGCCCAGAATTTTACTGTTTCGATAATTTCCATTTAGTATTAGTTATTAATGTGAATGTAATTACCTAACCGCAATCTTTCAATTCTTTTAACAAAATCTTATCTGCAGCACGAATTATTGTTTCTCCTCTTGTGAGAGGATGTGGAAAACGGATTTCTACTGCATGAAGTAATTGTCTATGGAGCGGAAAATTTTGTGTGCGCAAAAAAGCATCGCCCTCACTGAGCCAGTGTATGAAACCGTCATTTGGCAGTCCATAAAGTTTATCGCCCACAACCGCACAGCCCATATGAGCAGCATGAACTCTGATTTGATGAGTACGACCAGTGAATGGACGCACCTCAACAAGAGAAAAATCACCTATTCTTTTAATTTCACGGAAATAAGTTTGGCATGGTCTCCCTTGAGGATTCACGCTCTGTTTGATGCGGATCTTGCTGTGCAAGTCCTGTCCTATCGGCAACGAAATGTAAACCTCAGGAACTGTATGCTTTGAAATTTGCGGCAGATGCTGGCTGAGGATAGCTGAGTAAATTTTGTGAATCCGATTTTTTCGAAAATGAGCTGCCATTGTTTGTGCAATTTCATGTCTCTTGGCAAAAATAATGACGCCACTGGTTTCACGGTCAAGTCGATGCAGTGTGTAAAGCCTTTTTAGTTTGAATTGAGCTTTTACCAAATTGACGAGCGTATTTTTATAGTATTTACCTGAAGGACTGGTAGGTAAATTACCGGACTTGCTCAGTGCAATTAGTGCATCATCTTCAAAAATGATCTCAAAGTACGGATCAACTTCTGGTTCAAGAAAATCCGGACGCAAATAAACAATTTTTTGGTTGTTGCGTAATTTAAGATTTGCACGTCCCAATTTGCCGTCAACCCAAATTCGCTGAGCTTTGATATTATCTCGCCACTCCTGATCATCCAAATAACGAAAACGCCGGAGCAAAAAATCCAGCAGGGTTTCCACCTGTCCTTCCAAACGCATATAATGGAAAGTCAGCTCGGTGTGTTTGGATGTCATCCTGATTGACATATCTAACTATACGAAAGGGTGAAAATTGTTAAATCATTAATCACTGAGCAACAGTTCCTTTCCTTCCCAAGAGCTGATATTAAAGAAACGACCATTCACTCGATGGTTGAAAATTTCCATTTCCTTGTGTAGTTTTGGGTCTTCTTTGTCAGCACTATCTGATGCTTCCAGAGAAATACCCATCCGCAGGCTTAAAACATAATCTCCATTTGGTGCTGCATTTTTTCTCAAGTTCAACGTGTAAACTTTGCTATTGAATAACGAAACAGACAAGCTGGCCTCTTCTAATGCAGAATCTTGTGATTCCTGAGATGCATAATCCATTTTATTTAATTTAGCAAAAGAAAGATTCCCCAGCCTGTTGAGGAGTGTCGTTATTTTATCTGAATCAGGTACATTTGAAATTACAGTGGATGGTTTCCAATCTGTTTCAGCATTGTCCCGCTTGATAGAAAATTTTTTTTTCTCTCCGTCCTGAAGTTCGAGGCTTTGAATTTGCTCTGGCTTTAAATCAAGTAAATCCTTATTCAGCCAATCATTTGCTTCTGAATCTACAGACAGACTTTCCGGAATCAAATAAACCTTATTGGAACCTCTTTGCCGTACATATTGCCCTGGACCATTAGCACGGTCCTTGCCAATGAGTAAACTTAAAATCGGCGTTCCGTCTCCTCGTAAAAGACTGATAGCAAATCCGTGACGATTTTCGTTCCAGTCGTCCATCTTCTCAGGAGGTGCTAACAGGTGGAATCGTTCATGATGATCCGGGTTGTTTGTCACCAATTCTCCCAGACGTATTTGAGCTAGGTTAAGCAGCAAATCTTGAATGGAGATGATATCAGCATCATAGTTCAAAGACTGCACTTTCCAACCTCCGCCTTGCAGCTGCAACAAATCCACTTCAGAGCCTTCTGCCTGGATCTTAATTTGGTTTAAAGCTTTGGTGTCAAGCCGTTCAATCAATTTCTCTCTACTGATGTTGGAATTTTGTGTTTTTGTGAAGTAGGTCTTATCTTGATAAAAGAACAGTCCTCCCCCAATGATGAATAACGTAAAAGTAATAAATAATAGAGGTTTAAACATGATTAAATTAAATTTCAGATTCGAATTCAAATAAATATTTTCAATCCTATATTATCTATCATTTTTTAGAAGGCTTCAAGGCTCGAGGTGTCTTTTTAGTCTTTCACCAGCTCATTTTTTGAAGATAGATTCCTTTTCTCAAACCTTAATAACTTGAGATTTTGCCAGAAGCTACGTAAATTCTAAATGTAATTTCATCTGAGATACAATTAAATTTCACAGTGAATGTCGATTTTAAGAGGTTCATTATTTTTTTCAAACCAAAATGGAAGTTATGTCAGACAATCAGTTTGGGTGCCGCATTAATTTTGAAAATGACGAAGGTAAAGCTGTACTGTACAGCTTAGAAAAATTGCAAAAAGATGGAATCGGGCCTGTAGACAGCCTACCATTTTCCATACGTATATTGTTGGAGCAGGCACTTCGAAACGTCGATGATTTTCAGGTATATGCGGAAGATGTAACGGCACTGGCCAATTGGAATGCATCTGAAAAGTCCACTAAAGAAATTCCATACAAGCCAACCCGGGTGATTCTGCAGGATTTGACAGGAGTTCCAGCACTTGTTGATTTAGCGGCACTGCGTTCAGCGATGGTGGCAATGAACGGTGATCCGGGTGTGATTAATCCGCGTGTCCCAGTGGATTTGGTAATTGACCACTCGATACAAGTTGATGCATTTGGGAGTTCAGATGCACTCAAAAAAAATATGGAAATAGAGTTCAAGCGTAACCGTGAACGTTATGAGTTTCTCAAGTGGGGCAAGCAGGCTTTTGACAATTTCAATGTCTATCCTCCCGGTGTTGGAATCGTGCATCAAGTGAACCTTGAAACTGCGGCAACTGTCGTTCAATCCCGGAACGGTGTTTGTTTTCCGGACACACTTGTCGGCACAGATTCACACACCACAATGATCAACGGTATGGGAGTGATGGGCTGGGGAGTGGGAGGAATTGAAGCAGAATCGGTGATGCTTGGTCAGCCGATTTACATGCTCATTCCAGAAGTAATTGGTTTCCGCCTGTCAGGAAAACTGCAGCAGGGTGCAACCGCTACTGATTTGGTGTTACGAGTAGTTGAAATGCTTCGGAAAAAAGGAGTAGTGGAAAAATTCGTTGAATTTTTTGGGCCTGGTTTGAATAACCTGAAATTAGCTGACCGTGCTACTCTGGCTAATATGGCTCCGGAATATGGTGCTACCATGGGTTTTGTTCCTGTTGATAATGAAACATTGAATTATTTACGCGGGACGGGGCGTCCAGACTCGCTCGTCCAGCGCATAGAATGCTATTGCAAAGCACAAGGTATCTTCCGGACAAGTAATACGCCTGATCCTGAATTTTCGGATACTTTGGAGTTGGATCTTTCAACAGTTGAACCTGCGCTCGCTGGACCAAAACGTCCACAGGATCGTGTCAATCTTTCGCAAATGCAACCAACCTGGCAAAAAACATTGCGTGCTTCAAGAAAAGATCGAGGATTTGAATTGAGCGAAAATGAAATTGAAACCTCAGTTCCGGTGCAGGGTATTTCTTCCGGAGAACTAAAACACGGTTCTGTGGTCATTGCGGCAATTACGTCCTGCACAAATACAAGCAATCCTTCCGTAATGCTTGCTGCAGGGCTGCTGGCAAAAAAAGCAGTTGAAAAAGGCTTGAATCGTCAGCCATGGGTTAAAACATCTCTCAGTCCGGGTTCGCGTGTTGTGACAGATTATCTGGAAGCAGCCGGCTTGAATGAAGCTCTTGATGCTCTCGGTTTTCATACTGTAGGCTACGGTTGCACCACCTGTATCGGAAATTCCGGACCGTTACCGGAAAATGTCGTTTCTGCCATCAATGAAGGCGGTTTGGTCGTTACATCTGTATTGTCTGGAAATCGGAATTTTGAGGGACGGATAAGCCAGCACATTAAAGCTAATTATTTGGCTAGTCCGCCGTTGGTAGTGGCTTATGCAATTGCAGGAACAGTGAATCAGGACATAAATTCTGATCCACTTGGCAAGGGAAAAGACGGTCAGCCGGTTTATCTCAAAGATATTTGGCCCAGTCAAGAGGAAATTGAAGAGGCAGAAAAACTGATCAGCAGCGACATGTATAAAAAAGAGTACAAAGATACAAGTGAAAGCTCCCCCATGTGGAATGCTATTGAAGCACCAACTGGCAAAGTTTATGAATGGGACGATTCCTCAACCTACATTCAAAATCCTCCATTTTTTCGGGAAATAGGACTGGATTCAGTTTCTTTGCAGGACATCACTGGCGCCAGAGTTTTAGCCAAGCTTGGAGACTCGGTCACTACTGATCATATTTCTCCTGCCGGAGCTTTTTCTGCTGAAACGCCTGCTGGTAAATATTTGCTGGAACAAGGTACCGACAAAAATGATTTCAATTCCTATGGTTCACGTCGTGGAAATGACCGCATCATGACTCGTGGGACTTTTGGAAATGTACGTTTGCGAAATGAGCTGGTCCCGGGAACAGAAGGCTGGTTCACTAAACTGATGCCAAGTGGTGAGGTGACCACAATATACGAAGCAGCGCTTAAATACAAAGAGTCCAGAACACCGCTTATTGTTTTAGCAGGCACAGAATATGGAACAGGATCATCTCGGGATTGGGCTGCCAAAGGTACATTATTACTTGGCGTTAAGGCAGTAGTCGCTGCGAGTTTCGAACGTATTCATCGATCCAACCTGGTGGGAATGGGTGTCCTGCCACTTCAGTTCGAGGACGGAGAAACTCACAGATCACTTGGTTTAAGCGGTGAGGAAGAGTATTCAGTTTTTGGTTTGAGTGATAATTTGAAGCCAGGGCAGGATTTAATTCTAAGTACAGGTGATCGTGAGATTTCGGTCACTTGTCGTTTAGATACGCAGATTGAAATTGAATATTTTAAAAACGGTGGTATTTTACACACAGTTCTGCGGAACTTCATGAGCGAAAATCTTAAGAAATAATGTTGAAACAGTAACTATTAGATTGTGTCCAAATGAAGGATGTACTTTTATTAAATCAAGACGGGAACCCTTTGACCCTGTGGCCTTTGAGTACACTCACCTGGCAGCAGGCGATAAAGGCACTCTACCTTGACAAGGTGAGCGTTCTGCGTTCCTATGATGACTGGATATGCCACTCGCAGCATCTGGCTTTACCAGTGCCAAGCGTGGTAATGATGTCGCGTTATCATCAGCAGAAAGGCACGGTCAATTTTACTCGCCGCAACATTTTCCTGCGTGACCGTTTTCATTGTCAATATTGCCAACGTCATTTCTCTGCAGATCATCTTACTATCGACCACGTAATTCCGAAAAGCCGAGGTGGAGGAATGCGCTGGAAAAATGTGGTGGCAGCCTGCCATAAATGTAATTTGAGCAAAGGTACAAATATAGTGCAGCCGTCACAGACTCCTTTTGAACCAAACTATTGGCAAATGGTAAACATTGCGAAAACTCTCCATATCCAAATTCCGGATTCCAGTTGGCAAGAATTTTTGCAATGGCCCAAACATCTTGTGAGGATCGATCAAGCAAAGGCTGCTTAGCCGTTTTTTCGTTCAAATTCCTTCATAAATTGGGCTAAAACCTCAACTCCTTCAAGAGGCATAGCATTGTAAAGGGAGGCCCTTGCTCCTCCAACTGACGCATGGCCTTTAAGTGCAAACAATCCTTCTTTGTCTGCCTCTGCTAAAAACTTTTCTAGCAGTTTTTCATGCGAAAAATGGAAGGTAACATTGGTGGTTGAACGGTGTTCTGGATGTGCAACTGCACGATAAAATTCTGATTGATCCAGAACTTCATAGAGTAGTCCTGATTTTTGTTCAGCAAGTTTTTCCATTTCCGGAACCCCGCCCTGCTCTTTTACCCATTCCAGCACCAAACGCATCACGTAAACTGCAAACACATTGATTGTATTTGGAATGGAGTGCTGTTCATCAATAAGTGCGTAATTCATCAATTTAGGTGTTTCAGGAAGTGCGTTGCCGAGCAAGTCTTCCCGAACAATTACTAAACCTGTTCCTGAGGTCCCAAGATTTTTCTGTAAACCAGCGTAAACTACCCCAAAAAGTGAATAATTCATTTCCCTTGACAAAATATCCGAAGTGGCGTCTACCACCAGAGGCACATTCCCTGTTTGCGGAAAAGTCTGCCAACGCGTTCCGTAAAGTGTATTATTTGATGTCAGATGCGCGTAACTAGTAGTATCCTGATCGAGCCTGCCTATGTCATATTCCGGTATTTGCCGATAGTCAAACTCTTTACCATCCATAAGCACCTCAGTTTTGCCGTATCGTCGGGCTTCTTTTTCTGCAAGGGTTCCCCACCTTCCAGTGATAAAGTATGAACCTTTGTGAGTACTGCGAGCCATTAAATTCAGGGGAACTGCTGAGAACTGCATTTGTGCGCCGCCATGCATAAAAAGTACTCTGTAATTCTTTGGCAGACCTACCAACTCTCGGAACAGTGATTCAGCAGCATCCAGTATTTCTCTAAATACTGGAAGTCTGTGGCTAATTTCAACAATTGATACTCCAAGTCCCTGATAATTCAAGAACTCTTCCTGAATTTTTTGCATGACAGGAGTCGGCAGCATCGCTGGCCCTGCACTGAAATTGTAAACGCGATTAGTCATTTCTTGTCCAGGTTTCTAAGAATTTCGGGTGTAGCGGTGAATAATATGAATTGGTTTCAAGATTATTTTAAGAGGAAAAGGCTTTCACTTTATTTAAGATCTTGGACGTAAAACCAGTTTGACAATAACTGAGTCAACACTTTCTTTACGGATGTAGCTGATAGTGACTTCGTCTCCGGATTTTCGTGTTTCGATTTGCTGAGCTAAATCTTCCATTGTGAAGACAGGAGAACCGTTGATGTGTGTGATAATGTCACCGCCCCATGGAACTTTGTAACGCCCTACTTTAACTGTTCTGGTGGCACCCCGTAAACCAGCTTGATCTGCAGATGCACCTATTACCACACGGGCAATCAGTAGACCGTCCGGTACGTCAATTCCGATCCGGCGGAGATAAACTGTTGGGATTGGTTCAATCCCAAGCCATGGCCGCCGAACGTAACCGTATTCTAGGAGGTCTGGAAGAATTCGCAAAGCCGTATTGCTGGGCACCGCAAATCCTATCCCCACACTACCCGCAGATCCAATGATTGCCGTGTTAATACCAATCACTTTGCCCTCGGAATCCAATAATGGACCTCCGGAGTTACCGGGATTGATAGCCGCATCCGTTTGAATGATCCCTTCAATTTTTCGTCCATTTTTTGCAGCAATGGTGCGCCCCAAAGCACTGATAATGCCGGTTGTGAGAGTTTGCCGAAGACCGAAAGGATTTCCCAGAGCCAACACTTTTTGTCCTACAACAATGTCGTTTGAATTAGAAAATTCCAGTATGTCGTAGCTGTCCACCGGAGCTTGAATCCGCACAATTGCCAAATCGTTATTCGGATCTGCACCAATCAATTTACCCGGCCACTGACTGTTATTGGAAAGTGTTACTACCAGTTTACTGGCATTTTCTACCACATGATAATTGGTGACAATTATTCCGGATTCGCCAATTATAAATCCTGTCCCGGAGCCGGATTCGGCAGGAATAGCACGGTAGAAAAAATCATAGTTGACAGCAATATTACTGATGTTTACTACCGCTCTGCTGCTTTTTTCGTATATCCGGATGTTTTCTTGTTCATCGATAGATAAACGGGAAACTCCGTTGGCAGGTACGAAGTTGAGAGCTAAAACTAAAAACAAAACAAGGTGCTTGTAGAAAAACATTTTAATTTATTCACATTAAAGTGGTTTTTAATACACAGCCCGTCCACCATCAACAGGCAGAATTGTTCCTGTAACGAAATCTGATTTTAGCAAATATTCAACCGCCTGTACAATATCTTCTGCCAATCCAATGCGTTTTAGCAGGCTGCGCTCTACAGAAGAACTTAAATCCATTTCTGAATGGTTCGGTGGAGGCAGAACTGTGCCCGGTGCAATTCCGTTGACCTGCACCTCTGGCGATAAAGCACGCGCCAGCCCTTTGGTCAAAGAAACCAATCCTGCTTTTGTTGTACAATAGGGCAAAAAACTGACCCAGGGACGATCAGCTGAAACATCAACCATATTAATGATATTTCCCTCACCGCGTGATTTCATTCCCTCTCCTACTGTTTGTGCTAAAAAGAATGGTGCCTTCAAATTTAGCGCGAACAGATGATCCCATTCTTCTTCCGTTGTGGAAAATAGTGGTGTTGGAAAAAAATCTGCTGCATTATTGATTAAAACGGAAATCGGTCCGGATTGCTCTTCGGCTTTACAGACAAGTTCTTTTATTGCAGAAAATTCTTTTAAATCAGCTTGCATAAGAAGATGTTGAGACTCACCTCCGGGAAGCCCTTTAACTGTTTGTTTTGCGGCTTTTTCCGAATGGTGATAGTGTATGATCACACGCATGCCAAGTTGTCCCAATTGTTGAGCTACAGCTTGTCCCAAACGGGCACCGGCTCCAGTCACCAGTGCTACTTTATCTTGCAAATCCATAGACGTTTTTTTTATTAGTTGTTTAAAAATGGCCAAGAAGCTAGAAATAAAAATCGGCCTGACAATGGGTGACCCCAACGGAATTGGTACAGAAGTTCTGATCCGGGCCTTACAATTTTTGCATCCTTTTCAGAACTGGGAAGCTTTGATTTTTGGCGACGCTGAAATTTTGACGAAAATGAATGAAGCCCTGGGGGCTCCTTTTTCATTTGAGGTAATTTCGAAAAACTACAGCATGCATACAAACGGATCCGCTGATTCTTTTTGTATTCCGGTAATCGATTTATCAGTAGAAAAAGATCGAAAATGGAAACTCGGAACATGCTCCGCGTGGGGTGGAGAGTCAGCATTTCAATTTGTTCATAGTGCAATCGATTGGGCGAATCGCAAAAAAATTGCCGCCATTGTTACAGCCCCGCTTGCTAAAGAGGCACTCCAGTCAGCAGGGCATCTTTTTCCAGGTCACACAGAAATGCTTTCACATTACAGTCAGGGGGCACGTTCAGTGATGATGCTGGCGGTGGATGATTTACGTGCTACAATGGTAACTCTTCACATCTCTTTGCGTCAAGCCCTTGATTCACTCACTACTGAAAGAATCCTTGAAGTCATGGAAATCACTGATTCTGGGCTGAAAAGTATGGGCATTCCGAATCCGATACTCGGCATACCCGGACTCAATCCGCATGCTGGTGAAAACAGGTTGTTTGGTGATGAAGAATATAACATTATTCGTCCTGCAATGGAACTTGCCCGTAGAAAAGGATTACGTTGTGAGGGACCGTTTCCTCCAGATACAATATTTTTGGAACATCGCAAAGGACGTTTTGATGCCGTAGTTGCACTCTATCACGACCAGGCACTCATTCCGCTCAAATTGTTTGGTTTCGAACGTGCTGTCAACATTACTCTAGGCCTACCCATAATTCGTACTTCTCCTGATCACGGAACTGCTTTCGAGTTGGCTCCACGTATGGAGGCGAATCCAAGTTCGATGATAGAGGCAATCAGGATGGCCGTACAGATGGCGCAATCATCACTTTCTGCTGTAAGTTCTGAAGACTTGTGAAGGAGCCAGTCAAGTTTGAAAAACTTTTTCCAGCCGAGAAATTGCTGTTGATTGACTGTAAAAGCGGGAATTTTGATATTTGTCGGCAATTTCAAAATCGAAGACTATAACTTATTCAAAATTAACGCGTGGCAGTTTTTCCCTGAGAGGTACTTTCTGCATTATGCTCTTCAGGGAATGGTAAAACATCTTTAAACAAGAGAGTACGTTGAACAATCTCTTTAAAGATCGGTGCAGCTACAGTTCCACCGTAATGTGAAGTTCGTGGCTGTTCAACTACAACGAGTACTGTGACCAAAGGAGCCGAAGCTGGTGCAAATCCGACAAACGAAGCAATGTAACGTGTTTTCGAATATCGTCCGAGCTGTTGATCGTAAATTTGGCTCGTACCTGTTTTTCCTGCAACTTGATAGCCCTTGATCGCTGCTCGTTTGGCAGTTCCACCTTTATGTGTTACAGAAATAAGATATTTTTTAAGCAGTTCCGCCACTGAGGGTTCGACCACAGGATTGCGGACTCCTGCACCGAATTTGTGGATCACTTTGTCTTCAGCGTCCACGATTTTCATTAATTTGTTGCCGTTTTTGTCAAGGACATGGTCCACAATAAATGGCGGAACCCATTCACCTTCATTAGCAAAAACATTTGCTGCACTCACCATTTGCAAAGGTGAAACAAGAATAGCTTGTCCAAAAGAAATATTGGCATGGTCGATCGTTTGCCATTTTTTGGGAGAAATAACTCTTCCGGTTGCCTCAGCGGCGACACCGGAGTTTGGACGTTGTCCAAAACCGAAGCGTATGATGTAATCATGAAAAAGTGATGGAGGCATGCTCATACCAATTTTTGCTGCACAAATATTTGAAGATTTTTTTAAAACCTGCTGAAGTGACATTATGCCATGTGGAGACGTATCACGGATTAGGTTACTGCCTATCTTATATTCACCATCTTCACAGAAAAATTCTTGGTCAGGCGAAATCTGCCCCTCATTCAGTCCGGCAGCAATAGTGATCATTTTAAAAGTGGAACCAGGTTCATACCCCACTGTTGCAGCATGGTTGAGGTGATGTGCACGACTGTAGTGCTGATAACGGTTTGGATCAAACCCTGGAAAAGTTGCCATTGCTAGAATGGCTCCAGTTTTGGCATGAAGTGCCACCACAGCTCCACGATCTGCTCGCGATTTTATTACTCCTTCGCGCAATGCTTTTTCTGCAAAATGCTGAATAGTGCTGTCGATTGTCAACTGCAGGGAATATTGGTCCGGTATTTTTTTTGGAATGTTAGAAAGTGGAACTGTACGGAACATACCTTCTTTCTCTACAATATATGCCGTTGGTTTGCCTGCAAGTAAAGACTCGTATTTGTTCTCTAAACCTTCCAACCCCTGGGTGTCAATTCCGGCGTATCCCAGAAGTTGTCCGGCAAAATTCCCATTGGGGTAAAATCTACGGAATTCCTCAATAAATCCTATCCCGTTCAAATCCAGCTTTTGTACCAGTTTTGTTTGATTCGGAGGTAATTTGCGTTTAATCCAGACGAAATGACGTTTCGATTTTAGTTCATTCAGTAGTTTGTGGTATGGGATATTTAGGATGGGAGAAAGAAGTCTTGCTGTTTCAGAAGGTGAATCTATTTGTGGCGGCTTTGCAAAAAGCGATTTAAGTTGAATTGAAATAGCTAATATTCGTCCGTTTTTGTCTAAGATCTTTCCTCGGCGCGGTTCCAGCGTTACTGTACGCTCATGCTGTGACTTTGCTTTTTCGACGTAATAATCTGCTTTTAGAATCTGCAAGTAAAACACTCTGCCTAATACTGCAAGAAAACAAATTCCAAAAAAAGTCAGTACTGTAAGGAGACGTGTTTTGAAACTGTAGAGCTGAAAACGTGGAAATTGATTCATGTTGATCTTATTCACCACTGCTGACATCAACCCAGGAAAGTCGATATTGCACTGCGTCGGGAGCTGCCATACGCATTGTTTTTTCCGCTAGAATTTCCAGACGTTGCGGGCGTGTTAGATAGCTAATTTCTACTTCCAGCAATTCTATCTGAGAAGACAATTTTGAACGCTTAGTTTCCAGCGAATCAATTCGGTGTGCCACCTGGCGGTAATTCATCCATTGTGAAAGATAAAAAATGCCTCCAATTGTTACCAGACCCCAAACCAGCAATGTGATACGAAAAGACTGCATAGACTGCCAAATAAATCGAGGCACCAGCTTCCAGCGAAACTGATGTTTTAAAGATCTCGGTTCTCGCCTAGCAGAATGAATGATTGATCTAAGGGACATTGAAAATTTCTATATAAAAACTGTGCTACTCTTTGTTTGAAAACTTTCCAATTGTGTCAATAAAATGAACACACTGTATACTTCTGCACAAACTGTCCCAAATAGTTAGATTTTCTTCAATCCTTTGTAGCTCAAATGCAGTTCAAATTGATAGGGTATTCAAAAAGTGATTATCCAGAAAAGTCTTTCTACTGTATATAAATTAAGGTATTCTCAAACTTATGCAGTCAGCTAAGATTATTTTTTGAATCTTAATAAACTTCAACAATTTTCTGAAATTTATCCAAAATAAAATGAGCAGTAGAGAACTAACACTTGATCAGCGTGACATAAGTTTTGTAATACGGGAATGGCTTCCGATCGGACAGCTCAGCGAATCAGAAAAATTTGCCGATTTCGATGAAGAGACTCTTGACTTGATGGTTCAGGAAGGAATCCGTTTTGCGATTGAGGTGGTTGCACCTACACGCTCTGAAAGTGACCGTGAAGGCTGCCGCATGGAAGATGGACGGGTCAAAGTATCAAAATGTTTGCGGAAACCTTATCAACAGGCTTATGAGCTGGGATGGGCTTCGGTTAGCGCCTCTTCTGAATACGGAGGAATGGGGGCGCCGGCGACTCTGGGTTTAATAGTTAATGAAGCGCTTAGTGGAGCAAATCTTGGACTGTGCATGTTTTTCGGCCTCACTTCCGGAGCAGCAAAACTGATTGAAACCTTTGGTTCAAATGCGCTTAAAGAGAAATACATCACTAAAATGTTTCAAGGAAAGTTCACAGGAACCATGTGCTTGAGTGAGCCACAGGCCGGTTCGGATGTAGGAGCCGGTACGACAAGCGCTGAATCGGTTGGAGGAGGCGTTTACAAAATCAAAGGTACAAAATGCTGGATTTCTTCAGGTGACAGTGACTTGGGTGAAAATGTAGTTCATACAGTATTGGCACGCATTAAGGGAGCCCCGGAAGGAACGAAAGGCTTGAGCTTGTTCGTAGTTCCTCATACCCGAGTAAATGATGACGGCTCACTCGGAAAGTGGAACGATGTCACAGTTGCCTCCATTGAAGATAAAATGGGAATTCACTCCAGCCCTACTGCGGTTTTGAATTTTGGTGAAAACGAGGATTGTTACGGATGGATTCTTGGGTCAGAGGGAAAAGGTATGTCTGCAATGTTCCAGATGATGAACGGCGCCAGGATTTACACCGGTATAATCGGATTGGCTCTTGGTGGAGCGGCTTATGAAAACACAAAAACCTATGCGTATGAACGGGTGCAGGGTACTAACATTTCAAAAATCAGCGATCCGGAAGCGCCTCGTGTTTCGATTGTTGAACATCCTGCAGTACGGTTGAATTTGATCAATATGAAGGCTAGGGTAGAAGCAATGCGTGCTTTACTCTACTATACTTCTTTACAATTCGACTTAGAGCAAATTGCAAAAACCGATGATGAACAGCAAATGGCACAAAACATGGTCGATCTGCTGACACCAATGTGCAAAGGCTGGTGTACTGAAGTTGGTCAGGAAGTTGTGCAGATCGGAATTCAAGTCCTCGGCGGTGTCGGTTACACCAGAGATTTTCCTTTGGAGCAACTGTATCGCGATGCCAGAATATCCACGATTTACGAAGGTACAACTGACATTCAAGCTCTGGATTTAATAGGCAGAAAAATGGTCCAAAATGGTGGTATCCTTTTTCAGCAACTAATGGAACAATTCAGTCAGTTGATAGAAAAACATAAGGAACATCCAGCTCTTGGAAAACTTTTCAAAACTTTTGAGGGATACTGTGAAACTCTTTATGAAACATCTATGGGCTCGCAAGAAGTGCTGAAAACACGGGGTATGGAAGGTGTCGCACTTTATGCAACTCCTTTTTTGATGTTTATTTCTTCGGTTACAGCAGGCTGGCTCTTGCTGCAGCAAGCCGTTGTGGCTACCGGAAAATTAGATGGCATTAAGGAAGAAAAGGGGGTAGATGATCTTGAGGTTTCAGGATTGCTAGAGGAGAACGAGAATGCGCTGTTTTACGCGAACAAGCTCAAAACCACACGCTATTTTGTGGAGGTCATAATTCCACAATTTGATGCTTTGCTTGTGGGAGGTAAAAAGCAAAATTACGATGCTCTGGATATTGTTTTTTGAAATAAGGCGGGCATGTAATCCCGCCCTACCGTTTTTTATAAGGAAATTATGGAATATAAAGGCCAGGCAATTCAGTGCCGTACTCTAGAAAATAATATTGTAGAGTTGATATTTGACGCACAGGGGGAATCGGTCAATAAATTTGACCAAAGCTCTCTTGCAGAACTTCGAGAAGTGGTAAAACTATTAGAAACAGATAAATCAGCTAGTGGGCTGCTTGTTACCAGTGGTAAGGATGTATTTATAGTTGGTGCCGATATTAATGAGTTTCTGAAAGGATTTCAAGCTCCTCAAGACGAATTGGTTCAATGGGTTAGAGATGCTCAACAGGTTTTTGTGGATCTGGAAAATTTGAAGTATCCCAGTGTTTGTGCAATCAACGGATATGCACTTGGCGGTGGTTTTGAGTTTGGTCTGGCCTGCACATATCGGGTGGCCTCCACCAAAGCTAAAGTTGGACTTCCGGAAGTAAAACTGGGCTTGCTCCCGGGATTTGGAGGCACCTCCCGCCTGCCGCGATTAGTTGGTGCAGATAATGCGCTGGAATGGATTGCCGGTGGAACGGAAAACACACCGGAAAAAGCACAGGAAATTGGAGCTGTTGATGCCGTTGTTGAGCCGGATATTTTGCGTGAGGCAGCATTGGATCTGCTTGCACGAGCAAGTAGTGGTGAATTGGATTGGCAAGCAAAACGAAAGGAAAAAAAGGAAGCATTAAAGTTGAATGAAAATGAGACAATGATGACCTTTGAAACTGCACGGGCGTTCATTGCACGAAAAGCAGGTCCAAATTATCCTGCTCCACTAACAATTGTTGGTGTTATGCAGGCTGGTGCAAGATTCCATTTAGATGGAGCATTGGAAATTGAGGCAGAAGGATTTGCTGAACTTGCCAAGTCTCAGGAAGCTTCAGCCTTGATAGGTTTGTTTTTAGGTGATCAATTGCTGAAGAAAAAAGCTAAAAGTTCTAAAAAAATGGCAGAACCCGTTAACCGAGCAGCAGTTCTTGGTGCAGGTATTATGGGTGGAGGAGTAGCTTATCAATCGTCTTACAAAGGGATACCAATCGCAATGAAAGACATTGCCCAGTCTCAGTTGGATTTAGGCATGAGAGAAGCCACAACAATTATGCAAAAACATGTTGATCGGGGCCGGATGGAATCACAGAAAATGGCTGAGGTTTTAACTGGGATCACTCCAACTCTTTCTTATGAAAACCTGGCTGATGCAGACCTGATTGTTGAGGCAGTTGTGGAAAAGGAAAGCGTGAAAAAAATTGTACTTGCTGAAACTGAAGATATTATCCGTGAAAACGCAATTCTGACTTCCAATACTTCAACTATTTCAATCTCGAAACTTGCTAAAGACTTGAAACGTCCGAAACAGTTTTGCGGTATGCACTTTTTCAATCCGGTTCACAGGATGCCTTTGGTAGAGGTAATTCGTGGAGAAAAAAGCAGTGAGTCTACAATTGCAACCACAGTAGCCTATGCAGCCGCAATGGGCAAAAGCCCGATTGTGGTTAATGACTGTCCTGGCTTCCTTATTAACCGAGTGTTGTTTCCATATTTTGCTGGTTTCTCAGGTTTAATAAATGACGGTGTAGGTTTCGAGCATATTGATAAAGTAATGGAAAAATTTGGCTGGCCTATGGGGCCGGCATTTTTGCTGGATGTGGTCGGTATTGATACAGCCTTTCATGCAGGTGGAGTGATGGCAGAAGGATTTCCCGATCGTATGAGTCAGGATGTGCAAACTATTATTTCCAAAATGTTTGAGCAAGAATGGTTTGGTCAAAAAAACGAAAAGGGTTTTTATATCCACACCAAAGATAAGAAGGGCAAGCCCAAAAAAGAAGCAAATCCAGAAATAGATGATTTCCTCAGGTATTTGGAGGTTGGCAGCGGTGAAGGTATCAGCGATGAGGATATCATTGACCGGATGATGCTTCCCATGTTGATGGAAAGCTCTCGCTGTCTGGAAGACAAAATAGTCCAAACTCCAGTAGAAGTTGATATGGGCGTGATTTATGGACTCGGTTTCCCTCCATTTAGAGGCGGCATCTTCCGCTGGGCTGATTCTGTTGGTTTGAGTGATTTGCTCCAGAGTGCTGAAAAGTGCAGGTCATTGGGCAAAGTGTATGAACCAACTGAGCAAATCAAGAAAATGGTAAAAGATGGAATGTTGTTTCATCCTATTCAGTGAGCAGTTTTAAACAGTTAGATATTTTGTTAATTTAAAAGGACAGAATTAAGAAAGATCCAGACTTACGGGTGCATTTGATTTTGATCTGAAATAATTATGTTCCAGAACTATAACAATTATAAAAGGTAATTATGCAAGAAGCTGTATTTGTAGATGCCGTTCGTACACCAATGGGACGTTCAAAAGGTGGAATGTTCAGGAAAGTTCGTGCTGAAAATTTGTCTGCAGCACTGATCAATGAATTATTGAAGCGCTATCCGGAATTGGATCCAGAGGATGTGGAGGATGTAATTTGGGGTTGTGTTAACCAGACTAAAGAACAGGGCTTCAATATTGCTCGCTTTGCTTCGTTGATGACACCATTGCCTCACACTTGTTCTGCACAGACTGTTAATCGTTTGTGCGGTTCATCGATGACAGCAGTTCACACTGCTGCCATGTCAATAATGTGTGGGATGGGAGACGTGTTTTTATGCGGAGGTGTGGAACACATGGGGCATGTGCCTATGGATCATGGGGTGGATCCGAATCCGAGCACAAGTAAATATTCTGCAAAAGCTTCAGGAATGATGGGTTTGACGGCAGAAATGCTGTCCATTCAGCATAAAATATCGCGGGAAGATCAAGATGCCTTTGCTTTACGCTCGCATAAAAATGCCTCACGAGCAACTGAATCTAAACGATTTGAAAAGGAAATTGTTCCGATAGAAGGGCATGATGAAGAAGGTAAATTGAGACTCTGCACCGAAGATGAAGTGATCCGGCACGATGCGAGCATGGAAGGGCTTGCTGCATTGCGTCCGGTTTTTAATCCAGTTTCCGGAACTGTGACTGCAGGAAATTCTTCAGCAATTTCAGATGGTGCTTCTGCCGTCCTGATGATGTCTGCACAAAAAGCGAAAGATTTAAATTTGAAGCCGATTGCAAAAGTAAAAGCAATGGCCACTGCCGGTGTTGATCCGGCGATAATGGGCTATGGTCCTGTTCCTGCGGTGAATAAGGCATTGAAGCGGGGCCGAGTCGAAATTGGCGACATAGATTTATTTGAGTTGAATGAGGCCTTTGCCGCACAGTCTTTGCCTGTCTTGCGTGATCTGAAAATCGACGATGTAATGGATGAAAAAGTCAATCGTAACGGTGGAGCAATTGCACTTGGGCATCCACTCGGATGTTCAGGCACTCGCATACTTGGAACTCTGCTTCACGAAATGAGGGAACAGGATTCGTCATTGGGCATCGCAACTATGTGTATTGGTATCGGACAAGGAATAGCGACAGTTGTCGAGAGGGTTTGATGTAAATCTTAAGAGACATTTTGCTGCAACGAATATCAGCAAAGAGTTTCAAGGCAGGTGACGGATTTGAATAGCGTCGATTTTTCCAGAACCCGCAAATACATCCGAAATGACCACCACTTTTTCTTCTGACTGAAATCCTTCCCTTTCTTTGAGTACGTTGAATGCAGTTTGCAACGTTTTTTCCGGATCCTGGCTGAAGGCTATTCTGAAAGGACGGATTCCACGTCCCATCGTCATTGTTCTTCGGGCCTGACTGACGTTTGTGAAGGCGTAAATGTCGCTATGAACTGGACGGCAATTACAAACTAAATCAGCCATCAAACCACGTCGTGTGATTACAACTATGCAGCGTGCACCCAACGATTGAGCCAGCTCGACTGCAGCCACGGACAATTTTTGCTTGTCGCTGCTTACTTCCAACTTATCTACGAAACGCAGACCGGGATGATGTTCGACGTTTTCAGCAATATTTACCAGTTGATCGATGCAACGCAGTGGATATTTACCGATTGAAGTTTCTCCGGATAACATAACTGCATCAACTTCTTCATAAACCGCATTTGCAACATCTGTCACTTCTGCACGGGTGGGTATTGGATTTGAGATCATTGATTCAAGCAAATGTGTAGCAACGATCACCCTCTTTCCCTGTTCTGCACACGAGCGGACAATTCTGCGCTG
>JAKUUI010000200.1 GCA_022448485.1 SAR324 cluster bacterium
TGTTTATATTTCCGGTGCAAATGCCAGTTTCTTCCTTTAAAAGCTTGACCAAGGGACTTCCTGTCCCATGAGGAAGAAAACTTGTAATTAGTTTCGAATTTGTATTTTGATCCATGTCTCACGCTCCAGATATTTGTATTCGGGACGAGTTTATTCGGTTACCCCGCTGAAACCTTTGCTAGAACTTCAGGTGGAATGTAGGTTGCCGCTTTATCCAGATGGGTGATATAAGCGATTCCCATTCCAGGAGTATCTAATTTTCCAGCAAGATACATTCTCTCAAAAACTCTATCCACTTGCTCTGTGGAAACTATGATTTGTATTACTTCCTTTTCTACTTCCACAGCGACTCCCAATATACCGAGACGCTCACGTATTCCCATTCCTTTGCCATAATTAACTGTTGCCCCTTGAGCTCCTGCTTCACGTGCAGCGTTTATGATTGGTTCTGCTGCTCCGCGTTGAACAACGCAGGTTATCAAAGCTACATCCTTAAGTACGGTGATTTCCCTTTGGGCCATCTTTTTTACCCCCTAATTTATATTAAGCAGCAGATTTTTCAGCACTTGATCCCCTTTGAACCCATAGCCCGGTAATTAAAACCGATACAATCGGACATATGGATGCCATTGAAAGAATACCGAATCCTTCAACAGCTTCTACGGCATTTCCAAAACCTAATCCCATTGCCAAAACTAGAGGAACTGTAATTGGTCCGGTTGTGACGCCGGCACTATCCCAGGCGACGTTTACAAACTCTTCCGAAGAAAGAGCTGTTAATACAATCCCAATTGTGTATCCAACAATAACCATATAGGCTATAGGCCATTCAAAAATTATTTTCATCACTCCTAAAGTTAATCCAAATCCTACTCCGATTGAAACAGCATACATCAGTGTGTTTTTTTTGAAGGAGCCGTTGGTTAAAGTTTCAACTGTTTGTCCTAGTGCATTCAGCGCAGGTTCTGCTAAAGTAGCCCCGAATCCCAATAACCAGGCAAATATACCAGCGATGAATATGCCAAGCGCATAGGTGTATAAGGGAGACCCTGCAACCGCTTCAATTCCTTTGAAGGCGGCTGGAACCATGCTGCCTGACTGTTCTCCTAATTTGGCTAGACCGTAGCTTAGACCCACATTAAAAATCATCATACCTGTTACACAAAGCACTAAGCCGTATGTAAGAATGCCTGCCTCTTGAACTTTCTCTCTTAAAACGAGCTTGAGTACTAAAAATAGAAATATAACCAATGGTATGATTGCTTGCGCGCCTCCTTTTATTTCCTTCCACGGAGTTAACTCATACCAAGCGGGCACCGCTGCCACTGCTGTGGAGGCCTGAGCTGCGGCGATTATTGCTTCCGGCGTGGTTACCGTAGAAACATAGACGGCCAGACACAACACCGCAATAATAGGGAAAAGTGATGCGAGAGTGACAATCCCAAACCCGGACAGAGAGGACTCACCTTTTCCGCCAGAAGCGGCAATCCCTATCCCCAGTGCAAGCACAAGAGGAACCGTTACCGGTCCTGTCGTAACAGCTCCGCAGTCCCAGGCGAGTCCAAGGATTTTTGCTAGATCTGGATCTTGCATACAATAAACGGTTAGACCAATAGTGGGGACGAGGGCCATGTAGATCATTGGCTTTAAGCTCCAGTTGTAAAGAAATCGACTGGTCCCTAGCACTGCTGCCAAGCCGACCCCCATGCCAACTACAAGAACTAGTGTTCCAGCCCATTCACCCAACAAAGTACGTAAATAAGGTGCTTTTTCAACATTAACGATTGAACCTACAGCTTGTAGTGCCCCAATAGCTGGTTCTGCAAAGGTTACCCCAATTCCTAAAAGAAATGCGATTAAGAGGACTACAGGGAGGGGTGATTTTTTGGGTAGATTAGTACCGATTACTTCTCCAAATGGCATGAGCCCAAGTTTCAGGCCTTCCATGAAAACCATAAGGCCAAGGATTACGGCACCCAGTCCCCCAGTGATGAGCACTGCTTCTTGAACTGGTTGACGCAAAATTAGGATTTGAAAAAGAATCAAATAAATGGCGAGTGGGAAAACTGCTTTGACCTGCTCTATTAGCCGAACATTAACATAGGGTGCTAATAAGTTATAAATGTCTGCTGATTGGAGCTTGAGTTTGGGAGGATGATAGGGGACCGCTTGGCCTTGACTATCTATTTCAAGTTTTGGGATCAGATTGTTGTAGGATACTGAACGTTGCTTTAAAGTGGATTCCCGAACGTATTGCCCATATT
>JAKUUI010000201.1 GCA_022448485.1 SAR324 cluster bacterium
AGTTCCTCTCCAGTATCAAATGGAGTCAAAAAATCTAGCCACCTGTAGCCGAAGTACATGAAAGCCAGGGTAATCACTCCTCCGCCAATTGCGTAGATGAAATTCATAATAACGATCGTTGGCTGCATAGTTTTCTCCTTTTTGTTGTGATGAGTTTATTATTCATAATAATACTTAACCTCTATCTCATGAAATGGACAGTGTAATCTGAATTCATGATAATTCGGCAGGTCTATCTGCGGGACAGGTGAAATCTTAGGCTGGCATTAAACGAGTTTCTAAGTACTGAATTATTTACCAGCATATTTACCAGCATGAATATTCGCTCCACCCGCATGAATTATGAGGAAACTAATTTGTCGCTTTTTAGAATTAAGTATCGTGTCCCATTAATTCCTTAAATTATTCATTTCACATACTTCTATCCGGCTCATCTCCCTTTTGGGATTCATCAACTTCTTCAGCATCAATTAAACCAATTTTAATGAGAAACAATTTTCCATAAACATACAAAACGAAAAAAACAATTCCCATAAGGAGAATCGAACCCATTTCAAAAATAACATCTACGATCACCTCCATATACTTTCTCTATACGATTCAAACTCTAATTAAATAAAAGTTCACCACTTCTTTTTTAGTTGTTTCCACACTTTTTCAATTTTTCATCTCTCCCTCAATACCAATGAAGTCGCCAAAAATTAATGGTATTCAATTTGACCAAACTATCAACTGACTGTTTACGGAAAAAGCTGTACAGGATTTTGAAATGGAAATATCGGCCGTTGTCTATGCTTATTTTCTAATCTATCAAAATGCTGACAAACCGCACCGTCTGTCAATACCATAAATGACGGTGCAGAGAGACTTTGTAATTCCGGAGACAAATAACCGGATTTTACAACAAGTAGGCGATAATCTTTAAGATCAATTCCAAGATCAGCAAAATCACTCAAGTTGTGAAACGGGCGCCTCCGTTCGGTCAGGACCGTTGTAATTCCGTGTAGTTTCACAACAGCACATTCATTTTTAAAACAAATATTTTCTGCGTTTAATGTTAAACCAGGACCTCCACCACCCAATTTCCCCCCGACAGTTACAGTCGTTTTGTTTGTACCCTGCAACTTACTTATAATTCCTGGTGCAGTGATACCTGCAACCAAAACACCTTCAATTTCATCTTTGATTAGTGCTTCAAGCACATCCGCACGATCACCAACTCCACCCGCAGTAGGGTTGTCTCCACTGTCTGCAAGAATTGAAAATTCATTTGGAAGCCAGTCTAAAGCCGCTTTCAGATCGCCTGTCCGCATATCAAATGACAATTCATTGCGTTTTTGCCAATAAGTTTCTGCTATTTCAGTACATGTTTGTACTCCGGCTTGCTGATCCGTACATGTTACAACCGCAGAGGCAATCGCAGTGCCTGTATCGGCCCAAACATAACCTATCATCAGATTGGCATCCAGAATTCCTTTACGCCGATCAAAGCTTTCAAGTTGTGCATAGATACTTTTACAAGGTTCTATACAAGTTGAAGACATTTCTCCTGACACCAAAACAGGAATCGGCGACCAGACAACTTCGGGTCTCCGGCCTCCATTTACGGAAGCAGCAAGATGTTTTGCTGCACGGTAATATGTTTTTTTAACATCAATGTGAGGTGCTGTACGGTAGGCTGCAAAAACATCTATGTTCCTGATGATTTTGTCTGAAACATTTCCATGAAGATCAAAACAGACTGAAATTATGCAATGTTTTCCGACAACGCCGCGAACCGCACTAATCCAATCTCCTTCCGGATCTTCAATTCCCGGAACGTACATGGCTCCGTGCATGAGTAATAAAACACCATCCAGCGGACAAGCATCTTTAATTTGCTCCATAAACTCGCCCTTGGTTTTCGCATAAAAACCGGCTTCTACCGGCCCTCCAGGAATTGATTTGAGATAAGAAAGCGGGTGTACGTCAATCTCATACTTTTCAAACGGAAAATCCACCAGATCGACAAGCAGTGAACCCTGAACTTTCTCAAAATCTGCTGCTGTTTGAAACAGGGGAGAATATGTACTGCATTCAGTACTAATCCCTCCAATAGCAATGCGTTTTCGTTTGGCCATTTATGCTTTAAGATTTTTCTGCATCGGGCTTTCGCGCAACACCTGTTGCAGCTCTACAAGCAGATGCTGTGCATCACTATGGTTGAAAACCATGGGTGGTTTGAATTTCAGGACGTTGTGTCCCGGCCCCTCAGTACTGAGCA
>JAKUUI010000202.1 GCA_022448485.1 SAR324 cluster bacterium
GAAAACTGGAATTCAAGAGGTTTCATTTCAATTACTAAAATCTCTCTCCCTTCTGAGGAATGAACTGGCTGATGTCGTAGAAATCATAGCACTTCCAGTTTTGCTCAGTTCAGAAAAGTATTTTTTTGAATTTGAGGCAACTTGCACTTGTTCTCCAAAAGTATTGCAACAAGTTGAACAGGAGATATGTCAAGAGCTGGAAATATCCGGGAAAGAGCTTTGGGGATTTGATCTTGCTTCGATGAAATATAAAATAACTCCATTGAATTTCAGATTATTGGTTTCCAATGCTGACTGGTTTTTTGTTACAAGTCAATATGACATTCGACGCTGCTACAAAGCACTTAGGGAATCAGCCCCTAACGTCAAAATATCTTATTTAGTCTATGACCTGATTCCTACCTTATTCCCGGAACTGGTGGCCAAAGGCCAGGAAGCCTGGTTCACTTATGAATATCTGCGTGGCTTGCGAAATTATGCATCCTTTGCGGTAACAATCTCTACAGCAAGTGCTTTGGATTTGCTGAATCATACAGAAAATGAGCAACTGCCGTTTCCTGTTTTTGCCCGATTGTTACCCCTCAATCAACACAATTCAGCAACAGAATCAAATCTTCCGGATTCTGACTTGCACTCCAACTCAGTTAGAGAGTATAAGCTCAAAGCCGGAAAATATTTTCTTTTAATCGGCAGTACAGATCCTCGAAAAAACACCTCTAACACAGTCAGAGGATTTGCTAGAATGCACCAAATATACAAGAAACAAACAGTACTTGATTTTCCACTTTCTGATTTGAAATTGGCCATAGTCGGCCCGCAACATTGGCGAACTCCAGAGATTAAAAATACTCTGGAGCAAGCAAGAGAAGAATGTGATATAGTTGAAACGGGTTATGTTTCCGATTACAAATTGCAAACACTTGTAAAAAACAGTGCCGGTGTATTGATGCCCAGTTACTATGAAGGGTTTGGAATTCCTCTGGCTATGGCACAGAGTTATGGGATTCCAACATTGACTGCATGCAACTCCAGTCTTGTGGAAGTCACTGAAGCAAATTCTGTATACTCCGAACCTGGAAGTGTGGATAGCTTAGCCATGGGTATGTTTCAATTGTTAAGGGAACCTTCTAAGTCTCTTCCACAAGATGACGATTGGTTGAATTACACTCGTGACTTGATTCGGATTCACATAATAGAATCTAAAGCAAAATTAAAAACCACAATTTCAAAAGCCAAATGATTTCTGTCATAACAGTCACCTACAATAATTACGATGATCTGCATCGCACGCTTCATTCATTGAAGAATGTCGATGGTATTGAAAGCGTCGTAGTGAATGGTGGTGACTGTAACAAAACAAAAAAACTTTTGAGTAACTATGACGGAATCGCCATTTCGGAACCGGATAGGGGGATTTCTGATGCCTTTAATAAAGGCGTCACCATTGCTACTGGAGATAATGTAATGTTCCTCAACAGTGGTGATGTTCTCTTATCTCCGGATTACCTGCAGGAAGCAGAAAAAATTATTAACTTCAATCCGGAAGTTTCTTTTGTCCATTCCGATTTACTCTTTGATGACCGAATCGGTGGTGATATCCGTTTGACAGCACTTCAGCCATTTTTCTTCAGAACACCGCCACTTGGAAGAGGAATGCCGTATCATCATCAGTCGATGGTTGTGCGCAAAAATGTTTTTGATCAAACAGGACTGTTTAATTTACACTACAAGATCAGTATGGATTTTGACTGGGTCTGCCGCCTGCACTCTCATGGCTTAAGTGGTTATTACTGGAACGAAGAACCGGTAGTAAAAATGGATGGGGGTGGTATATCTGCACTCAAAGAACATCTGGTGATCTGGGAATCTTTACGGGCACTCAAAGATAACGACCTCCTTTCTGCAAAAAACCTGTATGGCATATCCGTGCGAACTATATTTTTTTTAGCACGGCGTTCAATGGAAATATTGGGAATGTCAGAAATTCTTGGCAAACTCAAAAAGGAGAAACATAATTTGCTTTGGCAAAGGTCACGTGATCTGGCAATTAAGCACAATTTCCGTGCAGTTAAAACAAAACCTGAGCAAGTTTTTCCCACCGTTTTACCTCTAGATTGGTCAAAATCGTCCAAAAAAAAGATCGGTTTGAATGGTCTGCTGATCCACGATTACCCTACAGGATTAAGTCGATACAGCTATGAACTTTTACGTCGAATTTTAACTGAATGGGAAGGAAACAGTGTTGCATATTCAG
>JAKUUI010000203.1 GCA_022448485.1 SAR324 cluster bacterium
GGGAACACCGTTTCCCCACAAATTTTCTTTCCAACTGCACTCGGATTGACCGGAATTACCTGAAAACCCTTCTGAAGTAAATATTTCATGGCAAAATTGCTGGGACGGTTCCAGGTTGCACTGGCTCCAACCATTGCAATGCTGCGTACATTTCTTAGTATTTCACGAATATAAGAATCCGGATAGGAGTTGTGATCAACGGATGCAGGACCGGGCATGGAAGAAAATCAGGATTAGCGGTGATTAGTCTTGGTTGGATACCTTAGCAAAATATATCACGCCACGCAAATAAATTCAACGTTGTGCATCAGGCTACAGGTTAACATAAGGAGGAAAAAATTAGGAAGATTCATATTTCATGGGTCATCAAGCGCAAAGGCTAAAGCACTTTCAACCAGAAACTATCAGTTATTAACAGGTTCCTGAATTCATCTGTGATAATACTTGACCTGAAACCGTATGGCGGAACCGTTTTTCATTCCCAAATCATATCAATAAATTTACCTTTACCATCCCATTTATCAGTAATTGCCGAAGATTTGCTGGTATCCTCTCTCTGAGACAGTACACTAAAAGTTTTTGTTTCAGGAGAAACAATAAACCAGGAAATGGCAAATATTGCTAGAGCAATTGCCAATAAGACTTTCCAACTTTTCATACTACCTCCTTCACAGAAGAGCAGTGGACAAAATTATTTGAAAACAAAGTGGTAAAACAGGAAAGCGATGTAAAATATATTAGAAGCAGATAAAAGTTCGATCTCAACAGCTTGCCCTGCAACTATAATTCTATACCTATTGGTTCTGTAGTCAACTCTAAAATTTGTGGAGAAACAGGCAAAAGATAAAAATGCAAGAAGACCCAAGATTGAACAGAAACAAAGTACATTTCCCTAGACTTAACATCTATGAGAAAATCCCTGTACTCTCAGCCACCATTCACCAAGACATCAAGCGTCCCCTTTTTTCGATGTCAGAGCGGACAGTTAAGAGCATTAGACAGATCACAGATGAAATATTATACACTTTGTTAGTTAAGATGTAGAAACTCTAAATTTGAGGAGTTAGGAGGATGGAACACACGGATCCCAACGTCAATCACGTAAAGTGGTTCATCTCATTTATGCCTATATGATCCACCAGTGATCAGCGTCACTACTATCTGGCGAGTTGGTGGTACCTGTGAATGTTATAATAAACTAACCCCATCACCGACTCCACCACAAACATTAAGCAGGAACTCAGAAACTTAGAATAATTCCTGCAATCCCAGAACGAAATATTTTTGTAATTTGTGGCAGAATAATCCCAGCTGGGTACACTTTAATTTAGGTACCCAGCTGGAAAAGACCTGGGGGCAGATAGAATTAACCGCAGGTATAAATACCCTTGGCACTTTGCCTGACTGCATCGTAATCCTTGAAAATTTGGACTACTTTTGCAGCTACTTCGCCGGTTTCTGCGACTTCTGCCCAGAACTTTGCGGCCGCCTGTTCGACTTGATTCCACTCTTCTCTCGGAATGGACTGCACTTTGAGTTTTGTTCCTTTTGCGCGAAGAGAAGCTTCACCACCAAAGTACCATTGGTTGCGGTAGAAATGGCCACTTTCCACGCAGGCGAGCACAAGCTTCTTCAAGTGAGCGGGTAGATCTGCCCAGCGTTTTTCGTTTACGAACCATGACCCAATCCATGCACCGGAAATGTTGTTGGTAAGGAAGTAGTCGGTAACGTCTGCCCAACCGACGGTGTAGTCCTCGGTGATGCCAGACCAAGCCATTCCGTCAAGCTCTCCTGTCTGCACTGCGACCTCAGCGTCCTCATATGGAATCGACACCGGTATCACACCGAATTGTGCCAGGAAACGGCCCGCAGTAGGGAAGGTATAAAGTCTGAGGCCTTCGAGATCAGAAAGTTTGGTGATGCTTTTCTTAGTGTTGAAATTGCAAGGGTCTTGTCCAGCTGCAGAAAGCCAAACAACACCACCTGCCTTCTTGTAGGCCGCTCTCCAGATATCAGCAAAACCGTATTGATGAAAAAGTACTGGAACATCTAGCGCATGCCGTGTGGCCATTGGGAAATATCCTCCAAATACTGACACATCGACAGGTGCAGCCATTGAGTCGTCATCAGAGTGAACGGCATCAATAGTTCCAGCTTGCATAGCTCGGAACAATTCACCTGTTGGCACTAGTTGGTCCGCGTAAAACAATTCTACTTCCAACTCACCATTAGACGATTCATTTATCATA
>JAKUUI010000204.1 GCA_022448485.1 SAR324 cluster bacterium
GCTGTAAAGCCTGCCCTAAAGTTCGGAGGTGTGTCCTGAGTAAAAACTGGCTATCAGTGCTATGCCGAACGGCGACATCCTCAGTTTTGCTCAGCCTTTGAGCATTACCTGAGCAGAAGTGGACGACATCGTACAGTGCATCTCGGCCGCCCTGAATTCAGTTGCAGATCAGTTGACTAAAGAATATTTATGGAACGGTTGAGAACCAAGTCCGGGTTAGTTGAGATTTCGAGTCAGGCGGTTCTGCAAAACGGAGCGGCCTTTCAGTCAAAAAAGTGAAAAAGTCAAGATGAAAAAATATACTTTTGCAGTGGTTGGTGCCTTGGGAAACGTCGGTACTGAAATGCGCAACATCTTGGAAACCAGTGATCTGCCAATCGGAAATCTCATACTGATGGATCTTGCGCAAAACGCAGCTAAAAAAGTCAGCTGGCGCAGTAACGAATACACAGTCATTGAAGCAAAAGCGGAATCTTTTACTGGAGTAGACATTGCGATTATGAGTGCTGGTGCCGGTGCCTCGCTTGAATTGTCTCCAGAGGCAGTGAAGAGAGGCTGTGTAGTGATTGACAATTCTACAGCTTTCAGGATGGCACCGGAGCATCCTCTGGTTATTCTCGAAGTCAACGCGGACGCTCTGGAAAATCATCGGGGAATCATCGCCAATCCAAATTGCTCGACAATTCAAATGCTGGTCGTATTAAAACCAATTCATGACAAATACTGCATCAAGCGCGTGATTGTCAACACCTATCAGGCAGTAAGTGGTTCTGGACAAGCTGCAGTCGAAGAGCTGCGCAGCCAGATTCGTGCTTTTGCTAACGGTGAGGAAATGCTGGCCTCTGTTTATCCGCATCAGATAGCATTCAATGTCTTGCCGCAGATAGATGTTTTTCTGGAGAATGGATACAGCAATGAAGAAATGAAAATGATTCTGGAAACTGCGAAGATCCTGGATCCCAAGATCAAAATGACAGCTACAACAGTCAGGGTACCTGTGATGACGGGTCACAGCGAAAGCTTGAATATTGAAACGGAAAAACCCTTTGAAGTTGAGGAGATCAAAACACTTATGGAGGAGTCACCAGGAATTGTGCTGCAAGACGACCCGGGAAAAAATGTTTATCCGCTTGCTATCAATGCCGCTGGAAAAGACGCAGTTTTTGTCGGACGAATTCGCAGGGATTTTTCTGCTGAAAATACACTGAATATGTGGTGTGCCTCCGACAACCTGCGCAAAGGTGCGGCGTTGAATACCATTCAAATCGCGCAGGAAATAGTCAAACGAAATTTGGTGAGAGTTCAATAGATATCAACAAACAACAAATGGATAATATGAAAGAAAATAACGGCCCTGCTGATTCAATCATCATGATGAAATTCGGAGGAACAAGTGTCAGAAATGAGGAATCACGCGCCAGTGCAATCAAACATATCCGCAAACGTGCTGAATCCGGGAAACAGGTAGTTGTGGTAGTTTCGGCGATGGGACGCAAAGGAGAACCTTATGCGACCGACACGCTGATTTCTTTGCTAAAAGATGTTGGTGAGCCGGTTAAGCCAGCGGAACTGGACACAGCGATGAGTCTTGGCGAAACTCTGAGTTCTGCATATTTTTCGCATTTGCTCAGTCAAAACGACCTGCCGGCAGAAGCCTTCACAGGCCAGCAAGCTGGCATTTTAACAGACGACAATCCCGGAAACGCGGAAATCCTGGAAATCAACCCCGTTCGAATCAGGACCACATTGAACGCTGGAAAAATTGCGGTCGTAGCTGGTTTTCAGGGAGCAACTTCCGCTGGAGATGTACGAACTCTGGGTCGCGGCGGTAGTGATACGAGTGCGGTTGCACTGGGCTCTGCCTTAAACGCTGAGCGGGTAGAAATATATTCAGATATTGACGGAATCTCAAATTGTGACCCCCGCCAAATTCTGGAGGCCTCTTTTATGGATACAGTCAGTGCCAAGCAAATTCTCTCCATGGCAAATGAAGGCAGCAAAGTTCTGCATCCGCGAGCAGTCCTGGCATCACTGAAAACCCAAACCCCGATTGTTGCACGCAACACATTCAGCGCTGCTTCAGGAACCACCATTTTCCACAATGCACCAGCTGACCAAAGCGATCAGGTCGCGCTAGCTCATAGGGACGAAATGACCCTGATAGAATTTGAAGCCAAAACAGATGCACAAAAAATAGTTCCGGAAATGATCCGCGTTGAC
>JAKUUI010000205.1 GCA_022448485.1 SAR324 cluster bacterium
AGTTTATTCGCTCAGAACCCGTTCTATCTATAGATAGATAGAACAGTTTTTCCTGTGGTGAGAATTTTCTAAGGGCAAGGCGGTAATTGGAAAGAATTGACCTACCTCAACAATAGCGGACCAAGTAATTGAATCAACTCAAACAGAAACAAACCGAATGGATCACGGGACAAAGTGTCTCTCTGGATTTTTTATCAGAGGAACCACCAGCATCTTTGCACCGGAAAGCACCTCTGGGCGATCGTCACAAAACCCTTATTGTCATACCATCTTTTAATGAAGAAGCCAGTATTGGTCAAGTTCTTGAGGATGTGAAACAAAATGCCCCGGAAATTCCGGTTCTCGTTGTCAATGATGGTTCCATAGACCAAACTGCCCAAATCGCCGAAGAACATGGAGCGCGAGTAATTTCACTCCCATATAACTCCGGCTATGGTGTTGCCTTACAAACCGGATATCTTTATGCACGCAAGCATAACTACTCCATAGTGGTTCAAATGGATGCGGACGGACAGCATGATCCTGCATGTATTCAGGATTTATTAAGTGCGGTTAATAATAGCGATGTGGATGTAGTCATCGGTTCTCGTTTTCTGGGGCAAAACACCTACCGCACATCCATAGCGAAGCGGGTTGGGATGTTTGTCTTTGGAAAGTTGGCCTCCCTGTTTTGCCAAGAAAGGGTCTCGGATCCGACCTCTGGGTTTCAAGCAGTCAAGGGGAAGGCTATTGACTTTGTTGCCAGTGATTATTATCCACCCGATTATCCAGACGCGGATTTTTTGATCATGCTTAGCCGGTGTGGATTCATAATCCGTGAAATTCCTGTAAAAATGCACCCAAGCCAGGTTGAAAAATCGATGCACGATGGCCCTCAATCGATTTATTATGTATTTAAAATGTTTCTGTCAATTTTTGTTACTCTTTTGAGAAAAAAACCACGGGTCTAAAACTATGCCACCACGAATTAGAATAATTGCGATTCTAATCTGTATTTTCCTTGTAGCTTACGTGTTTGAGCTCGTCAGGCGACGGCACTTGAGTGAAGAATACTCCATGGGATGGCTAGTCGCTGGGTCCATGATGTTGATTCTTTCTATTTCAGAGGGCCTCCTAGTTTGGGTCTCGAACCTGGTCGGAGCTACCCTGTTCACCTCGACGCTTTTTTTCTTCGGTCTGGTCTTTTTGGTGACCATCTGTCTTCATTTTTCTATCCGCATCTCTGCACTAACCAACCAGGTGAGAACCTTGACGCAGCACATGGGGATTTTACATAGCGAAAAACAATTATTGGAAGAACAAATCGGTCTGAATTCTTTAGAGCGAAACCCATCCAAGTTGGAAAAACTTTGATCGTACTCAGAACCATAGAAACTTTTTTGCCCTACGTATGTGGGCCTGTGAATCAGGCGTTTCAAATCTCTCGCCGCTTAAACTCACATAACGTCCAATCACCTGTTCTGACCTCATACTCTGATATCGATCCACATCTACCCTCTCTTGAAACAATAGATGATATTAAGGTAACTCGTATACCGGAGTGGTTCCGTTTTATGCGTTACGCCGTAACCCCTGGGATGATCCCACACCTGAACAACTTTGACATTCTACACGCGCACAATTATCGGAATTTTCAAACTGACTGTGGTTTTTTTTTGCCAAATTAAAAAGAAAGCCAAAAGTTTTAAATACCCACGGCTCGCTGCTTGGGTATAAAAAATACCTTCCCAACAACCAGCATACCCCTTACAAACTATACGACGCATTGACCTTTAAAGCCTCTGCAAAAAGTGCAGATGCGGTGGTTGTGTCTTCAAAGCTTGAATACGAAGATGCGATCGAGTTTGGGATCAAAAAAGATAAACTGCATGTGATTCCTATGGGAATTGACGTTGATGAATATATGAATAAACCGGTTAGGCAAAACGAGGATACGATAAACATTCTTTTTGTAGGAAGAATCGCCCGTGTCCGCCGGATTGAAATACTTCTTCAGGCAGTCGCAAAGCTACCTATTCGTTTCTATCTCACCCTAGTGGGCGGAGAGGAGAAGACATCCAGCCTGTCAAGGTCAGGATACGTGGATGAATTAAAGAAATTATGCAGAACCTTAAATATTAATGACCGAGTTAGCTTCATTGGACCCGTGGCACAAGATGAGCTTTTCAACTGGTATAGCAAGGGAGATATTTTTGTATATCCCTCGCTATAT
>JAKUUI010000206.1 GCA_022448485.1 SAR324 cluster bacterium
CGCAAGATGCAAAGGAGTATATCCACCCTGCATCTTCGCATCCAAATCCGTGCCAGCAGCGATGTGCTGTTTGACGGCTTCAATGTTTCCTTTATTGGCAGCAGTCCAAATATCCACACTCGGCCCACACCCCACCAGCACCACGGCTGCGATTGTTGTGAGTAGGAGGTGTTTCATTTCGTCTTCTAGTATCGTTTATCGTTGAGAAGCATTCTTCATGTCCTGCTCATCGGAAGGATTCTTCCAAAATGGAAAAGCAAGCTGCCTGAAATATCCCTTGGGGAACGAGGTGTTGGCCAGTCCAGTAGATTCCGGCCACTTATCACCCGGCAGATGGTAAGTCCCAAATAAAAAGTCAATGAAGGGAAAATGAATCGCAAAATTCTTGTCGTATGCGGAAGGATTGTTGGAATGATGCCAGTGGTGATATTGCGGAGTAACGATTAAATATTTTAGGAAGCCAAATTGAATCCGCGTATTAGCGTGTGCAAGGACAGCCTGCAATGAGACGATAATGACGTACACGTAAAACACTTCGATTGAAAAACCCAGCACATACAGAGGCAGGTAGGAAAAGGCCCGAGTCACAAGCACATCAATAATATGCAATCGGGAACCCGCCATCCAGTCTACTGCCCTGATTGAATGATGGACCGCATGAAACCTCCACAATAACGGCATTCTATGGAAGGCGCGATGAGCAGAATACTGGAAAAGATCCGTAACCAGCAGAGCTAAAGGCAGTTCTATGAGGAATGGCAGGGCTTGAACAAAATTGTGTAGACCTTCCAAATGTAGGCTGCCGAAGTAGTAGCTTGCGGGTGCCTGAACTGAAACCGCAGTCATTTGGATCAAAAGATGCCCGAATGCAAAATAAATCAGATCAGTTTTCCATTCTTCGTGAAACTTTGACTGGTTTGTTCGCTTTGGAAAAAAAAGTTCCACTGGAATGAAAATCAACGCCAAGACCAACAAGTCCAACAAAAGCCAGTCCAAGCTTACATAAAAACCAAGATCATTGAATTGTTTGATCTCAACAGTAGCACCGCCCATCAAGATGGAAAGTCCGCTGATAGCTGTAGCCAACAACGAAGGGATCTTGCTTTTGCAGAGGATCAAGCTAACCAACGCGAACAGGAATGAAAACAACATGCACATCAGCAGAACGCCGCGCAGTATTTCCACTGGATAATTGTGGCGATATTCCGGAGTTGTTAGGATCTCTGGAAATAAAAAACACAAAACACCACCAAAAGAAACCAACGCAAAAAAAATGGAGAGATAACCACTGATGTAACCCTCTCCAACCTTAAGGCGGGCGTAGCTAGTGGCATTTTTTTGGTTTGTTTTGGAATACTTCATCACCTTTACTCGGTTTTATTCTGGTGATCAGTGTTTCATTTCCCTTCAGCTTTCAATTCTGCACCGGACTTTGCTCCATGGTCGATTAGGAAACCAAAGGTTTCATTTTCAGCATAATCTAATGGCGACAGACCATCTTTATTTACTGCATTTACATCCGCATCTTCCTTGATTAGCAGTTTAGCAGTTTTATTGTGAACCTTTGAAGCCGCCCAATGCAAAGGTGTCCATCCGGATTCATCTTTCGCATTTACATCCGTGCCAGCAGTCAAATGTTGTTTAACGGCTTCGTTGTTTCCCAGCGCAGCTGCATCGTGAATTGAGATGTCTGGCGCTTTGGCTGTCGGCGGTTCTGGTGTTACAGCTTCGGGAACTGGTTCAACGGGCCAGATTATGAGGTTTCCTTCTTCATCTTTGAGTAATTCTGTTTTTGATACTCCCACACACCCCACCAGCACCACGGCTGCGATTGTTGTGAGTAGGAGGTGTTTCATAACATATTGATTTCCGTGAAGATTCTAATCCCCCTAAAGTCCCTCATAACATTGCACAAGACTGTAAATCTAATGATCGGTTACAACTTATAAACGTTATTTGCTTTTTTAGTCTATTAACTGATGGCTGAGCCATAAGAGGTTCAGTCAAAAAACTTAACCGTCGAAAAAACTTTCTGTAATTTTTAGCGCTTGGGCGACGTTTATGTCACAATCGCTGACAAGGGTTGGTGTGAAGTAGAAAAACTGAAACAGAAAGTGTATATTTTATGAAGATAAAAACCATGAAAAACCTCGGCATATTTCTCATGCTTTCCCTCG
>JAKUUI010000207.1 GCA_022448485.1 SAR324 cluster bacterium
CGGTTGTCAAAGAATGTGCGAGAATCGGTTTTACCGGTCAGATTTGGCCGGTGAATCCGAAAAGAGAAAAGATTGGTGGATTCAAATGTTTCGCCAGTGTCGAGGACTTGCCGGAAGCACCGGATGCAGTTTATCTTGCGATTCCACGCGAGGCCGCAATCTCCACAGTGAAACGGCTTGCCGAAATGGGCGCGAGCGGTGTTGTCTGCTATACAGCGGGGTTCAGTGAAATCGGTGCAGAAGGCACGGAGTTGGAGGAAGCACTTGTCTCAGCTTCCGGAGACCTTGCTCTAGTTGGTCCGAATTGCTACGGAGTCATCAATTATATTGACAAGGTTGCACTGTGGCCGTTCCCACACGGTGGTACCAGTCCAGGTTATGGTGCGGCAATCATAACTCAGAGTGGGATGCTTTCTTCCGACCTTACAATGAGCCAGCGATCATTGCCGTTTGCCTATATGATTTCGGTAGGGAACCAATCAGTGCTGAGGCTGGAAGACTTCATTGATGTTCTTTGTACTAAGCCAGAAGTCAAAGCCATCGGTCTGCACATTGAAGGCGTAAAGGATATTTCTCGTTTCAGTGAAGTTGCTCTCAAGGCACTGGAAGCCGGAGTTCCAATCGTTGCTCTGAAAACAGGTTCCTCGGAGATTGGTTCGGAATTGACGGTCAGCCATACGGCATCTTTATCAGGTAGCGACGACCTTTTTCAGGCACTCTTTGACCGCTTGGGTATCATCCGTGTTTCACATCCGGTGCAGCTGCTCGAAACTTTAAAATATCTTTGTGTCGCCGGTATACCAAAGGGAAAAAGGTTAGTGGGTCTGACTTGCTCTGGTGGTGGTGCAACATTGCTCGCCGACCATGCGGAAAAAATCGGTCTGGAATTCACACGACCCTCAAAAAAAACCGCGAAACGACTCACTCGCTTGCTTCACTACACGGCTACCGTGTCAAACCCACTAGATTACACAACTCCAATTTGGGGCATTCCGGAGCGTGTCCTACCAGTCTTCGAGACTATGTTAACTGATCCCTATGATGCCGCTATTTTTGTCCAGGATTACCCGCCTCCTGAGCTTGACGAAAGTAAACCATTTTATTTGAGCGATGCGAAATCTTTTATCGATGCCGGTAGTAAAGTCCGTATACCTTCTGCAATTTGTTGCACACTTCCGGAAAATATGGACCAATCTACTCGGGAAATGTTAGTTGAAAACGGGGTTGCTCCGATGCAGGGTATCCACGAAGCACTTGAAGCCATTTCCTCCTCTGTTTGGTATTTCGGTCGCCGTGAAGCAATCCGGAAGAATGGTATTGAAAAATTGCGAATTAAACCTTTATCCGGAATTTCAACTGCGGGAATTGTTTCAACTTTGATAGATGAATGGGAGGGGAAAAAACACTTGCTGGAAATCGGATTGAGCGTGCCGGAGGGGGACATTGCCGACTTTGCGGAAGTTCCGGAAGTAGCAGAGAAGATAGGCTTTCCGGTTGTTGTCAAAATGGTCGGCAAAAATCTGGCACATAAGACCGATGCCGGTGCAATAGCTTTGAATCTTTTAAGTTGGGAGGAGGTCAAAATCGCTGTTGACCGTATGAAAAAGGATGTAGAACATTTTGATTCGGCTGCGGTTTCGGAGAAATTTCTTGTTGAAAAGATGCTTGAGAGACCCATTGCTGAATTGTTGGTTAATGTTAGAACTGATCCTCAGTTCGGAATGGCCATGACACTGGCCGCTGGTGGAATTCTGACAGAACTGCTTGCCGACGCAGTTACAATTCTACTCCCGACGAATCGCAATGACTTGGAAAATGCGCTAAAGAGTTTGAAAATATCGAAACTATTTGATGGTTTCCGAGGTGGCGAAATGATTGATACAGAACAACTCGTTACGGCACTTCTTAACCTTGTGGAGGGAGTCATGAACCCAGCAATCGGTATCAAAGAAATTGAAATCAATCCGCTATTCGTTTATAAGGAGAAGGTGTGTGCGGTTGATGTCTTGATGCGTATTGTAACCGTAACGTCAGGTGCAGTTAGCAGCAAATAAAACATGTAATTAAAAAAGATTAAAAAATTTAATAATTGAAAGGAAATATTATATGGAAGAAGTAACCGTTGTTAAGAAAGGGAGAGTT
>JAKUUI010000208.1 GCA_022448485.1 SAR324 cluster bacterium
ATGCCTTTTTTGTTTTGAAAAAATAACAGTTCTGATGTAACTCGTGACTTTCGAGTGATGTAAGCAGTCAACTGGAAATATAGATAGATCGTTTTCTCTTTTTCTTTCCTCTCAATTATGTTAACCCTTTCAAAAGTAACAAAACGTTTTGGTTCGCAAACCGTCGTTGACAGCCTGGACCTGAGAATTCCGCAAGGTCTTGTTTTTGGACTTCTTGGTCCAAATGGTTCCGGAAAAACAACTCTGCTTCGAATGGCTATGGGTTTGCTTAAACCTACTTCCGGACGAATCACCATTTTTGAAAATAACTCTCCCGGAGATTCGGAAGTGCGGAAAAAATTGGGTTACATGCCTCAGCAGCTGGCTGTTTATCCCGGATTGTCTGTACGGGAAAATGTTTTGTTTTACGGACGTTTGTATGGAATTCCAGAAAACAATCTTAGCACCCGCTCACTGGAAATTCTGGAAATGGTAGAGCTTGAATCACATCAGAACAAATTAGCAGGCGATCTTTCCGGTGGAATGCTTCGCAGGCTGATGCTGGCAACAACGCTCATTCATCAGCCGGCTCTGGTAATTTTAGATGAACCTACTGCTGGTGTTGATCCGTCACTGCGCCTGCGTTTTTGGGAATGGTTTGAACAATTGGCGCAGGGCGGTGCATCCATTTTAATTACAACCCATCATATCAGCGAAGCCGGTCGCTGTGACAAAGTCGCCTTTTTGCGGGAAGGACTATTGCTGGAGCATGATACGCCGGATACACTCATGCGACGTTACAATTCGGAAAATTTGGAACAAGCTTTCGTTCAGGCTACTCAAGCAAAGCTGGAGGATTGAAATGGTTGCACGATGGATAGCCTGGCGGATTATTCGTGAAATATTGAGGGATCGTCGAACTTTAGCTTTTTTCTTTCTTGTGCCTTTGATTGTCATGTCACTGATTTACTATGCTTTGCAGGAAGACGAAACAGCAAGGCTCGGAGTTGTTTCCAGGGGAGTGATGCGTCTCTTTGAAGCAGATTTGATGCTGACTCTGGAAGAAGAGGATATTGAATTGGTTTCACTTGATATTCCGGATGAAGAGATTGATCCGGAACGTTTGGAACAAATGATTTGGACACAGTTACGCACCGGGCAGGCAGAGGGTATTTTGTTTTTAGGAGAACAGTTATTGGAAGAGCGCTTTGATGGAAAGCGGGGGAGGATTGATTTTTATCTGGAAGGTTCACGTCCTACTCTGACGGCATCAGTTGTAGAATCAGTCGCCTCTGTTATGGACGATTTAGCATCCTCTCTTCCGGTGGTAATTGACAGTTCATGCTCGGCGTTTTGCGCCAACTCGGTCAACATTAAGCCGTTGGATTTGGAAGAACACTACCTTTACGGCTCAGAAGATTATCGTTTGATTGACTTTTTTCTGCCGGTATTTCCGCCATTTTTTGTCTTTTTCTTTACATTTCTCATTTCGACCATCACTTTCCAGCGGGAACGAGTACGTGGAACGCTGGAACGACTGTTGATTGCTCCGGTTTCCTTTACTCAAATTGTCCTGGGTTACGTAGGAGGCTTTATTATTTTTTCCGGATGTCAGGCCGCCATCATTTTGACATTTATTCTCTCGCTGATTGGCTTCAAAATCACACTCACTCAAATTGGTGCAATAGCTTTTTTGACCTTTCTGATGCTCCTGATTTCACTTGTACTGGGCTTACTTGCCTCATTCCTTGCGGCCAACGAGTTTCAGGCGCTGCAATTCATTCCGCTCGTCATTTTGCCGCAGATTTTTTTAAGTGACATGATTTGGAGCATCGATGGTTTCCCCAAAATTTTCCAGTGGATTTCCCTTGCTTTGCCTTTGACACACGCAAACGCCGCTATGCGAAACGTCTTACTCAAACAGCAGAATATCTGGGATTCCTGGCCTCAACTTCTTACTTTAAGCGGCTTTTTCTTTTGTATTCTCCTGCTGCTCGTCCTCGTCTCCCGCCGACATCAAAACGCAGCTTGAACTTGGTTTCATTTCATCGGACATTTTTTCCTGCAAAGGAGATGATAGGTTTGCTTTTAGCTAGTTATTTACTGTTGTACTCCATTCACCATCTTTCCATTTACTTTTCCATCTTTGCTGTATT
>JAKUUI010000209.1 GCA_022448485.1 SAR324 cluster bacterium
GATTTTGGACGGTATTGGATTTAATCCACGTGGTGCAGAAACACAGATTTATTCGGTGGAAGAATCAGAGCTTTGCCTGATCGCGACTGCAGAAATAACTTTAGGTGGTTTGCTGATTGATCAAGTACTCAAACCGGAAGAGTTGCCGATTATGTATGCAGGATTTTCACACTGTTACCGTACAGAAGCAGGTGCTGCCGGACGTGAATCCCGCGGTTTGTTCAGGGTACATCAGTTTTCAAAAATTGAAATGTTTGCCTTTACTCATCCTGAAAAGTCAGAAGAAATGCATGAAAAAATGCGTGAAATTGAGGAGCAGATTTATCAGGATCTGGGAATTCCGTATCAGGTGGTAAATATTTGCGCGGGTGACCTCGGCGGTCCTGCTTTTCGTAAGTATGATCTGGAAGCCTGGATGCCTGGACGTGGAAAATGGGGTGAAGTAACTTCAACCTCAAACTGTACAGATTATCAGTCACGTCGCATGAACATCCGTTTTAAAGATCCTGATACAGGAAAAAACCGCTTTGTCCATATGCTCAACGGAACAGCGATTGCGGTTTCAAGAACCTTGATTGCTCTCATTGAAAATGGTCAGCAAAAAGATGGTTCCATTAAACTTCCGGCATGCCTGAACCTTGCTGATATTCCGGCGCTGGTTTCCGGATAAATGTATTTTTGTCTTTTAATTGAGTTGTTTTAGTATTAATGTATGCATTATTAATAACTTTTGCCCAAAAAAATAATATGAAAATACTCGCAATTTTAACAGTATTTATTATTTCTTCAACTTTTGTTTTTGGGGAATTGCCCATTGGTGAAGTTCCGCCAACAATTGTACTTGAAGGTGATTTAGGAGGAAGGTTGGATGGAACACCCTGGAACAGTGAGGAACTGGTTTCCGGGAAAGTAATAGTCCTTTTTTATGTTGATCCTGATGAGTCGGATCTTAATAATCATGTCAGCGAAGCTATCAAGGCGGAAAAATTATCCCCAGAGAAATATGGCTCGGTTGCAGTAATAAATATGGCCGCCACCTGGTTGCCGAATTTCGCAATCAATATAAAATTGCAAAGTAAACAAGAGGAATATAAATCTACAGTTTATGTCAAAGATCTTGAAAAAACCCTGGTTAAGAAATGGAGCTTAACTGATGATAACAGTGACATAATACTCTTCGGAAAAGATGGGAAGGTACTTTACAGTTATGACGGAAAATTTTCAGACGCACAGGTTAAGGAATTAGTTCAGGCATTCAAGGACAATTTATAGCTGGTTGACCTGTTACGGTGTGTCTGGATTAAATTGACTTTGCAAGATCCTTTCTGGCTTGAACAGCAAGTTCGTCGCAGCGGTCATTTTCCTCATCTCCGGAGTGGCCTTTAACCCAGTGCCATGAAACTTCGTGCTTGTGACTGAGTTCAAGCAGTTGAAGCCAGAGGTCTTTATTTGCAACAGGTTTTCTTGCTTTACTTTTCCAGCCGTTATTCTGCCAATTATTTAACCAGTTTTTCTCAAATGCATTTTTTAGATAACTGGAATCTGTGTAGAGTTTAACAACACATGATTTTTTTAAGGCTTCCAGGGCTTTGATGGCAGCAGTCATTTCCATACGGTTATTAGTAGAGTCAACTTCAGAGCCGGAAAGTTCGTTGCGGAGATTGTGTTCTTTGGAAATCAAAACTGCTCCCCAACCTCCAATTCCCGGATTAGGCGAGCAGGCACCATCGGTGTAAATTGTAACAGATGTTTTTAGCATTTTTTGTGAATTTGTCTTTTGAAGAATCAAAGTATAACAGAAAGAACATCTGACTGCGATTTCAAACTGCATTTTTTAGTAATTTCTGCTTGTTGAGTTTGTGGGGCAGATGAATATTGATTTTAAACAATTTGGAACATGGATCTATGTTGATCCGGATGAACAGAGTATAGAGCTTTTAGAAGAGACTCTTAATTTAGACATGCTTTGTGAATTTTTACGTTGTGACTCTACTGATATGGAAGAGTTGGGCGGACCATTCCTGGCTTATATTGATGGAGAAGGAGCATCGCAGGAAAGACAGACAGAATGGGAATTTAATGAAAATCCATGTTGGGGTCCAATACTGATTGTCAAAATCGGAAAA
>JAKUUI010000021.1 GCA_022448485.1 SAR324 cluster bacterium
CAATTGTAGGGTGAGTTTTGGAAAGGACTTTTGCTTGTCCTTGTTCTAGATACGGTTTCAAGGATTGGAGATAATCCAGATAGCTTTGCAGATCGTAACCGGTGGACATCAGCATTTCCAAAGCTTTTTGATCTGCATCTGCTTCATCTTCTTTGGAGAGACCTTCCTCCATCAGCATCTTAAATGCAAGGTCGTTAAGGCGTTCCAGTGCAATTTTTGCAGTAAGAGTTGCTCCACCCAAAACCTGTGCAATTCCAGAAGTTAAAGAACGGTCTGTGCTTTGAAGTTTTAGTTTTCGGACAATGTGTTTTTGATTTACGTGTGCGAGTTCATGAGCCAGTACACCTGCAAGTTGTGCTTCGTTGCGCATCAGTTTCAATGCTCCACGTGTGACAAAAATATAACCACCGGGAGCAGCAAATGCATTGATTTCATCCGTGTCGAGGATCCCAAAAAAGTACCTTAATTCAGGACGTCCAAGTTGTGCTGAAATACCAGTACCAATTTGGGATATGTAGCGCACCTTTCGCTCATCTCGTAAAATAGGATATTTACCAAGAATTTTTGCAGATACACCGCGGCCGAAATCAATTTCTCGCTCAGTATCAGCTCCCTGGTTTTTCCAAAATATATGGTGAGCCCTTAATCGGAATTCCTGCGCCTCGCCCGATCCTGCAAAGACCAGGGAAAAAATAAAAATATGCAAACACAGGTAGTTCCGGGAAACATTCATTTAGATTTTTACTCTGTAAATGTTAGAAACTGAACAGAATTTTCTTCATCTGTTGATTGTTTTTCTAGCCATTCCAGTGCCACGTAATCTGTTTGATATGGACTTATTTTTTTCCCCTTACTATCCACTAGTCCTCTTACTCCAACTACTGCAGTAAAGGTGCGTAAGCGTACTCTGCGTCCTGAAGCAGAATGCAGTCGAATTTTTTGACCTAAGATCAATTTTTTGATTTTAACGGGAACTTTTGTAATCTGACCCCTTAAAATCCAACCCTGATTTTCTCCTGCTTTAACTTTCTGCCAGATTCCTTTTGTATCCACGATAAACACTTCGCTACCACGAGACAGCTTTGTAAGTGTTTTGCCTTGAATTGATGGTTGTTCACGTAATACTGCCCCTAACCCTTTTATATAATGCGTCTCTTCTTTTGCAAAACTTCCAGAAGCAAAAACCATCGATGACAAAAAAACTACGACAAAAATTTGGATGATTTTCTTTTTGTGAAGTAAAAGAGAATTAAACTTTTTTTGAAGCAGTTCTGCCATTTTTCTAAACAAAAGCAAGACAACAAAGACAAAAACACCCAATCTCATGAAGCAATCTTCTAATATTGTTGACAAAAAAACGGTTCATGCGAGCTTAACATATTTTTTCTTTCTCCCGAACATGAGGCGGAATTAGTTTCTAATTAGTGATTCTTTTAGAAAATAACTCTTTAAGATCATTTATTTCATTTTAAGGTAATAAATATCACTAATAAGCCTATTATACAAGGAATTTACTGATATCGAGGGTTTTGAAGAGAGACATTCTATCTGTAAAATATATATTCATTTGCTGTTCGCTACAGCTAAGCGCTGTTTTTAATGACGGGTGGAGGAGTTCTAAGTTAGCTTTGATCAGAGTCAGTTAGGTTGTCATGGATGCTGGACAGCGTTGCTGAAGATATCATTGAAAGGGGCTCTCTCCTTAATCTGTCATTTGAGGACACCATCCTTGAACCTACAAGCTTAGAGAGACGTTTTATGAGTTAATAAAACAATGGAATCAATGGGCAATAATTAAGGCAGGGTTGCACCTGATCAGACCTGAAATAGATATCAGGACAAGGTCATGTTTTGCCCCTGGTCAGTGCCTCACTTTTGCAGACTATGACTGAACCGGAGGTGACTTAAGGAGGGAGTTTGCTCAATTCTTAGGCCCGAATATTCACGCTAGTGTTATTCTGATTGATTTTAGTTGATTCTTGAAACCCCACCAAACCACCTAAATCTTTGATCATTTCCAACATTCCAAAGAGCAGTTTTTCTTCCCCGTTATCCTTCATTGAATTAGCAAAGGAGCGGTGCACACTCTCCGTGGATTCCATCAGTCCTGCAAATTTTGGATTCTTCAGCAGGGCAAAAGCCTTGAGATAGTTTTCAGGATCTTGCATCAGGTCGCTAATTTCATCGCCCAAATCGTTAATGTCATCCAAGGCAAAACTTTTATATTCCGGAAGTTCTTTAATTTTTCTTATCGACTCACTGTTTAATTCCCGAATGCGGTAGTCCACAGTTTTGCCGAATTGCTCTGAGGCTTTTGAAGTGAGCTCTTCCCGTTTGGCAACATTTTCAAAACCCGAAACAACCATGCCGTATGAGCGGCGCATAGTCATGGTACTTCCGTGAGAATCTGCTCTGAGAATGTTGTTTAGTTCAGGATTGGGCGGTATATTTTTCTGACCCAGTTTTGAGTTCCTGGGGGAACGGGATTCTTTTTTTGAGACCGAATTTTGTGTTTTATTATCTCCTTCTTTTTTTTCAGCAGGAGCTTTTGGCCTTTCCGAACTGTTCTTATTTGCCGCCGGTGGTGTTTTTGGAGATACTTTCATGATTACTGTTTCGGTCATCAGAAATGCGGGTTGCTCTCCGTGTTATACAAGAATCCAGCCAAATTGACCTATTTTGACTTGAGACTCCATGCTCTGGCAATGCACACTAGAAATTTAAACTGGGCTATCTGAGAACAACAGAACAAACACCTCTGTATCATTGAAAAATTCAGCATGTTTTTTTGCGCGTTTAATGGTCTGTTTAGTCGGTCTTGGATTAAGTCTCACCCTGATTCTGATTTCTTCGCAAGTTATGGCAGATGAAGGATAGGCGCTTCCCAAGAACAGGAAGAAAATCTCGCTCAAAAAAATGAAGATGTAAGTGAATGATGGAGATACCTTATACAATGGACGCTTTGTGTGGGTGCGGGGATAGATTAAAAAAATTCAGCAGTTGTGAAAAGGTGCACAACTTATTTTTTTGGAACACCGCCGAATGAAAAATGGACTGCCGGTAATCAGTTTTGAAAATCAACGGTACTGGCTGGGACTGGGGAAAATGCGCAAATTTTTAACTTTGTACAAGCAGAAGCAGTGGCAAAGAAAACTGCATCGGTCTTTGCGTTCAGATTAATTACCTAAATCTGAGCTATAAGGAGGGCTTTAAGGAAAAGTTTTTCTTTTGCTATCCCGGGTTTGATCAAGAATCCAGATCTATGGTCAGGTTGAGGATAATCTTTGAAGAAATTCCCCTGCATTCCCGCGTGCGCGGGCGTGAATGACAATTAAGCGAGAATGGCAACTTTTTATCTAATTTGTCCTATTTAAATGGGTGGATTTTTGAAAATGCCAATCAAATTTCAGTATGGTCTAAAATATCTAACCAAGTTGATGGGAGCAATAATTATGTTGTGGGGAATTAGTGGATGCTCTGGAAGCCGTCCAGAAAATCTTGGCCTGAAAAACAATCTGCTCGCAGCTTGTCCCGAAAGCCCGAATTGCGTTTTGAGCCAAAAGAGCGATCCAAAACATCAAATTCAGCCTATACGCTATGCGGGCTCTTTAGAAGATACAAAAGATATACTCAACCATGTTATTCGGTCCATGGACGATACACGTATTATCACGCAAAATGCAGTCTATTGGCATATCGAATTCACTACACGCTGGCTTCGTTTTATTGATGATGTTGAGTTTTATTTTGTTGAATCCGAAGCACTGATTCATCTGCGTTCGGCATCTCGTCTGGGATATTGGGACTTTGGAGTCAACCGGAAAAGGATGAAGGCAATCCGATCCCAGTTTGAAAAATTGGCAAAGGATAGCTGAACCTAGCGCATTTTATTCAGCAGGTCACCATCTGAATTTTTATAATAGTCTTGATTACGCTTTAGAGTTCCGCTGAGAGTAGAAGGTGCATCTGGTCCGGATGCATAATTTTGCTGTTGGGCCTCTTCAGTTCTGTTCCAGTTGCATGCTGTCAGCAGTGTCAGGGCGGCTCCGAAAAACAGGATCATTGTCAAATTGATCTTCATTCAGTTTTCCTTTAGTTTAATTTACTCAATGTTGTTCACACTTTTACTCTAAAAAATTCTGTCTCTTGACGCAAGTTTTTTGTCAAAAACCGTTCTAGAGTTAAATTAATGAAGACCACCGTCATTGTTAATCCTCGAGCAGGAAATGGTCGAACCGGAAAGATTTGGCCGCAAATTGAGTCGGCTTTAATTAATAGCATTGGTCCTTTTCAAACAAAGCAGACGTCTTGTCGTGGCGATGCCATTCATTTGACTCGTCAGGTTCTGGATGAGGGAACAGGTAGAATAGTGGCGATTGGTGGAGATGGTCATCTGAACGAAGTGCTGAACGGTTTTATTGAAAATGATGTTCCGGTTAATCCTGAAGCAAGATTGAGTTTTGTGATGACCGGAACGGGTTGTGATTTTCAACGTTCTTTTGATATTTCCGGCAAGTGGCAGGCAACATCAGAAAAGCTGAAAGATGCTCAAGTCCGTAAAATTGATATTGGTAAAGTCACATATACTGCGGCAGATAAGTCGCAGCAAATTCGTTATTTTGACAATATTGCGAGTTTCGGACTAAGCGGAGCTGTAGATCATTGCATTGAACACTCGCGACTGCGCAATTTCTTTGGTGGCACGCTGCTGTTTTTGTGGGCCACTATCAAAACAGTCTTCACCCACCCAAATCAGAACATTAGTTTCCGTATTGACGATGGACCGGGAGAAAAAATTCGGACAAGGCTGGGTTTATTAGCAAACGGACGTTTTTTTGGTGGTGCAATGTATGCTGCTCCGGAAGCGGAACTGGACGACGGTTTACTCGATTTGTTAATCCTGAAAGAAATTTCTGTGGCAAAATTTCTGTGGCATTTACCGAAAATATACAAAGGAACACATCTGCAGATACCAGAAATATTTTACCAAAAAGTGAGAAAATTCACGGCTGAAAGTTCTGAACAAGTTATCCTGGATATTGATGGCGAGTCTCCGGGTTGTTTGCCAGCATCTTTTGAAGTCTTGCCGAAGATTTTGAATCTGCAAATCTGAGAGCTAAATATCAATTTACATAAACAAATTTAAGAGAGGTCTCGCAGGCGCTTCAGCAAAAGTTGATGGCGGGAATTGAATAATGCCCTGAAGGCCAAAACAACGACTAGCGTTGCACCTAAGGCTGCTCCAGAGGCAATGACAAAAATCATCATTATTTGGTAGCGTACGGCTTCTCCTGGACTGACTCCAGCCAATATTTGACCGGTCATCATTCCCGGCAAACTTACAATTCCCATCACCATCATCGAATTGAGCGTGGGAATCATGCTTGTTCGCAGTGCATCTCGAATTAAGTCATGCGCGGCTTCCCAGGATGTTGCTCCTAGACTGAGCAGCATTTCTACTTCTTTCCTACGCACAGACAAGCTGTCCATAAAACGTTCCAGGGCCAGTGAAATCCCGTTTAGAGTATTTCCTAAAACCATGCCAAGTAGAGGGAAAAGGTACTGGGGAGAATACCAGGGATCAATTTGTAAAATGCCAGAAAGTGCAAAAAACACTACAAAGAAAGCTGCCCCCAGGATTGAAATGAAACTATTTAAATAAATCGTGGAAAATCGTTTTTGCGTACGTCCAACCGCAGTGATGGAAGCGATTGTTGTCATAAACAATGCAACTCCAAGGATCCAAGACGTATTATTGAGTGCAAAAACCCAATCTAATAAGAAACCGACAAGCAGCAATTGACCCGCCATTCTCAGTGAACCAATACTCCACTGTTTTGCCAACCCAAGTTTTAAAATCAGCGACAAGCCAATATTGACAGCCATCAAGACTGACGCAATTAGCAATTGTCCAGTAGTGAGAAAGATATAATTAGTTTCCATTGTCTGTGTCCAGGCAAAACGTGTTGTGGCACATTCTTCTTAATTGTTCTGGATTATGGCTGACCCAAATCCAAGCACGCTGAATGGAAGCATTTGACGAATCTGGTTGGTTTTCAAGTAGTCCAGTCTGCCAATTTTCGAGCAGTTTTTCGGAAAATCTGGTCAGTTCAGTGTCCTGAGATGCAGTAGGTTCATCAAGCAAAAGTACTTGCGGTTCCAACTGCAGTACCCGGAGGAGTGCGGCAATCTGTGCTTCCCCTCCGGAAAGGTCTTTTGCGGGACGTTGTAAAAATTCAGAATAATCACCTCCTCCTGTATTATCTGTAGTTATGGCTGGCAGCGGCAATTGTTCTAGCCACGCTAGAATTTTTTCGCGGTCATACTGGCGATTTTGGTGTACTTTTAAGTGGAATACCCGTTTGAAATTGGCTTCAACAGTTTCGTCAAAAAAAGCGGGATGCTGAGAAATGTAGCTGACTTTGGTCCTGTATTGAGGCATTTCCCATTCGTGCAGGGATTTCCCCTCAAAGTTTATTGATCCGTATTCGCCGGAAGGCCCGGAATCAATAACATCCAATCCGGCCAATGTCCGCAACAAAAGACTTTTGCCACTTCCTGAAGAACCGGTCAAAGCAAGTCGTTCTCCAGGATTTAAATGAATATTAATCTTGCTCCAAATCCTGTTGCCTGAAACTTGACGGCTCAAATTTTCACCGGAAAGGACTGGATCAGATTTTTGACTTGTCCTCCGAGATGGGATGTCCGTAGAATGCATCACATTAGTCTTTTCTTTTTCCATTTCAGTTTCCGTCTTTATGCCAGACAATTATGCTCTTTTGCAGAGAAAGTACTGGATTTTTGATCTCGATGGTACGCTTACTGTAGCAGTTCATGATTTTAACGCTATCCGAAAAGAGCTGGGAATTCCGGAAAAACAACCCATTATTGAAACCCTGAAGTCTCTTCCGGAAAAAGAGTCTCTTCCGCTTCAGGTAAAGTTGCAGGAGATTGAAAAAAAACTGGCGCGGAACGCTAGACCCGCACCGGGTGCTAAAATTTTGTTGGAAGTCCTGCATCGACTTGATTATAGTTTAGGCATTCTCACCTTAAACTCAAGAGAGAATGCATGGTTCACGCTGGAGTCTCTTGGATTAGAACAATACTTCAGCGAAGACACCGTTATTGGACGCTGGTGTGAGGAACCGAAGCCTTCCCCAAATGGAATTCACAAGTTGCTCAGTCACTGGAAAGTTACAGCAAGTGACGCATTAATGGTGGGGGACTACCTTTATGATTTGCAAGTGGGACGAGCAGCAGAAATCGCGACGGTTCACGTTGATCCGAACGGAGCTTTTTCCTGGCCTGAACTAGCTGACATTCGGGTGAACTCGCTGGATGAACTTGCCAGTTTGTTAGCTGAAAAAAGCTGACAATATTCTGAAATCTTTTCGCTTGTCACTTGCGACTTTCTCCTCTTTGGTGTTTGATAGCCCTTGCCTTGCACGGTTTCTACTGAGTAGGGAATCTAACTCCGGTCTGCTGATTCTGGCAGTTTTATTGGTTGCACATAAAACAAAAGAACTGCAATGTCAGGATTTGGATTTTTGCTCTTGGGCACCCGACACTTTTGGTATGGACTCTATTATTTTGTGCCCTGCCATCTGTGAGACAAGAATGCTGATTTCGTACAGAACAATGAGAGGTCCGGCCATCAAGGTTTGTGTAAAAACATCCGGAGGCGTCAGTACCGCGGCACCAATAAAAATGACAACCAGCGAATATTTGCGGTTTTTGCGTAACCAGGCTGCGTTGATAATACCAAGTCTGGTGAGTATGAAAGAAACTGTCGGCAGTTCAAAAACCAGCCCAAATGCAAATAAAAGATGAATAGTCAATGACAGGTAACTGGCCATACTCAAAGTGGGCAAGGTGAATTTATTTTCAAAGCCCAAAAAGAAATCATAACCAAGGGGAATCACAATAAAATAACCGAAAAGTCCTCCGCCTACAAAAAGTGGATATGAAAGCAAAATGAAAGGCCAGACTGCTTTACGTTCTTTTGAATAAAGTGCCGGTCGAACAAACAACCAGGTTTGACCAAGCAAATAAGGGAATGATAAAAAAAGCGCTGCATAGAGTCCAATCCGCAAATAAGTGAAGAACGGTTCAGTTAATTCGAGAAAGACTAAAGGGACATTGCGAGCATCTAATGGCGCACGAAAGGCTGTAAGAATCGGCTGATTCAGTTCCATTTCTATGAAAGTGGAACCCACGAAAACAACTGTGATTACTATCATTACATGGACGAGACGTTTGCGTAACTCACCCAAATGAGAGGTTAAAGGCATAGGGACATCATCTGAATGTTCCTCATGATTCTCCTCTTTTTTTTGTTTAGTTCTGGTTCTGCTCATTATTTAATCGGGATACAAAAAATAAGCTAAAAATAGATTTTATGAGTTGAAAACATACTGACAGTCAGCCGTAAACTGCCTACCGCATTTTCTTAATTCTTTTTGGAATGTTAACCTTTAATGGCTAACCGCCGAACATACTTTGTATCACAAACAGTTTTTATTTGCACTACAAACAAATGATTAATTATAAAAATCAGATGAAGTACGAAGTTTTATCGAAAAGCCTTTTTGCCTGCTTCCATAAATTAATGCCGAAAAAAAGTTACTGCTTTTTTTTTACATTATTATTGTTGTGTTTGACCTCATCGGCAGCGGCACAGGAGAAAGACTCTGAAAAACTTAAAAAAGTTTTTTTGCTCTCACAAAGTCTGAAACTTGGTAAAAAACCGGTGCAGGAGGCTTTTTTCTCACCGGATGATCAGCGTGCAGTCATCTTATCCGGAAGTTCTTCTCTGGAAATATTCAGAATTCAAAACGGAAAAAGGCTGCGTGTAATTTCCAGTCATGAGCATGATGCCATTTCACTTGTCCTGCATGCCGGGGGGAAAATAGCGGTAACCGGAGGGAAGGATGAAACTGTTAGAATTTGGAACACCAACCAGACTTCTGCACAGGAAGTTCTACGCGGTCATCTAAGTGCTGTTTCTGCACTTGCTCTCAGTACTGGGGGAGAGATATTGGCTTCCGGAAGTCTTGACGGAACCGTTATCCTGTGGGACATGAAAGAAAAGGAACTGCTGAAATCAATTATGGTTATTGGCAAAGGCAGAGTAAATAGTTTGGCCTTCCATCCGAATGGCAAGCTACTAGCCGTTGGAGGAGAAGATGGAAGTTTGCAGTTTCTAAGTATTCCCGAAATGAAAATTATAACCACGCTCATGGGCCATATAAAGCCGCTTACTGATCTTGAATTTAATCTACGCGGGGATATATTCGTTTCTTGCTCTGAGGATGGAAAACTGATTATATGGGATTGGAAAGCCAAAAAGCAACGATACGAAATAGGCTTTGAAAATGCTGTTTCCGCTATAAGTATCCATCCAAAACGACAAGAAATTGTCGTCGGCACAGTGGGAGGAAGCCTTGAAACATGGAGTCTTAAAAAAGGAACCTTGCTTCATAAAATTAACGAATCTGGGCATTCGGTTACAAGTGTAGGGTATGACCGAAATGGTCACAGGATTATTTCCGCGCTGGAAGATGGGAGTGTGCAGATTTGGGAGTACCGGTCATCGCTGCATCTGAAAACATTAAGCGGTCATGAGCGGTCTGTAGAATTGCTGGATTTTTCACAAAACAGCAAGTATCTCATCAGTTATTCGTCTGATAAAAGTGTACGAATCTGGGACATGAAAACCAATGAGAACATGCACAATTTTGATCTCGGCAACCACAGGGTGCAAGATCTTCTTTTTGCTCCCGGTGGCCAAAGTTTTGCTACCGCCGGCGCAGGAAGTTCGGTGATTATTTGGGATGCAAAAGACGGGAGCCGTCTTCGCAACCTAAAATTTCACAAAGGAAAAATCAATGCTCTTGGTTATCATCCCGAAGATGCAGTGCTTCTTTCTGCAGGTTCTGACAGGCGATGGGTACTTTGGGATTTGGAGTCCGGACAAATCATGCGTACATTTCAAGGTCATGACGATCAAATTTTAGCTGTGTCAATTTCTCCTGACGGCAAGTATTTTGCCACAGCAGGCAGTGACCTTTCAGTAATGCTCTGGAAATTCCCGCGGGGAGAACCGCTCGGAAAACTCAAAGGACATAAGAAACCTGTCACAACTCTGGACTTCAGTCCCGACGGGAAATTGTTGGCAAGCGGTTCCCAGGACAACCAAATTTATCTTTGGAGAATTGAACCCGAAATCTCAAAGACTCCTTTGCGAAAATTGGAGGGGCATGATTTTATCGTTAATCATGTCATGTTTTCCAAAAATGGAAAAGCACTGATCTCAATTTCCAAAGACAAAACGATGCGTCTTTGGGAAGTGAAAAGCGGGAAAATGCTGCGGATTCTTCACGGTGACAGTACAGCACTTGTCGCTGCGGCGCTTAGTCCGGATGGAAAATTAATTGCTTTGAGCAACCTGACAAATGATATCACCATCCTCAAATTTCCAATTGACATTCCAGAATTACGGGATGGTGCAGGAAGTACTTCAGCAGCAGGAGATGTAGGAAATTCTGCAAGTGAACACTCTTCTACATCAGGTCTGGATATAAAAGAAAACTCTGTCATTGACTTAGAAGATTTGGAAGAAACGGAAGAACAACCCATGTCTGCAGAAGAGGTACGTGCTTATGCTGTACCTGAAATTCCCAAGTCATCAACGGATCATTTTGAACAGCAGCAACGACTCAATCAGCTTCTTAATGCAAAGAATACTTGCAGGCATGCTGCTGAAATGAAAAAATTGGCCCTGCAAATATTAGCCGTGGTTCCAAATGATTTGGCTGCCATTCATGCATTGGCCAAGGTCTCTATACTGGAACAGGATTTTACAATGTTGAGGCTGCTTGTGATGGCAGGAAATTATGCCGAGCTGGATCACGAACGTTATGACTATATTTCCATTATTGACCTACGCAATATATTTGACAATTTACGATTTGATGTTTTTGATCAATCGTTTGTACGTCAAGGAAATAAACAAAAAATGAAACTGGCAAATTGCAAAGGCAAACCTTTGGCAGTCAGCCTAACTGAAATTGACCGGAACTTACGCTATCCAGTTGAGTTCTTAAATAAGATCATCTCAACACCGCGCCTGATCGACTTTAGGGATTTTATAGATCTGCCACAAGGGGAGTTTAAAAACAGAATGTTTGCAGAGATAGAGAGAATACTCAACTACATGGCTCCACATCCAGCTTCCCGCATCCCAAAAACTCCGGATGAGAGGTCTGAAGCAATTCCGACTGCAACACTGAACTTAAATCTTGAAAAAACACAGATGTGGAAAAATGATGGCAGGGCCACATTTCAGGTTCGTAAGGAAGGAGGCCAGTGGCAAACTTACCAAACCGATCGGGATAACAGAATTGTAATTTACCTTCCGGCAGGAAGATATTCTCTGCAAGTTGTAGGAATTTTACGAAAAACTTTTTTTCTCATAGCAGGTACTCAGGTTGATTTTTCGATTGAATAAATTTTCTTTCAGAAAAAGATGATTACCCCACCGTTTGTTTTTGTTGGAAGAGAATAATATTGTTTGACTGTTTGGTGATGCAAAGCAGAGTATGTGACCGTGTCCGGTAGCGATGCGGAAGTTCCAGTTAACAATCCATCAAAAATTGTTCAACTTTTCACATCTTGTTACCTAAAGCAATAGGTAAAATTGAAACTCGGAACCAAAACCAGGCGATTCCACCTGTTGCCAGATTCCCCAGGGCAATCCCAACAAAGAAACCTGTCGTGCTCCAAATTTGTGATCCCAAATAGACCAAGGGTATGAGGAGGAGAAAGAGCCGCATGATGTTGATTGTGGTTGAATGAAAAGGTCGATTGAGTGCATTACACGAGGCGCTAACTAACTCCGATAATCCATGAAAGGCAAAGCCAAAAGGAACGATCCAGAAAAATTGCTTTATAAATCCCTGAACTTCAGGATCATCTGTAAAAGCCCAAGCAATAAGACCTGAAAAGAGTGCGAGTATGACCCATGCTGTAAAACCCCAAACTAGAGCAAAGCGTAGTGAAAAAAGACTGGCATCCTCGATCCTACCAAATTTTCTTGCTCCAAAATTTTGTCCGATAAAAGGGATGAGCACTGATGAAAGTGACATTGATCCAATCATTGCAAGTGCTTCTATTCGAGTTCCAACTCCAAATGCTGCCACAGTGGAGTCTCCCAGATCGGCTGCTATACGTGTCATTATTGCATTTGAGATGGGGAAAAGAAGTTGTGTCAGCGTGGCAGGAATGCCGATATAAAGTAAGGTTTTCCAGGAACTTAAGATTCCCGAAACTCCCGGCCAGACTGTGGTCAGCATTCGTTCACGTCTTCCCAGCACCCATAATCCAGCCAACAAAATACTGAAATAAGATATAACAGTGGCAATGGCAGCCCCTTTAATTCCAAGGGCTGGAAATGGGCCATAGCCAAAAATCAACAGCGGATCGAGCACGGCATTAACGACAGCAGCTATTACCATAATCATGCTTGGTGTTTTGGTGTCTCCGGTAGCACGGATCGCGCTGTTGCCAACTATTGGTATCACGACAAAAACTACCCCTAACAACCATGGAATCATGTATTCCTTAATCAGTGGCAACGATTCGTCTGTGGCTCCTATCAGCGTAAATATCGAGCGCAGTGCAATAAAACTGAGCCCGGCAACGCACAATATGATCAAGGTGACCAATAACAAACTGTCAGTGGTCAGGCGCTGTACTCTGTGGTGATCTCCCTCACCGATGGCGCGAGAAATAACTACGGAGGCACCAATTCCAATACCAAAAGCAAAGCTCATCAAAGTGAAAGTAACCGGAAAAGTAAAACTGATGGCTACCAGTTCACGGACACCAATCAGGCTAATATAAAAAGTATCCACCAAATTGAAGAGCATGATCGAGACAAGCCCAAACATCATTGGAATCGCCAGGTGAATCAAGGATGGACCAACGGGGTCTTTGGTCATTTGTTTTTTTATTGTTTTTTCTGTGCTTGAATTAACTGTAGGAGAGGATGTCAACAAAACCTGAAAGTGCGATGATTGGGAAAATTCTGCCTGAGTGCAGAAAGGAAGTAGAATAGTATCACATTCTGCACTCAACTCGCAACTTTGAGTCATTATTGGGTCTAGTTATAATACCTTTAATTAGTCTGAGACAAGTTGGAATCAGCTTGATTGCGCCGGACATGTGTGGGAGTCTGTACGCATATTTAGACTCAGTACTATCAATTGAAAATACTTTGCATGTCCTCCACCAGCCAAAAAGAATCAGTTTCTGCACTTGAAATTCCTCTGTTGGATTCACTGTTTGACGATCTGGCACTGCGTCGCGAATTGAGTGCTAATCTGGTGGGGTTTTGTCGGCATCTCCGGCAAAATGGCCTGCGTTCAGGAATGGAAGAGCAGATGGATGCATTGCGTGCTCTGAAAGAGGTGGATTTAGAGCATGCAAGTGCATTCAGAATGGCTCTACGGACAACCTTGGCAAAAAGTGCGCAAGAACAGGAAATATTTGATGAACACTTCCATTCGTTCTGGTATGTCTGGGAAAGTGCTGAAAATCTTCACCAGCGCTTCAAAGCCAAAAAAGAAGAACCTGCGGCAGTTGAAGTAGGTACACGACAGAAAAAACAATCATTTGTTTCACTTAACGACTGGCTGGGAGTCACGGAAACAGTTGAAGAGGAAAAAGAGGCAGCTGGATACAGCCCTTTTGAGACAGATTCTGAGCGTGATTTCAGCACTTTTCAGGCAGAAGAGCTTACGGAGGTAATGCGGCTTATCAACGAAATAGGTAAGACGCTGGCGACTCGTTTCAGCCGCAGGACAATGAATTCAAAAAACCGAGGGCTTATTGATTTGCGCCGAACTATGCGTTTGAGTTTGCGCCGCGGAGGGGAAATTCTGGACTTGGCACATTACCAGCGCAGGCGTCAACGACTGAAACTGGTGCTGCTTTGTGACGTGAGTAAATCGATGGATCTTTACAGTCGTTTTCTCATCCAGTTCATTTATGCTTTTCAGTGTGTTTACCGCCGGATCGAGACTTTTGTTTTCAGCACCTCTCTGCACCGAATCACGGAGAGTTTGCATAAGGAAGAACTACAGGATGCACTGGATCAACTTTCCGGTACCGTTCCTGACTGGTCCGGCGGCACAAAAATTGGAGCCTCGCTTGAACAATTTGTTGGAAAGTACGGCCTCAAACTTGTTGATTCTCAAACCGTAGTTCTGATAATCAGTGACGGATGGGACACAGGTGAAGTAGATTTACTGGAAAATAATATGCGCTTTTTGCAAAAACATGCTCGAAATGTGATTTGGCTTAATCCGCTCAAGGGAAGTCCAGGATATGAACCAACTACCCGTGGAATGCAGGTAGCTTTACCACATGTTGATATTTTTGCGTCAGCACATAATCTTAATAGCCTCAGGAAGCTGGTTCGCCAGTTGACTCTAATTCAGTCTGGACTGCGCAGTTTTTTGACGGCTTGCGATTAGCTGCCCTGACTCTGAACCCTGTACAAAATATTCTCTTGGTCTGATTGTCTTTAATAAACCTTTTTATTAAAATTAGCATGTCTTTATTTACATTTGATAAATCCACGCCTGAATTCACAGAGACTACTTTTATTGCACCAAATGCCAGCCTTATCGGCCGAATCCGGATTGGTGAATATTCTTCAATTTGGTTTAACACAGTTCTCCGGGGAGATATGGAACATATAAGCATTGGCGAAGAAACCAATATTCAAGATTTAAGTATGGGACATGCTGATCCGGGATTTCCTCTGATTGTTGGAAACCGTGTGACAGTAGGACACCACTGCGTCATTCACGGCTGTGAAATTGAAGACGATTGCTTGATTGGAATGGGAGCGATTTTGATGAATGGAGTGAAGATTGGTCGTGGTAGTGTAGTCGGAGCAGGTGCAGTTGTGTTGGAAGGAATGGAAGTGCCTCCATTTTCAATGATTGCAGGCTCGCCGGCAAAAGTTCGCAAAACCTATGATGAAAGTGTTTTAGAAAATATCAGGGAGATGTCTCAAATTTATGTTAAGCGTGCGATACGATACCGAGGCCAAAAAATTGGTGTGAATTAGTTTGTTTTCAGGAATGCGAAAAATTATACTCAAGCTGCTATTTCACTGGATTCTTTAGCCTGGAAAATCGCGGTGAATGTTGCTTGCAGCTCGTTAGGAGTCAGTTCTTCAAGCTCCGTATGCTCACTGTTCAGGGTGCTATTTATGAACTGGAGTTGTGGTTCTTTGGCGACATAACCCAACTGATTCAGTTGTCGATCCAATGTTTCAAATACTCTATTACGCAGCTGTTCGTTTGTATTTTTATCTTGTGCTAGAATCTGCTGCCCATGAAAGTTAATGGTGTTTATCCCACCTTTGTAAGACTGCTTAGACAGAGTTTTTTCACCTCTTATCTCTATTGCAACAATGACCGAAGTGATTACCACTGAAGTCAGGCAAAAAATCAGTAAAATCATTTCCATAGTAACCTTATTTGCTGGTTTTTACTCATTCATACGGAGACTCAAAGTCCGCTCCTTCGTTTATTTCAAAATCTTGAGATTTTGATCCAAACTGAGTGCAGTATCGAATCGTAAAGATTAAGATTCGGATACCTCAAATTACTTCCCACGGAGATAATGCAGAAAACAGACCAGCAATAAAATACTGTCACTGACATTTAGTTAAAATAGTTTTCAAATGAAAAGCTCTTATGCCAGGTGTTTTTTGAGGTGATGGCAGTGTTGAACGGGTAAATGGTTTAATTTTCATCTGTCGTTAATTCTCCTGAAAAACCTATTCAAAGAAATAATGAGAACTGATGACTGGAAGCGATTTCTCATACCTTCACTCTTGTAATTAAAATCAGCTGTTTTTATGATGCTGGATCTTTTTCTTCAAAGCACAGTTCAGGGCGGATTCTTTCTTGAATTATGTTCAACTGAACAGTGTGATTAATTAGCGCTTATTGAATAGCAGAACTGCTCTAATCTGGCATTGAACTTGTATTACAAGCTGGACATTAAAATCTTTAAGAACAATCATTTTTTATTGATCATGAAAACCTCATCGTCTTTTTCACGCTCGATTGCAATAGTGCTGCATTTTTTCTTGTTGGCAGTATTGGCTACACCAGCTTGGGGTGTCCGCGTGAAGGATGTTGTCGCATTACGTGGTGCCCGTGACAATGAGCTAATCGGCTTTGGAATTGTAGTCGGCCTCGATGGTACTGGAGATTCACAGGAAAGTTTACTATCTCGAAAGCCGATTGTGAACGCTTTGGAAAGGATTGGGATTAGTTTAAAGAGTGAGGATATTTTGGGGCGAAGTATTGCTGCGGTGTGGCTGACGGCGACGTTACCGCCTTTCGCAAAATCAGGTCAACGATTGGACATTACCGCATCCACAATTGGAGACGCTGTGTCCCTTCGTGGAGGAATTTTGATTATGGCTCCGTTGAGGGGGCCAAACAGACTTGTTTATGCCGTGGGTCAGGGTCCTATCGCAGGGATACCGAAAGGAGTCAGCAGAGCCGAGGCACTTCCAGCAGAGGAATTGGCTAATTTGCCGATAGGATCACGTATGGTGTCTTCAGTTGGGCAAATTCACGGGGGAGCGATTGTTGAACGTGAGATTAGTTTAAATCTCAACAGCCGGGCACGATTGTATATGAACTTACACTCGCCGGATTTCACCACCGCTTTTCGTCTGGCAAAGCTGATTAATCAGAATTTAGGTATCCGGAGTGCTCGTGCTCAAGACGCCGGTACCGTTGAAGTTTCAGTTCCAGATAGTTATTTGGGCAATACGGTGGAACTCGTTTCCTTCATCGAAAATTTAGAAATTACTCCTGATCATACTGCTAAAGTTGTACTCGATGAACGTTCTGGAACCGTGGTGATGGGTGGAAGTGTGCGGATTTCACCGATTGCTATTTCTCAAAACGGTTTGAATATTCAGGTGAAACTTCCGACTCCAAATGCAGAAGGAGCCCAGGATGTACAAACAGAAGGGAAAACTCTCGCTTCCAGTGTTTTTATGCTTAAAGGAGGCACTGATTTGAAAGAAGTTGTGGATGGCTTTAATAAAATAGGTGCCTCCAGCAAAGATTTAATTGAGGTGCTCAAGGCCGTTAAAACCTCTGGTGCACTTCATGCTGAACTTGTCATTCGATAATCGCATATGAAAACATCAATGCCATTACCGCTGTCAGCACTGACGCTACGGGCAAATCAATTGAAGGTGATTCCAAAGACAAAAGGAGTTAGCGAAGATGCAAAGCTCCGTGAAGCAGCAAATGAGTTTGAGGCGATTTTTATCCAACAGATGCTGAAATCAATGCGTAAAACGTCTCTTGAGTCCGACCTTCTTCCCAAGTCAGAAGGTGAAAAAATATTTCGATCAATGCTGGATGAACAATATGCGAAACTTTCAGCGAAGTCTGGAAGTCTGGGGCTGGGACAGATGATTTACCAGCAATTAAAATCAAATTTGGAAAAATAATAAAAAATACTAAAGTTTTGTGGTTAATCTGCCGATATTTGCAATAAGGTGTTTCTTCGAACTTATCCGGGAATAAAAAAACAAGGTCTTTCCGGCTCAGGTAACATCTGAATTGAGACCCAAAACTGAATTGGAAATTTTTGCTTTTGCGGAAGCAAAAGCAAATAGCTTTCGGAATCTTGTGTTTTATTACACGCCCTATGGGTCTTCTCAGGCTAGCGAACAGCACATTTATTGTTGCGCTTGTCAGGGTCCGCGGGTATGCTTGTCGGCTGACACCGGACATTCCCGTGGAGTTAGGGAATTGAACTATTTAACATTGAGGTGAATATGAAAATTACAGGTCAACAGCCCCCCGAGTTTCATGGCGTCAAGGGTGGAACTGGTAAAGATAATCAGAAAACCGCAGACCGTTCAGGTAGGACATCCGAGACAGCTGAACCTCCAGTTAAGACTTCGACATTTGTGATGAATAAAATAAAAGGTCGAATCTTAGCTGAGCCGGAAGTGCGTGCAGATCGGGTTGAAGAACTAAAAGCTAAAATCAAGAGTGGTGAATATCAGGTTGATTCGCAACGTCTTTCCAAAACGATGTTGGAGGACGCTCTTAAGGAAGACATGACCTGAATATAAAGTGCTCTGAGAAATAACATGCTGACCGTGTAAGAGCCGTTATTTGGTGTCCTTATTAATATGCAAGAATTACTGAATATTTTGCGACAGGAAGTGGAACTGCATGAGCAGTTGATTTTGCTGTTGCAAAAGGAATCCAAGGGATTTGGCCGTTTACGCGGTTCAGAGCTTCTAAAACTTCAAGGTGAGAAGTCACGTTGCGTACGTGCCACAGCTCGACTTGAGAGGGAACGGATTCAGCTTGTGGAGCAGTTTGCCGATTCCTGGAATACAGAATCAAAGGAACTGACTTTAAGCGCGATTATTGGCCGTACGGAGGAGGAGTACTCCGAACCGCTTCAGCAATGTTTTGACCGGCTGAAACGCTTGCTTGCCGAGATTCGCAAAATTGCTGATGAAAACGCGTTACAGGCATCAGGTCGGTTAAAATCAGTTGAGTCTTCTATTCAGTTCATGAGCCAACTCCAGAACGGTCCTCCGACTTATTCAGATGCGGGAAAAATACAAAAAGGGACCAGCACAATGCCCCGCACCGAAGTCTGAATTTTTTTAGTCGCTTAGATCGTAAAGGAACCCTAATTATTTCTGTCTTGTCACATGTCTTCCCTCAATAGTTCCCTACATATGGGACAGCATGCCCTGAGCATCAATCAGCGTGCAATGCAAACAGTTGGGCACAACATTGCAAATCAAGAGACTGAAGGTTTCTCACGTCAACAAGTACATTCGGGAACGGCAGCACCAGATCCTACAGGGGTGGGTGGTGGTGCTAAAGCCCAGCCAACCTCACGGGTTTACGATAAATTCGTACAACGCAAAATCCTTCAAGAAAACCCACGTTCAGGAATGTTCAAGTCCCGTGGTGAATTCCTGCAGAAAATTGAAATAATTTTTAGTGAAACAGAGGGAAACGGCTTGCACCAGGCTCTGAACGAGTTTTGGAACTCATGGAGTCAGCTCTCAAATCAGCCGGAATCTGAATCAGCCAGGATACAGGTAAGGGAGCGAAGTGATGTTTTGGCACGCCGTTTTCGCGGCATGCACTCTCAACTTGACGGGCTGCGGAATGAAATTAACGGACGTCTCGTTGCAACTATCAACAAAGTGAATGAATTAGGTCAGAAAGTGGCGGAGCTAAATCGTCAGATTATCTCCTACGAAAGCGGCCAGCGAAATGCCAACGATATGCGGGATGCACGCAACCAGGCAATTGAAGAGTTATCAGAGTTGGTGGATGTCAATTCTTTTGAAAATCCCAATGGGCGTGTCACAGTTATCATCGGACGTGACTGGACGCTGGTAGAAGGAAATAACCGTTATCAGCTGGAAGGTAAAATGAAGGGCGGTGAATTGGGAATGCTCAGAATAGATGGAGTTTCAATAAATGACAATCGTCGTGATTTGACTCGAATCTTTCGAGAAGGAGAAATGAGCGAAATGTTAAGAATGCGCGATGATACAATTGTGGGCTACCAGCACAATCTTGACGAAATCGCCTTCAATCTTGCAGGACAGGTTAACAAAATTCACGCAACTGGTACTGGAATCAATTCTGCTACAGATATGATGAAGAGTACTTTCGGCTTAAATTCGACAGCACTCAGTCAGCCTCTGCCTTTCCTGAAAGATGGAATTTTTCAGCTTCATTTAGTGGATCCTCACAATGAAATTCTGGAAACTTATGAAATAGAAATACAGGCCGGGATAGATACCTTACCGGATATTGTCCAGCGCTTGAACCAAACCATCAGCGATCCAGGATTGTTACAGGCTTCCATCGAAGCGGACGGCTCAATGCTTTTGCAAAGCGCTTCTGATTACAAGTTTATTTTTGGTGAAGATCAATCCAGCATCACACAAGTTCTTGGTTTGAACAGTTTTTTTGATACCCTCAAAGGTGCAGAAGATATTCAGCTGAGTGAACATATTCGTGAGAACACGAATAATATTTCTACAGGCAAAGACCTTATTCCAGGAGATAACCGAGTGGCATTGGAAATTGCGAAGCTGCAAACACGACCGACTATGAGGGATGAAACCATGACTTTTGATGAGTATTATAATGGTGTCCTCACAGGAATGGGCCTGAAAATTCAAAGAAATAAAACTGAGCAGGCACAACAAGAAAGTATGGTGAGGCAATTTAAGGAAATCAGGAGTTCTATCAGTTCAGTCAACATGGACGAAGAATTGACTGATATGATGCAGTACCAGAAAGCATATGAAGCTTCTGCACGGTTTATCAATACTGTGGATAGAATGATGGAAACTGTAATCAAAATGTAAATTTTAGTTAATGAAACAGCAGCCAGAAAACCGCAACTCAATATTTTTATCGAAAAACCCAAACCACAAGTCCTTTAAATGCGAGTGACTGAGGTCACAAAGCGTGACCACGTAGTAGACAACATGCAAAAATCTTCGGGCAAGCTTCAGGATATTCAAATCCAGATGGCTTCAGGTCGGCGTTTGAACAAAACCTCCGATGATCCAATTGGTGCAGCCAGGTCACAGGATATTGTCACTACGATTTCTTCGCAGAAACAACTTCTCCAAAACATTGATGACAATATTGCCTGGCTACAGCGCTCCGAACTGGAGATTGGACATATTAATGAAGTTTTGGGACAAATTCGTACACTTGCTATTTCACAGGCCGGTAGTGATTCAAACGAAGAATCCAGGCAAATGGTGGCGCGTGAATTTTCAATAGCGCGTAAAATTCTGTTTGACTCCGGAAATGCACGTGAAGGAAAACTATATTTGTTTTCTGGTATAAAAAGTCTTTCTCCAGCTTTGAAAAAAAATGGAATATTTCAACCAGCAAAAGTTGAGGTAGGCGGAGTTGTGCAAAAAGATATTCGGGAATTACTGGACGTTAAACAGTTTAGATCACAATTTGAAGGCTTTTCTTCTAACAATTATCGAATCAGAGTCACAAAGGGGGGAGTCTGGGGACAAGCCAGGGTAAAAATTTCAGACGACGGCGGACGAACTTGGAGTAAAGAACAAACGTTACGTCCTCTGACGCACGTCTTTAATCCTGATGGAAAGCTTAATGACCAGGTTTTGCTAAAATTTTCTGATGAGGAGGGTCGCCTGGGTAACGTTCTTCCAAAACAATTTGATTTTAATTCTGAAAAATCGGCAGAATTTGACTTGGATGCACTGGGAATCATATTTCCGGAAGGAATTGAGTTTGTCTATCAGCCAAACCCTGAAGTGACTTATAATGGATCAATACATAAAAAAGAAGCTCTGATTTCAAATGGACTTTCCATTCCTGTAAATGTTACTGCGCAAGAACTGTTGTTTGGAGAGGGTGAGGAAGGTGTGGATACGTTTTCTTTACTTGTGGCAATGGAGAGAGCCCTGCTTGAAAATGATGGCATTGCGATTGCAAAACGCCTAGGTGAGCTTGACTTAGCACAGAATCAAGTTCTGAAACAGCAGGCAGACGTCGGAAACATAGTTCGCGAGCTCTATTCTACAAAGTCTCAGCTGGGAAACCAGCAGTTTGAAAAGGAGAGACAACTTTCGGATATTCAGGATTTAGATATTGCTGAAGCTACGGTGGACCTTAAAGTTGCGGAAGCTAACAACAAACTTTCGCTGAATACGGGTGCACGCCTGATCCAACCGTCGTTGTCTGATTTTCTCCGATGAATGCGCAAGTTCGTGAAAAATATTTAGTTCCCGTTAAGTTGGGAATTAATCATCAAGAAGGCAGATAACTATGCTCATACTGACACGGAAGTCGGGAGAAAGCATAACCATTGGGGACGATGTAAAAGTCACGGTGGTCGAGGTCAAGGGCAAACAGGTCCGAATTGGAATTGATGCACCCCGGAGTTATACTATCCACAGAGAAGAAGTATACATTTCTATTCAGGAAGAAAACAGACGTGCTGCAAAAGAATCTCCACTTTCGTTAGCCGGACTCAAACACCTGTTTGGTAAACACTAATCAACGCAAACATTTATGCTTATTCAAACTTCCCGTTTTGGTGAGATCGAAGTTGAAGAAGATCAAATATTTAGCTTCCCTTCAGGATTAATAGGTTTTTCTGAAGAACGTCGTTTTGTGATTAGGGAAGATGAAGCAGCAGCACCCTTTCGTTGGCTGCAAGCCATAGACACTCAAGGTCTTGCTTTTGTGATGATTGAACCGCATGTCTCAATTTCGAATTATGAGCTTGAGTTAACTAAAGAACACTTGAAAAAACTGAAAGCGGAAAAAGTTGAAGAACTGACAGTCTTTGTTTTAGTTACCATGGCCAAAAAACTGGAAGATGTGACTGTAAATCTACAGGGACCATTGCTCTTTAACCTTGAAAAGCGTCTTTGCTTGCAAATCATCATTCCAGAAGGGAAATATGCCACCCGACACCCACTGTTTGGTGACAAATTAACAAAAAATAAACCTGAGTCTTCATCTCAGGAAAAGCCTGCTAGCAGCATGTCATCAGAATAATTCAAGTGATTCTGCATAAGTTCAAAATCTGTAATAAAACTGAATCTTTCGTACTGCCTAAGCTCCTTCCTGCATACACTCAAGCATGAGTGAAAATAAAAATACCCTCAAACCTTGCGAAGTCCGGCGAATCTGTTTGGAGAATGATCTGGAGATTTCGGATACCCAATGGCAGTTGCTGGAAAAGTGGGCTACTTTATTGTTGGATGTTAATCAAAATGTGAATTTAATTTCCCGCAAAGAAACAGATTTATTGTGGGAAAAACAAATTTTGCCCTGTCTCTCATTGCTGATTTTTCGTAAAATTCCGGCAGGTGTAGACGTTTGTGATTTTGGTACAGGAGGAGGATTACCGGGAGTTATATTGGCCATTGTACGTCCTGATTTGCGTCTAACTTTGTTGGATTCACGTCAAAAAAAAGTTGCGGTTGTTCAGCAAATGATTGACACTTTGAAACTTTCCAATGTCCAAACCGTCCATGGGCGAGGTGAAGAATTAGGGAAACAGCGCCCTCCCTGGCGCCAAAGATTCCCGTTTGTGACAGCAAGGGCAGTTGCCCCTTTAATCGATTTAGTGCGCTGGACCTCAGCTTTACGAAAACCGGAATCTGTGCTGCATGTTTTCAAAGGGGGTGAAATCAGGGATGAATTCAAAGCACTGACCAAGATGGTCTCCGGTTTCAAAGTCAAGAAATCTCTGATGGTTTTAAAGGGCTACTCACAGTTTGCAGAGAATCAAAAATATATAATTTCTTTAGAATTTTCGTCCGGATAAATTTCAAATTCATTATTCCAGATTTACTTGATGCGCATTGTATCAGCCAATCTTAACGGAATTCGTTCTGCCAATTCAAAAGGTTTTTTCGAGTGGCTTCAAACTCAAAAAGCTGATCTGGTTTGCCTGCAGGAAACCAGAGTCCAGCCGGAGCAATTGACCGAAATCATGCTTAAACCGGAAGGTTTTCACAGCGCCTTTGAATTTGCCGAACGACTAGGCTACTCAGGAGTCGGACTCTATTTCCGGGAAACTCCGGACCGGATACAAGAAGGAATCGGCTGGTCGGAAATGGACTCAGAAGGCCGCTTTATTCAGGCAGATTTTGGTAAATTGAGTGTTGTCTCACTATACTTGCCCTCCGGTAGCAGCGGAGCTCTTCGGCAAAACTTTAAATACAAGCTGATGGATTATTTTGAAAAATGGCTTTTGGAAGCCAAACTATCCGGAAGGGAATTTATTATCTGTGGAGACTGGAATATTGCACACAAGGAAATTGATCTGAAAAACTGGAAAAGTAACCAGAAAAATTCAGGTTTTTTACCAGAAGAACGGGCGTGGATGACAAAAATTTTTACTAAGCTGGGTTATGTGGATGTTTTTCGGAAACTGAATCAAAATTCGGATCAGTACACCTGGTGGTCAAACCGCGGCAGAGCGAGAGAAAAAAATGTTGGTTGGAGACTCGATTACCACGTTGCCACTCCTGCAATTGGAGCAAAGGCAACTGCTGAATCAATTTATAAAGAACAGCGTTTTTCCGATCATGCCCCACTAATCATCGATTATGATTACAGACTTTGATTACTCAGGTGTACCGAACATTCGTCCTATTCAAGGTTGAAAACACGATCAAAGACGCGGCGTAAATAATCCGGTTCCTGCTCACCTTTCAAAGTACTGATTTTTGTACCGTCCGGTTTAAAAAAAAGTAGAGTGACTCGACTTACGTTGTGATATTCGGCAAACCAGCGGCCCTCTTTGGAATTTAAATTTGCAATCAGGAAACGTATTTCCCCTTTATATTCTGGTTGGAGCAAGTTGACCACCCGCTTGAGTGCACGACAGGAAGGTCAACCAGGGTCATGGACTTGAACAACTACGTTCTTTCCCTGCCCGATAGCTGACAAGTCGGTATCTTCTTCCATACTGTCATACAAAAGCCAGCCCGCGAGTAACAGTATCAGCATGCTGGTAATGGAGACCAGCCAGCGAGCATTTTGCCTGCTGAGGGCTTTTTTGGACTCACCTTTTTGTCTTCGATGTTTGCTCATCCAATTTCTCTTTTTAGTTAACTCTGTAAATATCTGGATTGATCATTGTGTTAATCATGCTACATTGTCTTGAAACTTAAATACACACAAACCGAGAATAAGGTTTTATGGGAATTATTACATGGGGTGATATTCGACGCGGAACGTTAGCGATAGTGCTTGTTATTGCACCAACTGTTTTGCTGGGAACGTATCTGGCTCCAGCACTGCAAAGTTACCAGATTACAGGTCCCGGTTTATGGGAACTGAAGCGTAAACAAGTTCCAGATGCTGTGATTGAACCACTGCATGAGCTACGCCTCAAACCGTACTTTTTTAAGTTTAGACTAATGAGCGAAGTAGAGTCCAGAATTTCTGATCCAGCTTTGTACAAAAAATATAAAAAGAAAATTGAGCGTCAAATCTCAGGATTAGCCATGCCCGCAATTGAGTATATTTTTCTTGCCGCTTTAGCGGCTTATTATGGAGTTTTATGGTTTGGAACGAGAAAATGGTTTCCTGATGGAAAGATCTCATGAACTCGTAAAAAGTCAAAATTTCACTCTTGTTTGTCTGGTCTGATTAATTTTACAGCTTCTTTTTATCTTGTAAAGTGCTGTTCTTCAAATGTGAAGAAATCTCATGTCGGTTCCTCAGATGAAAACTGATACTCTTCGGATTAAATTGCGATCAACAAAACTATTCTTCCTCAGATTCTAACGGCAGTTCAAGTTGACTTTTTTCAGGCAGCTTGCTCATGTCAAGTTCGCTTAAAGCAGGCAAGTGTTTGAGCTTGGTGAGTCCAAAAACTTCAAGGAAACTTTTAGTGGTTCCATAAAGTCCTGGTCTTCCCGGAAGCATTTCACGGCCCACGATACGAACGAGTTTTTGCTGCATCAGGCGGCGGATAGTGTGGGACGAATCTACACCGCGAATGAACTCGATGCCGGCCCGGGTGAGGGGTTGTTTGTAGGCAATTATGGCTAAGGTTTCCATGACTGCAGGAGAGAGTTTGATTGTTTTGACCGTTTCGAGAGATTGCGCCCATTTTTTATGTTCCGGAAGAGTGTGCATCTGCAAACCATCTGCAACAGGGTCAATCCGGAAAACACGGCCCGTTTTTTCGTAAGCCGTATTCAGTTCGAGGACCAACTCCCGAACTTGTCCTGTTTCACAGTCACCGATCATTTCTGCTAACTGTTTGGGAGACAGCGGTTTGGTTGCAACAAATAAAATAGTTTCAAGAGCTTGTTTTTGTTCTAGTGTTGTCATAGGATTTTGATCAATAAATATTAATGCACATCCCTCCGAACGAGTGGTATGATGATGAGTACAATTCCAGTTATCAAAACAAGAAACATCAAAGCAACAAAATGCATGTCTGCATTAAAGCCACAGGAAGCATCACTGAGAATTCCATCCACAGGATGCAGAGAAAGATCTCCGTACAACAGGTGGCTGAAATAAGAAGAAACTATGTGTGAAAACCTATCGATCAATCCAATCAAAAGTGAACTCGTGACGAGTATTGTTCCAAGCATTCTTTTATTCATCGGTTCTTTTTTCTTAGCATACCAGCAGATGATCCAAGCTGAATAGTGTGCCTTACGCTAAATCTCACATTATCCTGATTCTTTTCCATAACGCAACCCTTTTTTGAGTAATTTGATGGATAAACCCAATATTGAATATGCAGAAGGACGAGTTATTTCCTTTGAGGACGAAAGTGCGATTCAGCCAAGTTTTTTAGAGATTTTTACCTATACCGGTCCCCGGCAGCATGTCAGCTACCAAATGAATGAATTTGCGGCGGTCTGTCCTTTTTCCGGTCTTCCTGATACAGGGATTGTATGGGTTGAGTATATTCCTCGACAGAAACTGGTGGAACTCAAGGCACTGAAATACTATTTCCTTTCTTTCCGCAATGTCGGCATTTTTCAAGAAGCGGCTACCGCCAGGATTTTCAATGACTTGTATCCCTTGCTTGAGCCTGAAGAATTGTTGATCAAAACCCGCTACAATACTCGTGGCGGCATCGACGCCACCTGCACCATTGACTCCAATGAACAAACATCCTGATTCGTCTGTTTTCAGAGAAGACACGCAAGTTGTAGTTTCCGGACGTGATACAAAAAGCTACGGTGGTTTGATAAATCCGCCGGTTTATCATGGTTCTACTATACTGGCAGAAAGCGTGGAGACCTACAATTCCCGTTATCTTGATTCACAGGATGGTGAGCAGGTAATGGTTTATGGAACAATGGGAAATCCAACTGCATGGTCTTTAGAAAATGCAATTGCGGAACTGGAAGGCGGTTATCATTGTTCAACATATCCTTCCGGACTGGCTGCGATTTCAGTAGCGTTGATGGCTTTTTTGAAAAGCGGCGACCACTTGTTGATGACAGACAGCACTTATACGCCGACCCGCAGGTTTTGCAATACTGTGTTGCGGCGTTTCGGAGTGGAAACAACGTATTATGACCCACTAATTGGTGCAGGAATTGAGTCGCTGATGCGCCCGAACACGGCAGTAGTGTATACAGAATCCCCTGGATCCAACACTTTTGAAGTTCAGGATATTCCTGCTATTGCAGAAGTTGCACGCAAACACGGAGCAATTTTGCAGTTGGACAATACCTGGGCCTCGCCGCTTTATTTCAAGCCCTTTGAGCACGGTGCAGACATTTCCATCCAGGCGGCTACAAAATATATTGTCGGACATTCAGATGTTTTACTCGGGTCTGTCACAACCACCAAGGAAACTTGGAAAACCCTGCGGGACTGTACATGGCAGTTTGGACAATGTGTTGCTCCGGATGATCTTTACTTGGCTCAGCGAGGCCTGCGGACAATGGCGGTACGCTTGCGTCAGCATCAACAAAACAGCTTGGAGATTGCAGAATGGCTCCGAAATCGTGATGAGGTGCGACAGGTATTGCATCCTGGTCTTCCGGATGCTCCGGGACATGATATTTGGAAGCGTGACTTTTTGGGAGCCAGCGGATTGTTTGGTGTGGAGTTGAAGACTTTTGCCAAAAAAGCTGTGGAAAAGATGGTTGACGAAATGCGGCTGTTTGGAATTGGCTCCTCCTGGGGAGGTTATGAAAGTCTAATGCTTCCAGTCAATGTCCGTGATTTGCGGACCGCGTCACCGTGGCGTTTTGAAGGCCCCCTGTTGCGTTTGTACATCGGACTTGAGGATGTTGACGATTTAAAGGATGATCTATACGATGGATTGGGACGTCTGCGTAATTTTAAAGGATAATTTTTCCGCGGAAACACGACATGCAACTCAAGGGAAAACGCCCAAATGAATTTTCTGATTGCTGATGATTCAACTGAAGTATTGGGTTATCTTCGAGGTTTTTTAGTGAAAGCAGGACATTCTGTGCAGTGTGTAAGCGATGGCGAAGAGGCTTTACAGATTTTTCGGCAAGGGGAAATTGAAGGAGTTTTCTGTGCGCTGACGATGCCAAAGTTAGGAGGATTGGAATTGCTTAATGAAGTTAAGTTGTCCAACAGTCGTCGGCCATTTGTGATGCTTTGCCCGCATAGTGATACTGAAAGCGCGCTCAGTGCTTTGCAGCTTGGAGCATGTGATTTTCTCTTCAAATCGATTCAGCCTCTCGAACTTCAGCGTACTCTTGACAGAGTTGTTTCTCTTCACGAGGGGTTTCACTTTAGTGCCTATGCGCTGGATCACTTGCTGCAAGAGTCTCGGACCTTGGAAATCGGTAATGATTTTGAGGGTGTGAACCGGATAGTCGCCTTTATGACGCAGGATCTGCCCAGCTACGGTATTTTGGAACAGGAACAGTTGTTTCGTATGAACATGCTGCTCAAGGAAGCTTTGGAGAATGCTATTTTTCACGGAAACTTGGAAATGAACCTGGAAATGCGTCGGAATAATCCGAAATTATTTTATGAAACTGCGACACAAAAACGGGACATTGATCCATATAACAGCCGTAAACTCATCCTTCAATATGACATCAGCCGCAACTCAGCAAAATATGTAGTGCGTGACGAAGGAAAGGGATTTGCACACCTAGACTTGTTAGATCTGAAGGATCCGGAAAACTTGCACCGCATCGAAGGCCACGGCTTGCTAATGATAACGAATTTTATGGATGAAGTTTTTTGGAACGATCGAGGAAACGAAATGACAATGGTCCGTTATCGGAAGCGCAAAACATAAACAAAGTTTCAGGGGACAAAATTATTAAAATGAAGAGTTTGATAAGTTTCAGATGGACTATTTTTTCTATACAAATTTTCACTCTACTGTTGTTTTCCGGACTATTGCAAAGTTGTTCGAAAACAGCGAATCTGCAGGAACGCGTTCCATCGGCGGAATTGTATCATCAGGCAATGGTCGCTTTGGAAGACGAATATTATCAAGAGGCTCTGAAGAACTTTGAAATCCTTGTTGATGAACATTCTGGCACCCGGTTGGCAACGCTCGCTCATTTGAAAATGGGAGATTTGTATTTTTTGCAAAGCAAATGGGAAGAATCTGAGGCTAGTTACAGGCGGTTTCTCCTGCTTAATCCACATACTCACCTTACACCTTATACTCTCAACCGGCTGATTGCTCTCAATTATGAACGCAATATCTACGGTGTATTTATAAAGTCACGAGATTATGAGCGCAATATGGAACCAAACCGTAAACTCATTCAAGAATACCAACGTTTTTATTTACTTTTTCCGCAAAGTCCATATCTGGAAGACGTGAAGGTATACCGAAAAAGAGCTATGGCTGATCTTGCTGAGCACGAGCTGCATGTGGCAAATTACTATTTTGATAAGGAAGCCTACCATTCCGCAATTGGGCGCTATCTGTATTTACTCAAGTATTATCCCGGTTTTCATCGCACCGGTCACGTTGCTGAACGGTTGATAGAAGCCTATCAATTGAACCAGCAGCCGGAGCTTGCTCAAGAAATGCAAAAAGTTCTGGAATCTTTGCGGAAGCGGAAATTGTTGGCTCAACTCACGACAAGAGAATAATGACCCCACCATTAGTTCGTTTATCACCAAAAAGATGCTTGATCCTTTTGGCGGGGATTTCGTTTTTCTTCTCCGGGTGCGCAGAACTAGATGGATTTTTCCCAAAGTTTAAACCTCAAAAGACCACAGAAAAAACCGCTGCCACTCCCAGTTCTGCCTCGGTAATAGAAAAACAGGAATTGCTTTCTGAAGAAAATCGTCAGCTGCAGGCAAAAATTGAGCAACTGGCTCAGCAAGTTGGCAAACTTCAAAAACAACAAAAAGCACAACAGGATGATTTCAAATTATTGCAGGAGCAATGGGAGATGAATTTTGTTTTGCTGGAGCGTTCTGTTGAGGAATCACTGAGGTCGACTAAGGTCTCAGAATCCACGGCGTCAATGATTGCACAGGTGCTGGAAAATCAGCCTCTTAATAAAACCGGAAACAGAACTAAAATAGTTTCTCAAGGATCTCTTCCTCCACTTGAAAATTTTTCGTTGTTGAAAAAAACTGAGACTGATATCCAGAAAACATCTGTTACCGCAACTGCTCAAGAATTGGAGAAAATCAATAATTTGGATTTCAGTGAGAAAGAAATGAGTGTAGAAGAAGAACCCGGATTCCCTGAAACTGGACAAGTGAATCCTCAGGATTTGGAAGATCCGGAAGATTTACCGGATCCGGAAACCCGTGCTCTTCGAGTCGCAGCTGCCCGCAGCGAAACTACTCAAGGGCCCGGGATTGCCCCTGAAGTAGCTAAAAATGGTTTTTCCGACCCGGACCTCAATCCTCCGGATGATCCATTTATTTTAATTCGGCACCCCGGAGTAAAGAAAATATATAATCAGGGCATGACCGCCATTATTCAAAAAAATCACGATCAGGCTATTCTGGTTTTTGAGAATTTTACCGAAAGATTTCCGGAAGATCTTGACAGTGACAACGCTTTTTACTGGATTGGACGCTCCCACCTGGAGCTGAATGAGTTGAAAAAAGCAGAAGAGGCTTTTCGCAAAGTCTTGAGGCTTTATGAGCACCGTCCAACCTCGCAGGGCTACAAAACCCCGGACGCGATATACATGTTGGGGAAACTGCAGGCGCTGCAAAACCTTGATCAGCGGGCGGTGTATTATTTTGAGGAAGTTGTCAAGCGGTTCCCAGGCTCTGCTGCAGCCAGAAATGCAGAACGTGATTTGGGCAGGTGATTCAGTAAAGTAAAAAAGAGCGAATCATCTCAATAATCAGGAGTGCAGCTATCACCGACACATCAATTCCGCCAATGGGCGGTATGACTCTCCTGATGCGGGTCAGAACTGGCTCCACCATGCTCTGCAGCCAGCGTACGGCTGGTGGGTAATGCTCCTCATGCATGACCCATGAAAGCAGCGCATAGACAACCAGCATCAAACTGTAAAGCCGTAACATTGCTGCAAGTACTTGGAGTAATGATCCGGATGACGACATTTTATACTATCTTTTGCTTAGATGTTGTTTATTTCCTATTCAGAATTCTTTCGAGATTCAAGTTTTCGTACACGCTCAAAAAGTTCGCCTAAGCGGTTAATGAGCGACTGAAGTTGCCTCCACTGCTTGACGGGGCGTCCGGGCATACCGCCCACCACCTCACTATCTTGTGTGTTCGCCGTGATAACAGCTCGTGCCACAGCAGTGACGTTATTGCCGATTTGCACATTGTCCTTGATTCCAGACTGTCCACCCATAATCAAATGATGTCCAGCCTTGGCGCTGCCTCCAACAGCCGTTTGTGCCGAGATCAGAGCTTGTTCGCCAACACTGACATTATGGGCAATTTGCACCTGATTGTCCAGTTTACTGCCATGCTTAATAACGGTTGTGCGAAAACGTGCCCGGTCGATTGTAGTGCAGGCACCAACCTCAACATCGTCTTCAAGACGTACAATTCCTACTTGCGGAATTTTCAGGTTGACTCCTTCCCGCTGATAATAACCATGTCCGTCTGAACCAATCACGGCACCGGATTGTAAAATCACGCGATCACCAATTTCACATCTGTCTTGCACAACTGCATTTGGATAAAAAATGCAGTCTGCACCAATTTCGACTTCTGACATGATAACGACTCCAGCATGCAATATAGTATTTTCGCCAATTTGCACACCGTCGTAAATCACAACTTTGGGGCCTACTGTTACATTCTTGCCGAGTTTGGCACTTTTACTCACTACCGCGCTTGGATGAATTCTAGACTTCCTGGAGAGGCCCGGAAGCCTTTGCGCTTCAGGTCGAAAAAGCTTTGTGGCTTCCACATGGGTTGCCAGCGGGTCGTCTGCATAGATAAGGTTGTGTTCCGGATGCTGAACCTCTGGAGAAACAATCAAAGCAACCTGGCTCGAATTAATTTCATCCAATGTAGTGTTGACCTGCTTCGACATACCTACGGGTGTCGGCACATTGGCCAAACCACCCGGACTTGTCAAATAGGCCAGTCCTCCAGCCTGCAGAGAATCCAGTCCACAGACATGTGTGATCTGCAAATCTTCGTTACCGGAAAACACCAAACCAAGCTTCTCTGCAAGTTCTTTCAAGGAGTATGAAAAAGCAGCCATAAACCTCACGCAATTTCATTTTGTAGTGGACGGACTAGGACTTTGCTACCTACAGGAAGCTCGGGAGAATCAGCTTCCACCCGGATCAGAGCATTTGATTCCACCAGCGAACCAATACTATGCGAGTCTTGAAAACCCAAGGGGCGCACCCGGAATTCCCCATTTTTCTCACTCAGCTGCCCGCGCATGAAATGCAGACGTTTGTGGGTTTTCGTGATTGCTACATCAAGTGTGGCTTTGACCAGGGCTTCTTCCAGAATTCGGCGCCCCATCAATTTCCGCAGAGCAGGGCGCACAAATTCCTCAAACAGGACATAGCTAGAAGCAGGATTTCCCGGTAGCCCAAAAACCAAAGTTTTACCACGACGGCCAAAAAACAAAGGCTTTCCTGGTTTGAATTTGATTTTCCAAAAAATCTCTTCTACGCCCATCTCCTTCAACAGAGGCTTGGCATAATCCTTATCTCCAACAGACATTCCTCCGGAAACCAGGGTTACATCAGCTTGTAGCGCTTCTTCAAAATCATCTTTCAAGACGTCAGGAATATCGGGAACCATCGATATTTTTACCAGCTCACAAGATTCCTGTTTGACCATTCCTGCCAGCATGAAACGGTTTGATTCCCGGATTTGTCCGGCTTTCGGCTTACCCTCTACGTCAACCAACTCACTGCCGGTAGAAACAATGCTGATTTTCGGTAAGCGATGCACTGGAACATGCGCAAAACCAAAAGACGCAAGCACCGCAATTTGTGCCGGACCAATTACCGTTCCTGAAGGAATCATTGTTCTGCCTTCAGGTATATCTTCTCCCTGATAGCGTACATTTTCTGTTTCTCGGATCGATTGAGTAAAGCGCACATAAGATTCTTCGAGCTCAATATCTTCCTTCATCACGACAGTATCGGCTCCTAGCGGAAGCGGTGCGCCTGTTGCAATCTGCATGCATTGTCCGGAACCCATCTTCTCATCTCCAGTATCTCCTGCAGAAATGTAACCCAGTTTTTCCAAGCGTACTGAATTTTTGCGGGTAGCTTCGGTTAAATCTGCCGCTTGAACGGCATAACCATCCACGGCAGAATTGTCGAATAAAGGCATTCCGTGGGGAGCCAGGATGTCTTCTGAAAGAGCCAATCCCTGAGATTCAGCCAACGGACGATTCTCTTTTTCCAGTGGCTTGACATGTCCAAAAACCAGGGCTCTGGCGTCTTCGTAAGTTAACATCACGTTCTGCATGTGGTTTCAGTGTCGTTTAGTTTCCAAATAAGACCCAATTTACTTTTGCCCGGCGCCAGAAACACACCATTCATGGAAACCTTGATTTGACAAATTATCAAGCAGATCTATCCACTCGCTGTGGTCCCACGACCGGTGTTCTCTGAGCCATGCATTAAGCTCTTTTTTCGGGAAACGTTTTTTAATTATTTTAGCCATAATTGTTATTTTGCTATTCGTTTATGTTTGGATATTTTTAGTTGACAGTCACCTATTCTACGCATTTTTCAAAAACTCAAAAGTATCTTGTGCATTTTTTTGTTAACAAGGAAAGAAAGCCGGAAAACTTGAAACAGTTTATTTGAAATGTTAACATTATGTGATGTTTTCAAAGTAGGTAATGAATGTTTGTTATTGTTTTAGCACCGCATGTGATTGCAATGAAGTTGATGATTGGCACCTTGTTTGTACAGTGTCTCACGATTGTTTTTCGTTGATGTTTGAGTAATCGGGTGCAATTCGAGGGTGTTCAGTGGGTACTGCATCAAGTCCATCTGTTGATTTATTATCCAATCATGGCTGTGGCAGTGATTTCCGGCACTTAATAGCGCTGTTTCAGGGACGGTTTAGTGTCGATGGCAAGTGTTGGCTGTCTACGGGAATCACACTATTGCTGATCCTCATTGTTTTGGTTTATCAAAGGATGTAAAATCATGTACGGTAATTTGAACAAACACCTATCCATGCTGGTTCACATTGGCACATTTTTCGTCTCAGCTGCAATGATTTATCTGGTGCAAGTGAAACTGTTTTGAATCATATAA
>JAKUUI010000210.1 GCA_022448485.1 SAR324 cluster bacterium
TTTCTTTTGTCATCCCAGACTTGATCCGGGACCCAGCACCGTTCGGTTTGAGTACAAGTTTTGAATCATTTTCCCTGGATTACTGGTCTAAGCTTCGTTTCGCCCGGAATGACAAAGTAGAAGAATAGAAAGAAGCACAACTATTTTTCTTGTGAAGTTACCTTGTAGGAAAAGGGACTCAAACAACAAAGGCGCAGGGCTTTCGTGCTTTTTCAGGAAACAACCTGCAGTTGACAACATCAATTGAATAATATTATTTTTCGGCAAGTCCTGGTTAGAAACCCCTGAGGAGAAACAAAATGGCAAAAAATGGAGGCTCCCGGATGGGAGGCAGAAATGCCCGTAAAGCAAAAAGGGCAGCTGCTCTTCCTGATAATATGAAACCTGTTCGGCCTGGACAGGAAGGTGGACTCTTTAAGCCTTTGAAAGAAAAGGATTTGCCGAGCATTCACGAAGCAATTTTGCAAACGCTGGAAACCATCGGCATGGACAAAGCTATTCCTTCCTGTATCGAAGCTTGCACCGCTATCGGCTGCACGGTTGCCGAAAATGGACGCTTATTGTTTCCCCGCTCAGTTGTTAAAGATTGTATGGAAAAAGCAGGACGTAACGTTACACTTTTTGGAGCGTCTCCAGAACACGATTTGCTTTTGAGCGGCAAAAAAGTTCATTTCGGAACAGCAGGAGCTGCAGTTCATATTCTTGATCCAATCAGTCGTAAGTACCGTGAATCAACGTCTCATGATCTTTATGATATTGCGAGGGTCTGTGATACATTGGAGCATATTCATTTTTTTCAAAGATCGATCGTTTGTAGAGACCTGGAAGATGTGCGTGAAATGGATATCACTACCTGTTATGCCTCAGTAGCCGGAACGAAGAAACACGTTGGTACCAGTTTTTCATTTCCGGAAAATGTAGATGAGGCTTTGCAAATGCTCCATCTGATTGCTGGAAGTGAGAAAGCCTGGCGGGAGCGGCCTTTTGTTAGCATGTCCGTTTGTCATGTAGTTCCGCCTTTAAAATTTGCTGAAGACGCCAGCGCCTGTCTGGAAGCAGGAGTAAAGGGTGGAATGCCTGTTTTATTGCTTTCTGCAGGGCAAGCTGGTGCAACATCACCCGCTACATTGGCTCGTTGTGTGGTACAGTCTGTGGCGGAAGTAATAGCTGGACTGGTGTATGTTAACGCAATCCAGGAAGGCGCTCCGGCAATTTTTGGTACCTGGCCCTTTGTTTCTGATTTACGCACAGGTGCCATGAGCGGGGGTAGCGGAGAACAAGCCGTCTTGATGGCAGCCTGTGGACAAATGGCACAATTCTACAACCTGCCTTCCGGAATTGCCGCGGGAATGACTGATTCAAAAATTCCGGATGCGCAATCCGGATATGAAAAAGGATATACTGTCGCATTGGCTGGACATAGCGGTGCAAACCTTATTTATGAATCTGCAGGAATGCATGCTAGTTTGTTAGGTTGTTGCCTGGAAAGTTACGTTATTGATAACGATATGCTTGGCGCAATTAACCGCACAGTCAGAGGAATAGAAGTTAACGCAGAGACTCTGTCACTCGATCCAATTCGTGATGTTTGTCTGGATGGACCCGGGCATTATTTAGGACATGAGCAAACATTGAACAGAATGCAATCCGATTATCTTTATCCTATCGTTGGTGATCGAGAAAACATAAATAACTGGATCGAACAGGGTTCGACTGATTCAATTCAGCGTGCTCATTTAAAACTTAAGGAAATCCTGAAAACACATTTTCCAAACAATTGGGACGAAGATACCGACCGTAAAATCAGGGAACAATTTCCTGTACGTTTACCAAGAAATCTAATGCAATTCCCGGAAATTTCATGAAAACACACGCAAGAGTCGTCATCATCGGCGGCGGAGCAATGGGCGTGGGTCTGTTGTATCACTTGACAAAAGAGGGCTGGAACGATGTCGTTTTGGTGGAAAAAGGAGAATTGACTTCCGGCTCAACTTGGCATGCCGCCGGATTAATTCCGCATTTTATCGGCTCCTTGAGTATGGCAAAAATCCATTATTATGGCTCAGAACTATACAAAAAACTGGAAGCCGAAACCGGACAAGTCACGGGT
>JAKUUI010000211.1 GCA_022448485.1 SAR324 cluster bacterium
GAAAGGTAAACCGGTCTTTTCCTATTACTGGGAACCAACCGGCCTTATGGGAAAAGTAGACTTGGTCAAGCTCAAAGAACCGACCTACGAACAGGGATGCTGGGACAAGATGACAACAGTTGTTGAAGATATCAAGAAAAATGGCCCGGATGTCTACAAACCAACTTGCGCCTGCGCATACGTAGATATGGCTCTTACCAAGGCTGCATCAACTAAATTTGCCAACATTCCTGCCAACAAGCCGATTTTAGATTTTATCAAAGCCTACTCTATTCCAACGGCTCTGGTGAACAGTTCGCTGGCTTTTTACATGGATGAATCAGGTGGAGATATGGAAGAAACAGCCAAAAATTTCCTCTCTAACTCCAACATCTGGGAAAGTTGGGTACCCTCAGACGTGGCAAGTAAAGTCAAAGCAGCACTGTAATCTGCTTTGTAATTACTCAATCTCTCTTTTTGTAACTAAGAGCCCGTTCGGGCTCTTAGTTCTTCGCATACAGGACTAATGAAAACTAACTGGAAATACTGGGTCCCTATTTGTTTCGTAGCTTTCTGGGGACTGATAATTATCAGCTATCGTTATGCAAAACCCCGGTATAAACCGGAAAATATTTCGGATTTATTAGACGATTTTTCCTGGCTGATAAACTGGCCCAAATGGCTCGATTTTCCCTTGATGCAACCTCTGAATGCAGGTTTTGACTGGCTGATAACAGAGTACGGGATGTTTTTTGATGGTATTAACAACTTACTGCTGGGTCTTTATACCACAATGAAGGATGCAGTGGTAGGCCTACCATGGCCGCTTGTGGTGGTACTGGTCATCGTAATGACTTATTTTGTGAGCGGCAAAAAAATGGGTACAACCATCATGGTTGGATTTTGTACATTTTTCATTGGTTTCCTCAGTCCAAGATACTGGGACAAGGCCATTATGACGACCTGTATTGTCCTCATCGGAATTTTTCTCTGCCTGGTAATTGGAATTCCAATCGGAATAGCAATGGCGAGGAAACCAAAATTCAGGAAAACATTGTTGCCGTTACTGGACCTGATGCAAACAATCCCAAGTTTCTGTTATTTGATTCCGGGTATATTGTTGTTTGGGCTGGGAGCAGTACCTGCTATTATCGCAATTTTTGTTTATGCCGCTCCTCCGCTGATCAGGTTAACTGACCTCGGAATCCGGCTGGTAGACAAAGAAGTTGTTGAAGCAGCAGATGCTTTTGGGGCCAGCAAAAAACAGAAACTTTGGGGAGTACAAATACCTCTTGCCCTTCCAAACATCATGCAGGGAGTCAACCAGTCTGTGATGATGGCATTAGCAATGGTTGTAATTGCCTCGATGATTGGTACTCGTGGAATTGGAGACGAAGTTCTGCTTGGTTTACAACAGCTCAACGTGGGAATGGCTACAGAAGCAGGAATAGCCATTGTTCTGTTGGCAATTATTTTTGATCGGGTGACCCAGGCCTATGGTGATAAAATCCAGGAGAGGACCATGCCCAAGAAACTTAAGAAAGTATAATGCCCAAGATTGAGCTTAAGAACGTCTACAAAATCTTTGGAGAAGACCCAAACTCTGTTTTGCCTTTGGTGCAAAAAGGAGCTACAAAAGAAGAAATACTGGAAGATACCTATCATACCGTGGGGCTTGATAATGTTTCTCTCAGTATCGAAGAAGGAGAAACCTTCGTCTGTATGGGATTGTCCGGTTCGGGAAAATCAACGCTGATCCGACATATCAACCGCTTGATTGATCCGACAGAGGGAGAGGTCCTGGTTGATGGCGTTAACGTTTTAGAGTTCAACGAAAAGGAACTTCTCGAATTACGGCGCCACGAGATGAGCATGGTCTTCCAGCGCTTTGGGCTTTTTCCCCACAAGACCGTGATGGAAAATGTCGCCTACGGTTTGGAAGTTCAGGGCAAGCCGATGGAAGACCGAAGCCACATTGCGGGAGAGCAGATCAAGGCAGTTGGACTAAACGGATTCGAACACCAATACCCCAGCCAGTTGTCCGGAGGCATGCAGCAACGTGTCGGATTAGCACGGGCACTGGCGACCAACCCCGGAATATTGCTGATGGACGAAGCTTTCAGCG
>JAKUUI010000212.1 GCA_022448485.1 SAR324 cluster bacterium
GCGTTTTTGAAGGATTAACATCTGAGGAAGCCAGGGAGCGTCATCCTGAAGTCTTCAGTCTTTTCAAAACAGCAGGCTCAAAATATGTAATTGATGAAGGTGAAAGTACACAGCAGCTGCAGGATCGTGCCTTGGAGATTGTAGATGAAATCCGGATTAAACATCCGGAAGAACATGTATTGCTGGTGACACATGGTGGTTTCATTAGGGTTGTAATGAAGCATTCACTGGGGCTCTCTCTGGAAACACCCACACGCTTTTTAATCAGGAATACTGGTGTATTCCGTTTAGTATGGGAAGATAAATGGATTGTTTCACAAATGGGCGGAGTTTCACATTTGGAATAAATGAAGGAATCGGTTTTGTCAGGCTGGTCTGAAACCGTCACTAAAGTACATCTTTGAAGCCTTTAGCCTTTTATTTTTAACCTTTAATCTAGAATCTTAATTTTTGAATCTATTGAAAATCCTGCAAAGAAGCAGGCCGGAACGTTTGATCTGGGAAAATAAGAATTCAGGAGTAACGGTCCAGGTCTGGGAAAAAGAGGATAGACGCGAATTACGTTTTGGCAATCATATCATGCAGAGCGTTTTTTCAACTGTCAAACCGGATTACCTTGTGTTGCCATACACCAGATTCATGCTGCTGGGTCTGCTTTTCTGCACGGAACCAAAGACGGTTCTGCATCTAGGTTTAGGGGGAGGCAGTCTCCCGCGATGGCTGCACAAAGAGTTTCCGCATATTCAGCAAACTATCATTGAACAGAATTCCGCAGTGATCGATGCGGCACGGCGCTTTTTTGAGTTTCCACTTGACAAGCGGTTGAGTGTGATGCAGGCGGACGCAACACAAATTATTACAAAACTTAAATTGAAATATGATCTCATATTTTTGGATGCATACGGTGAATATGGGCCTCCGGAAGAGGTGACCCGTACAGATTTTTTGCAAAACCTTAGTAACTGCCTGAATACAGGCGGCTGGCTTGTTGGAAATTTGTGGACAATAACCGGAAATTTTATGGAGCGTCGTGAGCAATGGAAATCAACATTTACTCAGCTTTTTCAGGCACGTGCTAATCAGAAGGGAAATATAATACTTTTTGCCAGCCCAAATTCAAAAGTACTGGATATGCGGACATTTCAGGAAATTTCAAAGAATTTGCATAAACGTCACAAGGTAGATTTCCACAAAATGTGGCGTAAATTAGAAGTGGTAATATAAATACGGAAACAATGATACCTTATGAAACTTAATAAAAGACTATATCATAACAGACATTCATCAATGCATGATCCATCTATTTTTGTAAGTTCTACAACATCTTCCTTAGAAAGTTTGAATATCTGAAGTCCTAAAGTTGTAGAATGAATAACTCGCGTTTGGCAGTACTGTGGGAAATGCAGCCCGGACTCGTTTCATGATTCTACTCATTGAAATTATTCTATCCGGTTAAGTTAAAGTTATGAAAAAGATTTTCCGGAAAGAATCTTAAAAAAACGTTTCCGAATCAAAACAGAATTCAGTTAAATTTTCCGGTATTATTTCTATGAAGGTTTGTCAACTTTTTACGTGACAATTTCTGGCATGAGACAACTCGGCCGGTTTTCTGTGAATCAGAGCATTGCCGGATTTTTTGATAACTCAACAAATGTTATGTAAACATTAAGTCCAGCAAATAGTAGGATTTTTCGTTAGTCTTTGAGTTGTGAATAATTTCTAAAGTGAGGTGAAATTGCAGGTCTTCTGGAGTCTATGTAATTTATGAGCTGTAGATTTGTTTGTAGAGTTTATAGCTGCGATAAACTCTTTTGACGTAATTTCTGGTTTCTTTGAAAGGTATTTGTTCAACAAAGGCATCAAGTGACTTTCCGTTCCAGCGTTTAATCCATTTACTCATGTTCCGAGGTCCGGCGTTATAACCTCCAGCAGTATAAACCAGTTCAGACTTGAACTGGTAGGATAACCTTCCCAGATACAACGTACCAAGCTGGGCATTCAGTTCCGGATTGAAGATTTCTTCTTTTTCAGTGAGTTTAATTTTCTTTCTTTTAGCTACAGCTTTTGCGGTGGCAGGCATCAGCTGCATTAA
>JAKUUI010000213.1 GCA_022448485.1 SAR324 cluster bacterium
CTGACTTGAAGTGACTACAAACGTTGAAATTTCTGTTAACATTATTTTGCGAGTTATCAATTGGCTAAAAGTAAACAAGCCAAAAACAGTCAGCAAAAGTACGTTCCCCAAAAGACTATCTTTATTTATTAACTGTTCTCCTAAGAAAAATAGAGATAATCCAAATAAAACAAGAACAGCCCCAAACCAGATTGAAGACTGGACCTCTTCCTTTAAAACCAAACGGGCGAGGATTGGCTGAGAGAATGGCATCAGTGCCATAACTAAGACAGTGTTTGAGACACTCACTAGTGTAAGCGAAGTTACAAAAAGGAGGGACGTCAAACCTGGATCTAAAACCCCCAACAAGAATGGCCTCCAGCCAATCTGCTTTAGTCGAAAGCTGTACCCCATACAAAATGTTACAGTCAGCATGATTATTGCTGAAAGAAATGTTCTCATAAAAACAAGCTGTGGTAAAGCAATTTCAACAAGGGCAATTTTATTGGCCACTGGATTAAAAGACCATAAAATACAAGCCATGATTAGAAATATATATGCACGAACTATCATGATAATTCTCTGTGAAAATATGTAAATTAATTTTTCTTACATGATAATTACAAATTATCTGTACTAATCAATCAACAATAATATTATTTTTCTCTTGATACCATTAAGTATTTGTTTTACAAGTAATGAGTATTAATTACAATTGATCTTTTTTAATGATTATGATTAGAAATATTTATGGATGGTTTTAAAGGATTTCCGTCACTTAACTTTCTCCACACTTTTGAGTCCGTTGCACGTCACTTGAGTTTTACCAACGCGGCTAAAGAACTCTTTGTGACACAAGCAGCGGTGAGTCATCAGATTAAAGCTTTGGAAGACTATTTAGGCTTGAAACTTTTTCACCGGGAAAAACGCAAAGTATTTCTCTCTGAGGAGGGCCAAAAATTATTACCGTCTGTGGTGAGTGGATTTCAGGGAATTGCAGACTGTTTGGAGAATATACGCAATTACGATGCGGAAGACACGATAGTGGTCGGTGTTGGTTCATCTTTTTCTGCTAACTGGCTTGTGCACCGTTTAGGCGCGTTTTACCAGAAGTATCCGGAAGTAAATCTTCATCTTAAAATTTCTAACAATGATCCGGATTTTGTTGCAGATGGAACTGATTTGGCAGTGGTCTGGGGCAAAGGAGATTGGGAGGGATTGATGTGCGAACAATTAATGGTCGTTGAATTTACACCGGTTTGCAGTCCTGAGTTATTAAATAAAACACACCCTCTGAAAACTCCGGAGGATTTGATTCACTATCCGCTGCTGGATGATCCGGATTACAACATATGGCAGGAATGGTTGGAAGAAGCGGGTATACCGGAGCGGAAATATAAACGTCGTACTGTCATCAGAGATTCCAATGTACTCATCCACTCTACTTTGGACGGCCACGGAATTGCGCTCTGCGCGGTGGGAATAGTGCAGGAATATTTGGATTCAGGACGGTTGATCCGTCCCTTTGATCTTTCAATTACCGGAGGTGGTTTTTACTATCTCGTCTATCCTGAAAAAGCATTACGCAAACCGCTGGTGCGTTTATTCAAAACCTGGCTGATCAGTGAGGTCACAAAAACTGAATTTCAGGAAACCTCTCAAAAGTCTTTTTAAGTATGCAAATAGAATGGCAGGAATGGATCGGCCTCAGTCCGTTAATGTTACTTTATGCGTTTTTTGCCATAGGAGTCGCGGCTTATATTCGCGGCTACAGCGGTTTTGGTTTTTCGGCCCTGACCGTAACCAGTTTATCACTGATTTTACCTCCTGCAGAAGTAGTACCTTCAGCATTCATGCTTGAAATCGCAGCCAGCATTTACATGCTCCCCCTGGTTTGGCGAACTGTTAACTGGAAGGTTTTGCGCTGGTTGCTTTTAGGAGCATTACTGGGGACTCCTTTTGGAATTGCGGTTCTAACAACTGTTCCACAAAAACCAATGCTGCTGCTCATTTCAGTAATAGTACTGGCGGCAAGCCTGCTGCTTTGGAAAAAATCACAAACTAGCCAAACTGTAAATCGAGGTTGGACTTTTGGAGTTGGTTGTATATCAGG
>JAKUUI010000214.1 GCA_022448485.1 SAR324 cluster bacterium
AATGTTTTCCCGCAGCGAATTGTTGAAGAGATAAGTATCTTGTGCAACCAATGCGACTCTGGAACGAAGTACCTCCAATTTAAAATCTTTGAGTTCAATTCCATTCAATGTGATGGAGCCCTTTTCAGGATCCCAGAAACGCATGAGAAGTTGAGCAAGGCTTGTTTTTCCTGCTCCTGATGGACCTACTAACGCCAGCGTTCTTCCTGCAGGTATTTCGAAATTCAGGTCCTGCAAGATACGCTTTGATCTTCCTGGATATGCAAAGCTGACATTGCGGAAGCAAACACCTGATGACAAATCACCGGGAGTTTCATCTATTCCATCGTCAATCACTACCGGTTCATTTTCCAATGCATAAATCCTCCTTGTGGCACCCATGGTGTCTGCCAATTGCCTTCCTATCTGCGCTATTTCAGAAACTGGTAAAAATGCTGACATAGCAAGAATAGTAAGCAAAGGAAGCAACCCCGCATCTAAGGAACCACTGGTTGTGAGCAGGGCTCCTGTAGAGACAACAGCAAGGCCTCCCCAGCCGGTTAAGACCTCAAGAAGGGTCTTTTGCATTGTCAACTCTTTGAAGAATGGTAACCTTATTGCGATATGTCGATTCGTAAGATTGTCAAAGTCTTTAGCTCGATGTCCTGCCTGCTGAAAAGCAACTATTTCTGCAATACCCTGTATTGTATCAATTGCATGGGCAGAAAGCTCGCCGGCAGCTTCTCTGGCTTTTGAACCAAGTAGATCTACTTTATCACGCATTAATAAAGGACTTAAACCTACTGCAAGCAGAAAAGGCATTAGCGACAATGCCATCCAAAAGCTTACTGTTGCCAGGGCCGTTACTACTGCAACTGGAACAAGTATTGAAACAAAAACTGGAGCTACTGTATGTGCAAAGAAGTATTCCACCAGTTCAACATCTTGTGTGGCAATTCCCATCAAATCTCCAGTTCTGCGTCGAACTAGATAAGCGGGAGCAAGCTGATCCAGTTTCCTGAAAACATTGATCCGCATCTCAGCTAGTAACCTGAAGGCCATGTCGTGGGCTACCCATGACTCAATCCAGTGAAGTATACCCGAAAGAGATGCTACAACCATAAGTCCTGTAAGTTGAAACGTAAAATCATTGCCGTTTTTCAGAGCAAGAACAATTAGTGCACTGAAGACTCCCACACCTATAAAAGCAAGCACCCGTAGTACGCCGAAACAGAATGTAATGAAAAGCCGGCCTTTCCAGGGCATGATGTGGCGCATTAACTCAATAATTATTTGCTTCCAGTTGAGTCCCTCTGCTTTAATAATGCCCTCAGTTGGTAAGTCAAGAACAGATTTCTCTGTATCTTCTACAGGCTCGTTATTAGCAAACATTGATTCTTCCTGACTTCCTACCAATCTCTTTAATTCTGCTTCTCTAACCTGCTCATTCATCAAGGCCGAATAAATACCGTCTTTCTTCATCAGGTCTGTATGAGGACCAGACTCAACAACTCTTCCCTGATCAAGTACCAGTATGCGGTCACATTTGATTATACTTGAAAGCCGATGAGCCAAAATGAGGGTTGTGCGGTCTTTCATTAAACGATCAAGAGCCTGCTGTATGATATATTCGTTTTCTGCGTCAACAGCTGACAGAGCCTCATCTAAGATTAAAATAGGCGTATTCTTCAAAAGAGCCCGTGCAATTGCTATCCGTTGTCGCTGCCCACCTGAAAGTTTGATACCTTTTTCTCCAATTATCGTTTTATATCCATCAGGAAGAGTTGTTACAAACTCATGGATGTTAGCATCTTTTGCTGCATCAGTAATTTCAAGTTCACTTGCTTCCTGACGTCCCATTCGTATATTCTCCTCAATTGTTCCATGAAAAAGGAATGTGTCCTGATGAACAACAGATATTTCTCTTCGTAACTGGTCGAGGGAGATGTTTTTTAAGTCATTTTCACCAATGGTGATTGATCCCTGTACAGGATCATGGAAACGTAGAAGAAGCTTAACGATCGAAGATTTGCCGCAACCACTTGAACCGACGATTCCTACTCTCTCTCCCTTTTTGATTTTGAAATTCAAACAATCATGGACAATG
>JAKUUI010000215.1 GCA_022448485.1 SAR324 cluster bacterium
TTTCCGATTTTCCTCCCTGCGTAGAAAGAACTTCTTCAGCACTCAAATCTATCTTGTACGGTTCCCATTCAACGCAAGTAATTTCAATACCGGACAAATCTTTAAGTTCGATTCTGTAAGCAAAACCATGAGTGTCTTTAGCTAAATTATTTTTTAGTGGGAGCATCAATCTGCGATCTGGGTCATCGGGGTCTCTTGTCACCACAAAACAGGCCCTAGCTGCTGCGGCAAAAGCAACTGAGCCTACAACCCTGCTTAACGCATTGCCGCTGCTTCCTTTGTTCAGGTGTGTTACACAAAGCAGACAGGCTCCAATTTCATCAGCAAATTTAATGATTGGATTAAGAGCATCACGAACTTCAGTGTTTCTGTGAGAATCAATTTTTCCCAAGTAGGCAGAAATAGGGTCAATGATTATCATTTTAACGTTCCCAATCCGTACAGCCTCGTTTTTTAGCAGTTCCACGTCACTGCTCAGATCAAATGTTTTTTCATTTCCATCATCCGTTTTTACAGCCTCTATTATGTGGATTTTTTCAAGATCGGCATTCACGGCTTGTAGTCTTGGTACTATCATATCGTCAGCACCATCCTCAGCGGATAGGATTAGAATATTGCCTTTTTCGCAAGTTCCTCCACTAACCGGCCATTGACCTCCGCTTGAGATTGTCGCACAAATAAACAGGCTCACTTGTGATTTCCCAAGTCCTGGGTCACCTGCCAATAAAACTAACTTGCCCTGCGCAAGTATTCCTGGCCAAATCCATTTTATCGGTTTAATTTTTACTGTGGATGCCCGCACAATTTTCAGTCCGATTTTTTGAGGTCTTACGGATTTGAGTTGGGCCTTTTGCCTTTCTTCCAGTCTGGTATCTGCAAGGGATATTTTCATGGATTCCGGGTTTATATTTTCACGTTGCAAGCTCCATCCTGCATCAGTTGCGGCTCGAAATATTGCGCTTTCGTCAATTCCGGAACTTGGTTCAAAAGACTGCCAACGATTAAAGCAATCTGGATGATTTTTGTAATTGCTTGCGGTCGAGCTCCAGGAATGCCAAATATCAAACGCTCCGTGACCGTTCCAGTTTTTCAAAGCCATTCCGTATCTTATCCAGGTCTCGTATTCCTCAGCACTCAATGCTTGCATTGCGGAGCGTAAACGGTTGGCCGTCTCATTATCAGACTGCTTCGTAAAACTCTTTTTTTGTGGTCGAATTTTTGGGGCTTCTTCTGGAATTAGTATGGGGGAAGCGTCTGGATTTGTTCTCAAGTCAGCATCATAGCTCACGAAACATAAACGGTTAACATCCTTACAGGCTTCGTCTATTTGCACATTGTAGCGGGCTTTGAGATGATTTTCACAAGCAATAAATGCGGCCTTGTGTTTCGTGTAATCGGGATTGCTAAGAATCAAACATTTTACACCTTTCCCGCTTGGAGAAATAAAAGCGGCGCAAATGTGGGGGTCTTGTATTAGCCGGTCTCTGAGGTCAGTGGGGTTTTCAACTTTATCAATATCAATCTGCATAATTCCGGAATGCTCCAGCAGATCGGTTGCTTCTCTTGTGTTGAATTTTCCTGAAATAGTGAAAGCGGGAAGTTTCTTCTTGTCTCGGTCGTACTCTTCTTTCTTACCATCTTTTAAATAATTCCTGAGACGGTTGATTTGTCTTTCATATTGTCCATCTCGGATCGCCTCAAGTATCGGCCTTATCTTCACAGCCTTTGGTTTAGTGCCGAAAGCATTTGTAAAGATAGAGACGGTTTTTTCTCCGACTCCGGAAGGAAATTCTAAATATTTCATTGTTAATGCTCCATGCAGTTCAATACACGAAACAGAGCTTGTCATTTTTTGCTATAATGCAGATAATGACTGATGAAACACTCTGTTCTGTGCGTTTCGCTTTTGGCCTACGTTCTCCCTTCCGGATTGCGTAGGCCGTTTTGTTTTAATAGGGATTAAGCAGCGTTAAGTTCGTTTGCTCGTTTTGGTCTTCCTGCATTTGCTCCCTGTTCTCTCAGCCATTGAAAAAGCTGTCCTTCGCTTAC
>JAKUUI010000216.1 GCA_022448485.1 SAR324 cluster bacterium
CCAACTTTGAATTTATTTCTTACAAAGAAGCCTTGCATGGTTTTTCAAACCCTACTGCTGATGAACGTGGAAAAAAGTTTAACATTCCACTTGCTTACAATGAAAATGCTGACAGAAAATCCTGGGAAGCAATGAAGGCCTTTTTCGAACGAGTTCTATGAGTGACTCAAATAACATATCTGTGGTTTCTTGGAAATGCATAAACAGATTAGTAAACATGTCATCCAGAGAGTTTCAGACTTAAACTCTGAAGTGAAGAATTCATCACATTACTGTGTCCTTTAAGAAAACTCCGGTTTAATCTCAGCCGGCATAACGCTTCAGGATCGAAAGGACTTGTCCGTAATAGCCGGTGCCGAACAAGTTTAGATGATTCATCAGGTGATACAGCTGATAAAGAGGTTCACGCTCAGGATACCCCGGAACAAGCGGAAAAGCCGATTCGTATGCTGAATAGAAAGTTTTTGTGAAGCCGCCAAAAAGTGAAGTCATTGCTAAATCTGCTTCACGATGTCCGTAATAAACTGCAGGATCGATCAGCCAGGGCCGGCCATCAACATCGATTAAATAATTTCCGCACCATAAATCACCATGCAGCAGGGAAGGTTTTTCCTCCGTACCTGAAAGTAAATCCGGAATTTTTTCTATTAAAACATCTAGTAAACCCCGGATTTCCGGAGTCGCATAACCTTTTTTTTCTGCTAATTCAGCTTGAAAATGCAGACGGTTTCCAGCAAAAAAAATAGCCCAATTATCCTTTCCTGCAGTTGAAGAGAGATTTGATTGCGGCGAGTCTCCTAGATAGTTGTCTTCCACAAAGCCAAATTTTTCTCCACGGAAAGAGTGAAGTTCCGCTAACTGACGTCCAAGCTCTTCCATACTTGAATCAGTGCTGTTCTTTCCTACCTCAATCCATTCCAGCAGCAGAAAATCAGGACCTTTGTCCACAACTTCCGGTACCCGAACCACACCAGACTTTCTCAGTTCTTCCAATCCTCGAGCTTCAGAAGCAAATGAACTTGAACTGCCACCGCGTGACTGTTTGAGGAAAAATTCCCTGCCTGAACTTAACTGTAATTTGCATGAATTGGCAATACAGCCTCCTGAAACAGCGACTGTTGATTTTATTGGCTCAGCGAACTTTTTTTCTATACGAGACTGTAAATCAGAATTCATTGTTTTTTTGTCGTGATGAATTCAAGCAAACCATTACAGGCATCTTCGAGAAGATCAAGCACATTTTCAAAACCCTGGCTGCCTCCGTAATAAGGATCGGGAACTTCAGAAACAGTTTTTGAACTACAAAAATCAGTCATACGTCGAATTTTAGCAGTATAATTTCTCTTTTGGTCACGCCACTGGATCTGTTGATAATTATCTTCATCCATAGTAATAATAAGATCAAAATTTTCAAAATCCTTTTCCTCAAATGAACGTGCAATACTTTTCAGCTCATAACCGCGCAAAAGAGCATGTTCCTGCATCCTGGGATCAGCAGGATTACCCCGGTGATAATCAATAGTTCCAGCAGAGTCACATGAGATTTGGTTTTCCATTCCTCTCTGCTTGACCAGTGTCTGCATCACTGCTTCTGCGCTTGGAGAGCGACAGATATTTCCCATGCAGATAAAAAGAATTTTTGTCATGTAGACCTAAGTTTTAAGTTTTCAGATTTCCGAACGAATCGTCCAAAGGTTACGGGATTCTACTCCAGCTAAATTTGTTTTTCAATCGTTATCAGTGCAGTTTTATTACAAAAAATGAGTTTTTAACAATTTTTTTTCATTTTTACTTGTAATTCTCTGCAAACGTGATATCTATATCCTCAATTGTTTTGTACAGAAAAAGACTTCAGGATTGAAAATCCATTCAATTTGATTCTTTTCTTAAGGTCAACCTGGAGAATGGACTCCGGCTGACAGCAATATTAAAATTGTAATTATTTCTTTATTAGAAGGAGAAGTATGAACAAAAATAGCACCCTAAAGAAGTTGGCACTGGTGATCGCTGGGGCATTGATCCTTCCGGCTTATGCAGCA
>JAKUUI010000217.1 GCA_022448485.1 SAR324 cluster bacterium
TTTTTTTGAACGGGGGCCTCTGCCCGATGATCTGATGCAAGCCCTCACTCTCACTTATGAACAACCCGATCCGTATTTAATTACTCCTGCTTTGTGGCCGGTACAAGTATGAAGTTATGCAGATTGTTCGATTTACTGGAAACATATAAAAAACAATTATGACGAAAAAAAATGATTTCGACGAAGATGGCTTTGTCCGTCTACCCAGATTTTTGACTAATCTACAACTGGTAGAACTACAACAGGCTGTCGAGAGGTATATTCTAGAAAAAGTCCCTCAACTAAAGCAGTCTGATGTATTTTTTGATAATCCTGAAAAACCGGAAACTCTCAAACAACTGCACCGGATGGAACAAGATACATTTTTTGCAAATTATAGCCGTCATTCACACTGGAACAAGACCGCGTCAGATTTTCTTGGAGAACCTGTTGAAGTTTTAGGAGTTGAATATTTTAACAAGCCTCCTAAAACCAAACATGAAACTCCTCCGCACCAGGATAACTATTATTTCTGTCTTGCTCCGCCACAAGTGTTAACCATTTGGGTGGCCCTTGATTATATAGATGAGGAAAACGGCTGTGTTCACTATGTTCGGGGTTCTCATCGGCTTGGCCTTCGCCAGCATAGACTTTCCTCCACCCTTGGATTTTCACAATGCATTTCTGATTACTCTCAAAGTGATATGGATAGTGAATCAAAGGTCACCGTTCTACCAGGTGATGCTGTGATTCACCATGGAAACACCATACATCGTGCAGAACCAAATCTGACGAAAAACCGCCAGCGTAGGGCTTTAGCAATGGTCTTCCGTGGCAAAAGTGCCCGCCGTGATTACCAACGCTTTCATACCTATCTGGAAAGTTCCAATCAGCAACAGGCTTCATTCGGTATAGAAAGTAAATAATGGTTGATCAACCCACAGAATCCAACAGAATAAAAACTTCTACTGTCCAGCCTGATGAAGAAGCACACATAAATACGCTTTTTGATTTAACCGGCCGCACAGCACTGATAACTGGCGCTAGTGGTTTTCTTGGACAGTCTTTAGCTCGTGCTTTATCGGAAGCAGGTGCGAGAGTGGTGGTCAGCAGCCGTAAACGTAAAAAGGCCGAAGAAATTGCTGCGCTTCTGAAGGGGGCAGCACAGGGGAGTCATATTGGAATTGAATTGGATCAAATGGACGAAACATCCATCAATGCCGGTTTTGATGAACTTCTGGATCGTGTTGGTTCCTTGGAAATCCTGGTAAATAACGGACATTTTCCACTGGGTGCCGACTTGACTGATGTTACCGGAACCGAGTTTCAACAGCTACTCGGCAACGCAACCGGTTATTTTCTTCTAGCCCGGCGTTTCCGCAACTGGTCTGTTTCTCAGAAAAAATCTGCATCAATCATCATGCTTGGCTCAATGTATGGGGTAGTGGGTTCATACCCGGAAACATATGAAGGATTAGTCCCTGCCAGTCCTGTAGCCTATCATACACTAAAAGGGGGAATCGTTCAGATGACTCGGCATCTTGCTGTTTACTGGGCAAAACAAAACATCCGTGTGAATTGCCTGAGTCCGGGACCTTTCCCAGGACCACAAGCTGATTCTGAAATGGTGAAAAGACTCTGTCAGAAAAGTCCTATGGGAAGGATGGGAGTTCCTGAAGAACTTAATGGTGCAATTGTTTTCCTAGCCAGTGATGCAAGCAGTTACATGACTGGACAGAACTTGATCATCGATGGTGGTTGGACAGCTTGGTAGATAAAAATGTGTGCTTTTGAAGAAAATTTAGGAGATTTAAACAAGTCGGGCAACCCTTTTGAAATGCTTGACCCCACTTCTTTTGAGATTCGTGAAGAGGATCTGGAGCTTTTTGAAAAAAAAATTGCTTCTTTTCTTCCGGATGAAATCTTCGATTCACATGCACACTGGTATGACATAGCACATCTACAAACGAACTCTGGGAAAGAAGATAGCTATGTAGGGACAGAGGTTGGATACAATATGATGAAAAGCAGTCTTGATCTCTGGATG
>JAKUUI010000218.1 GCA_022448485.1 SAR324 cluster bacterium
AATCTCTTGTTCATATTTTTCCAAAACAGAAAAACAAACAGAGCCAATACCCATTTGATGAAAATACGATTTTCCTGCGCATTCACCTGAAGCTTGTGGAATATCCAGCATACTGAAGACTTTTGTAATGCCGGGAACGGTAGTTTCAATGTCTGATTTCAAGTGAGCCAGCGTCAGAATGAATTCAAGCCCTATCGGCTTTTTTTCTGTATTGTGCAGGGCAATCACTACCACTTCTTCACTGCCAAATGCTTTTCTGGCATCAAGGAATTGCTGGTAGGCTCCTGAATCCCGCTCAATAAATGGTTCAACTGTGCTGTTGATGCGTAATCTTCCTGTTTGAGAATCAAACAAGCCGTCCCTTGCCTGAACAAAAAAGAAGGCACTCAGGGCCAGAACTGCCAAAAGGATTGTTTTGGGGAATTGATTTACAGTAGTGAAAATGCGGACAAACATAGAGGAATCAGTTTGCAGTAAATTTTTGGGTGTATGTCAAAAAAACCTGATTTGTTTCAATTTTATTTTTCAACATTTTTTGCCTTTCTGTTTCCAGTCGGAAAAACCTAAGTTCAAGTTCCATGTTTTGTTTGTATTCCTCCCAGGTGAAAAGTGAGGCAAAACCTCTTTGTATAAAGGGCCATGTCTGATAATTCAGCAGTGTAATTCGCAGTGAGTTGTCCGGTGTTTTCAGGACTGCAACACCAGACACCTGATTTCGAATGACGTCCCTTTTTTGGGGAACAAGAGCTGACTCATTTTCATACAAAAAAACATGCGAGTTTTCCGGAACATCAAACGACTTGCGATGTGAATATATCATCAGCCAGTAAAAATAAGGAAAAGTCCTCTCAAACGAAGTAGCCCAGGCAAAATGGGGAGTCCTGAATGTAGAAAGGCGAATATGTTTTCCCTCCGGAATTTCATAAGAATACAAGTTTCTTTTCTTAAATAAACCTGATTCCAATTTCCATACCATATCACTCCAAACTGCATCCAGTTCAAAAGTAAGGAAATCAGAACGAGTTTCTTTCTCTTGGTAGTTACTCAGCATTTTCTCAAAAGAACCCTGCAGAGAAGTTGTCTCATTGTCTGCTGTTCGCTGATATTCAAACTTGATATGCGGATTTGAATCAAACCAGTGAAACATGCCGATCCTTGCATCAATAATATCCCCGGTCCATTGATATTGCAGACCATAATAATCGCGTAGAAATGACACTTTGCCTGCCTCATCATCTTGTTCTTTCTTTTCTACTTCTTCACGAAACTCTGTAAATTTCATGCCAAATGTTTGCTGCCGAATTGGAGAGAAGTACATCGTTGCCGTGTGTGCACCACGAAACCAGTTGTATCTGATAGAGGGAATGGAATCTTTTGTATCGTCCGGATCAAAAGTGTATAGCCCCATGATGTTGTTCATATGAAGCACATCAATAACTTTATCTAAATCAACTTTACCCAGATCAAAAATCTGAGTTCCATAACGAATCTGATGAGGACCTGTTCGGTAATTTGAATATATTTCCCGTAAACTGGCAAAGCCGTCAAAAATACTCTGTTTATTCAACTCATAGTTTTGCGAAAAGCTGATGGAAAGGCGGAAAAAATTGTACATCCGGGGAGAAGTTTGCACCTTCACAGACTGATCATAAGTAGAGACAAAACGGAGTTCTTTAATTTCGCTCAGCAACGGATCCAACATTGACAACCCCCTAGTTTCACTGCCACCTATCAATGTTTTTACTTTGTGACTGAAAGTTACTTTTGGCTGATATTCTTCCTCTTCAACTACTATAGTTTCGCTCTCCTGTATTTCAGATTCACCAAAATTTAGAGTTTCTTCCTGTCCTAGCTGGGATGATTCTTCGGCAAGTGGGTCTTCGTCCATATCAAGATCCGGGCTTGTTTCGGCAAGTGGATCTTCTTCCATGCCAAGATCCGGGCTTGTTTCGGCAAGTGGATCTTCTTCCAAACCAAGATCTGGAACTGTTTCGGCAAGTGGATCTTCTTCCAAACCAAGAT
>JAKUUI010000219.1 GCA_022448485.1 SAR324 cluster bacterium
CGGTGTCAGTGGGCGAATTGAACCTCGCCTGATCCGGCTGGGGTCGGTCTTGGTGAGCATTTCGATGGTGGGCTTGATCTATGCTATGCCTTCAGGTCCGCTCTGGTTAATCGCCCTGCTTTCGACCATAATGGGCATGGGCTATGGCATGTCCTGGAGCCTCGTGTCCAAGCGCATCATCGCCAACGTTTCGGAAGCGGAGCGTACCCAGGCATCAGCGTCCATTCCCACGTTCATGCGGGTGTCGATGGCGTTGGGATCGGCCCTCAGCGGCATCATTGCCAACTTCTCAGGATTTTCCGAGGACAGCAGCGTGGAAGTTGCGCAGAACGTTGCGTTCTGGTGTTTCGCCGCTTTTGTCCCATTGATCCTGGTCGGTCTCTTCACCGCCTGGCGCGTCAGCCGAGAGTGAAGGAGTTCCGTTTTCGCTAATAGCCGGGTCTTTCATTGTTTTCATCTTTTCTCCTTATATTAACTGTATGATATTTTCTACACCTTTCAACATTCAATCTGAAAGGCGTGGTGAATGAACATCTATGAAAAACTGGAAAAAGTAAAGTCTACGTCCTGAAAAAATGGAAGTAAAGCCTACGTCAAGATGCCCTAAATCAAGCTCTGTGGGAGTTGGAAAAATGTAAAAAACTATTACAATTGTATTACTTTTTTATTCTATTCTTTTAACTAACTTGTCTATAGAGCGAGAGGATTTATTTTCTAGGAGTCTTGTAAATGTTTTTTGTATTTGTGTGCAAAATAATGAATTCTGCGATAGATCTTTACCAAATATTTCTGTTAAATCCAGTATTGCCCGTGTGTATGATTCAGAATTTTCAAAGACAATTTTCTTTGATACCAATAAACCTGTTTCAAAAGCTATTATCTTAAACCGTTCACTCATTGGGTCACGGACTTCAATTGCTTTACCAAATTCGTCAACTCCCAAAATAAACCGCATCCATGCGGCTACAGCTAAGGATATTTTTGAGAAAGGACGTTTGTGGAGAACTTGCGTACGGACGGTATTCAACAGACGTTGAGGTAATTTTTGTGAACCGTCCATAGCAATCTGCCAAGTTCGATGACTCAAACCTGGATTTTTAAAACGGTCCAAAAGCACGTTTTTATACTGAGTTAAATCTACAGAAGGCGGTGTTTGCAATGTAGGTGTTATTTCTTCGTCCATCATTTCACGAATAAATTTCAAAAATGTAGAATCAAGCATAGCATCAGAAACATACTCATAGCCTGCAAGATAGCCAAGATATGCGATCGTCGAGTGTGCTCCGTTGAGCAGACGAAGTTTCATTTCTTCATACGGCCTAATGTCTTCAGTAAGTTCCACCCCTACGCTTTGCAAGTCCGGAAATCCGCACGCAAAATTATTTTCAATTACCCATTGTCGGAAAGGTTCGCAGATAACTGCGGCTTCATCTCTACACTTTAATTGTTGCGCAATGGACAATTTGTCATTTTCTGTTACCGCCGGGACAATGCGATCTACCATACTGCAAGGGAAACATCCTTGATCCGCTATCCATTGATTTAATTCAGGATTGATTATTTCGGAAAACTCAAGCACCAAATTTCTGAGCATTTTCCCGTTTTCCGGGAGGTTATCACAGCTCAGCACCGTATAAGGCGGAAGGCCTGCCTTATACCTTAAATCCAATCCGGCAACCAAAAATCCAATGGCACTTATAGGAAAGTTACGGTTTGCAATGTCGTGTAAAATATCAGGATGTTTTTTCAGTAATTTCCCGGAGGACGGATCATGGCAATATCCTTTTTCCGAAATGGTCAGAGTCACCAGTTTTGTCTGAAAATCAGCAAGTCGTTTTAAGACTTCGAATTGCTCTTTTGGTGCAAACAAAACTTCTTTCACAGAACCAATGACTTTTAGACTGTCACCTCTTTCAGTGCGCTCCTCAACGGTGTAAAGCAAATTTTGAGGCAACATTTGATCACGTGTGGTGCAATGGAGGAGACTCACCCCGCAAATCATCCAATCGCCGGAATC
>JAKUUI010000022.1 GCA_022448485.1 SAR324 cluster bacterium
AGCCAAAACAAAAAAACGGCCCAAGTCAAACTGGTATGTAGAGCAGCAAAAAACCTGATACTCGCGACACGTATTACCACCATTTTTGAATAATCAGCGTATACACACCAAGCCACAACTTTCGTTTTTGTGGAAAGCTCCGGAAGCGTCTCTTTATATCTCCTCTACAGTCCGTTTGCCGTCCAAAATGCAAAATCAAGGAATGCAACCCAATCAAGAGGAGAGTAAAATTCATCAAGATAGATAGAATAATTAGATTCAAAGACCTTCGACAGCTTGCCGGTATGCTCTACGGAATCCGCGGAGAAGTAATTCTTCTGGAGTAAGGTTGTAATAAACGGACATTTCCTCCAGCAGAGGGTAAAAATCAATTTTCTCAGGAACAGTTGTCTGCTGAGTTTTTTGATGTAATTTCAACAGCAAATGCTTAAAATGTAATTTGGTTTTCTTCTGAGGTCGGACCATCTAAATCAGTCTGCGTGAAGAAAAATATAACGAGAACCATTACTGGTTGTGATCAACAGGAGAATACCTTTTTCCTGGTCTATGTTACCTATAATTTCTTTAAAAATATTAAGGCTACTGACGGCTTGACGCTCTACTTCCTGGACAATCATGCCAGGCTGCAAGCCAGTTTTTTCTGCGGAGCTTCCAGATTCAACATCTGTTATCACAACACCAACGCCTCGTTTGACACCATACTTTCCCGTATTTTCTTCAGTGAGCTCTTCAACTGTCATACCCAACACCTCTACCTTTTCAGTTGTGGGAGCCGGCTGCGATAACATTTTCATTTGTCCAATTTTCTTGGGACGTTCAGCCAGCCTAAGATTTATCAGGATTGTTTTGCCATCTCGGATCAGTTCCATTTCGATTTCACTGAATGCTCCGGCGTTGGCAATTTCGTTCCGCAAGTGGTTGCTGTTTTGGATATGTTTTTCGTTGATTTGAATTACAACATCTCCTTTGCGCAGACCTGCTTTTTGAGCCGGAGTATCTTGCATAACTCCAGTGATTAGGCAGCCTTTTGTACTTTTCAACTGAAAAGCTTTTGCCAGATCCTGGGTGACGTCCTGAATTCCTACTCCCAACCAACCTCTAGAAACAGAGCCTTTATCTATCAGGTCCCGCATTATCTTACGTGCCATGTTTATGGGAACCGCAAAGCCGATACCCTGATATCCCCCGCTTTGACTAAAAATAGCACTATTTACTCCTACAATTTCTCCGCGCAGGTTGACTAAGGGGCCGCCGCTATTGCCAGGATTGATGGCAGCATCAGTTTGAATAAAATTTTCGTATTCATTGATGCCGACATTTGTGCGTCCTTTAGCACTGACAATTCCGTAAGTTACAGTTTGGATTAGTCCGAATGGATTCCCTACAGCAATCACATCTTCACCAACAAGGATTTTGTCTGAATCTCCCATGGACAGGACTGGAAGCCCGTTCCCTTCAATTTTCACCACGGCAATGTCTGATTCAGGATCGGTACCAACAAGTTTTGCTTCCCTTTCTTGGCCATCGTAAAGTACAACTACCATTTTGTCTGCTTCACCGACCACATGGTGGTTTGTCAGTATGTACCCGTCTGTGTCGATAATTGATCCGGAACCCATTCCGCTTTGTCGAAATTTATGATTTGGCTGTTCACGCTTTCTTGGTTGTTGATTGTTTGGAGGTTGTAGTTCAGGGAAAAAACGCCGAAAAAATTCATCATTGTAAAGGTCTCTGGGATTGTTGAGAGATTGACCATCAGGAGTGCGCATAATTTTTTCAACTTTGATGTGGACAACACCTTTTTGTACGTTCTGCACGAGAGCCGCACGTGTTTTTGAACTACGAATCATTTGTTCCAAATCATCAGAGGTTTGAGCGCAGGCAGGAGCAGTCCAGGTAAATCCTGTGGAAATAATCAGAGCGAGTAGTCTGTAATAAATTTGCATTTTGGTCCTCCTCTCAGCAGAATAATATAGTAATGTTTTTTTGTCAGTACTATCATATCCTGTTTTATGCGTATCTTCCATCGATTTTTTCTTCCAAATTGCCTGCAAAACAAAAGTTATGCTTTTTTTGCTGGACTTATATGGTTCTAAGGATAAATTAGTGTTATCTTTTTGCAAAGCAATGGAATTGTTCTGGTTAACTACCACGCATTTTTCGGACAACCTTCATAATAAATATAAAGAGGAATTATGAGTGAAATCCCAAAAGACAATCTGTACACACGAGACCACGAGTGGCTGAGAATTGACGGTAATAAGGCCGAGGTTGGCATAACTGACCACGCGCAAAAAGCGTTGGGTGACATTGTTTTTGTAGAACTACCGGATATTGATGATGAAATCGATGCCGGTGATGAATTTGGTTCGGTTGAATCTGTGAAAGCTGTTTCGTCGCTTTTTATGCCTATGAGCGGTCGGATTATAGCAGTGAACACCGAATTGAAGGATAGTCCTGAGTTGATCAACGAAGAAAGTTATGACGAAGGTTGGATAGTGCGTATAGAGCTGTTAAATCCAGACGAATCAGCTGATTTATTATCTCCTGAGGATTATGAAGAGTTTTTGCTTGACGAAGAAGCCTGAACTCTGTGTCTTGACATAATGACAGTTAATGGGAAAAAATCGTAAAAACGTATTATTCATCACTGCAGATCAGTGGCGTGGTGATTGTCTTGGCTGTATTGGTCACCCAGTTGTGCAAACGCCCAATTTGGACCAACTGGCCATGCAAGGAGTGCTTTTTCGTAAGCACTATACTCAAGCCGTTCCTTGTGGGCCTTCGCGGGCCTCTTTATACACCGGGCTGTACGCAATGAATCATCGTTCAGTTAATAACGGGACTCCCCTGAACAATCGATTTACCAATATTGCCCGTGAAGTGAGAAAATTAGGATATGATCCGACTTTGTTTGGCTATACTGACACTTCAGCCGACCCTCGTGAATTTCATCAAGAAGATCCGCTGCTGACCACTTACGAAGGGATGATTCCCGGAATGAGCAGCGGAGTGACATTGACTAATAACCAACGCCCATGGATTGCTGAGTTGATAGCCAAGGGCTTTGATCACTCTTTGAATCGTTATAGTGTTTATGATCCTAAGCCAAACTATCCCGGGGCGAAAGAACGTGGCTCAACTTTTTCGCCAGCAGTATATTCTGATGAAGACAGCAGTGTAGCTTTTTTGACCGATGAGATGCTGAAGTGGTTGAGTGTCAGAGAAGATGAAAACTGGTTTGTGCATCTTTCCTATTTGCAGCCTCATCCTCCGTGGATTGCACCTGAACCGTATAATACAATGTATGACCCTTCAGACGTACCGAAGCCGATCCGCAGAGAAACTCTGGAGAGCGAATCCAAACAGCATGCACTCCTAAAAATGCTTCATGATCTGATTCCCCGCAACGAATTTTTTACTGATAAATTGGACGGACCCGCAGCAAAGACTAGTGAGCAGGATGTTTTGCAGGCACGTGCGACTTATTACAGCTTGATGACCGAGGTTGATCATCACTTGGGCAGAGTGCTCACCTATTTGAAGGAGTCCGGGCAATATAAATCCACGCTGATTGTTTTCACGAGTGACCACGGAGAACACCTTGGAGACCACTATTTATTTGACAAGTTGGGATATTTCGATCAGGCTTATTCGATTCCACTGATTATCCAGACTCCGGAAACTTCAGGGTGGTCTTCAGATAAATCTGCTGTGCAAGGAACACAGGTTGAAGTTTTCACAGAAGCCGTTGATGTGATGCCGACCATACTCGAATGGTTGGAAGCAGAAATTCCAGAAGAATGCAATGGTCGATCCTTGCTTCCTTTTGTGCATGGTAACATTCCAGATAATTGGCGCACAGAAGTCCATTGGGAATATGACTTTCGGGGAATTGGTTCGTATCAACCGATGATTGAGCAGCGATTTGGTTTGTCACCAGATCAGTGCTCACTTACAGTTCTGCGTGATGAAAATTACAAATACATCCACATGACCGCCTTGCCGCCTCTTTTGTTCGATTTGCAGGAAGATCCAGAAGAGTTTGTTAACCGGGCCAATGATCCGGATTTTCAGGAAATAATGTTGGAATATGCGCAGAAAATGCTTTCGTGGCAGATGCTCCACCGAGATCGGACTTTAGTGAATATGAACATGGAGTCCGGAACTCTGGTGGATTGGAAAGGTCCAAGGTTTTTAGGAAAAATAGAAGAATGATGCAGGTAAATTCACCCAGGAAACAAATGCCGTGTTCAGTAGTCCGTGATGTTATTGATCTTGAAAGTCTGCGACGTCGTGCTCAACATCCCCAAGCAGGAGCGGTCATAATTTTTTACGGCGATGTCCGTAACCACAGTCAGCAGAAGAAAGTTTCGTATTTGGAATATGAAGCACGTGAAAGTATGGCCTTGAAACAAATTTCCCGTATTATTGAGAAAGCTCAGCAAAAATGGGAACTTCACGCAGTTGAAGTTATTCACCGCCTTGGGAAACTGGCAGTAAAGGATTGCTCCATTGCCATTGCTGTTTCAACCTCACATCGCGGTGAGGCTTATGAAGCAAGTCGCTACATTATTGATACCATAAAGCATTCAGTTCCAATTTGGAAAAAAGAGCATTTTGTAGATGGAGCCTCCAAGTGGAGCAAAGGCTGCGAAGCATGCAGTGTCGTTGAAGAAACTGCTGAACCTCCAGCTGTTGTGAAAAACGAGGTTCTCTAATGCAATTTAAAGTTATCCGTCCTGACAATTCCAAGTATCCATTCATGCGGGGAATGCTGGCACACAAGCTGATGCAGAGAGGTTTATCCTTTGATCAGGCATTCCAAATTTCCAAAGATGCAAAGTCTTTTTTCCACGAACAAGCTGAAGTTACTTCTGAATCATTGATGCAGTCAGTTGATGAGCTGATTGTTGCACGCTACGGAAAAGAGCTTCTAAAGTCGCTTACTTCCGAATTGTTTCCTTCTGGAAAACAAATCTGCGTTTTTCGTAGGAACGCAACATCTCCTTTTTCAAAGGGTTTGTTAACTCAATCGATTACAGCGGCAGGTATTAAACCAGAAGAAGCATACCAAATCGCTTTTGATTTGGAAGCAAAATGGATGAAAAAAAACATGCTGCGTATCAGCAAAAAAAAATTATTTGAAGAGGTGTTCAAAACAATAAAGAAAAAATATAGTCCTCATATCGCAAATTTATATAAACTAGCCAGCCGGATCGATGAACTTGACAGACCTGTAATTATCTATCTCGCTGGTGCTTCAGGAACGGGGAAATCTGTCATGTCCACTTTTTTAGCAGGACGACTGGGGATCAACAAAATTACTGGAACTGACACTATTCGTGAAATCATGCGGTTAGTTTTTAACCGGGATTTACTTCCTTCTCTGCATAAATCATCAAACAAAGCCGGAATTGGAATGCCTAAGACACTGGAGAAAAGCGACAGGTTAATTGGGGGATTTTGTTTGCAGTCCCAGCAGGTAAGTGTGGGAGTAAAAGCAGTCGTAGATCGTGCTATAAATGAGCGAACAAGCATGATTATCGAAGGCATACATTTGCTGCCATATATGCAGCAAGCAATTAAAGAAGGAACCAAGAGAGCCTACCACATACCTATCACCCTTTCTTTGATGGACGAAAAACACCACAGAGATCGATTTTTCGAACGTGGTAAGGGTAATGAATTGAGAAAAAAAGAACCCTATTTGTACAGCTTTGAAAATATCAGAATTATTCATGAATTTTGTACCTCAGAAAGTGAAAACAACGAGATTGAAGTTGTTGACAATGAGGATTTTGACGAAACAACAAATACTCTGATGCAATTAATCATCAATACCCTGCAAGAACAGGTAAAATCCAATAATCCATCCAAATTCTGATCTTACTTCGTGCAAAGAATTCCTCGATTGCTGTTGATTATTGACGGTATGGGGGACCGTCCAATTATTGAATTGGGTGGCAAAACCCCTCTTCAGGCAGCTAATCTTCCAGTGCTAGATCAGTTGGCAAAGGAAGGGCAATGCGGGATCGCAGATCCAGTCAAGCCCGGAATTGTTGCCACAACTGTTTTGGGGACTTTGGCTATTCTGGGTTATGATCCTCTTAATAATTCTGTTGCCCGTGGCGTAGTTGAGGCGCTTGGATGTGGAATGGAAATCAAGCCCGGTGACGTTGCTTTTCGCGGGAACTGGGCCACACTGGATGAAAAAGGAATAATCGTAGACCGTCGTGCTGGACGCATACGTGAAGACACAAAAGAATTGTCCGCAAGCCTTTGTGGTGTAAAGATTGATGATGTTTGTGTGAATGTAGGTGCCGGTACAGAACATCGTGTTGCAGTGGTGATCCGTGGTGCCGGGCTTAAAGATTGTATCTCCGGAAGTGATCCTGGAGATCACTTCAGTTCAGGAATAAAACCCAGACATGCAGTACCACTGAATAAAAATGACAAAAAAAGTTTACGAACCGCAAAATTGCTAAACCTGTTTGAGCTTGAAGCAAGACAGATTTTGTCGACACATCCAGTAAATCTCGAACGTCTGTCAAAACAACTTTTACCTGCAAATGCGATTTTGACCAGAGAACCCGGACAAGTACATATTTTCCCAAAAATTAAACGTCCGTCTGGTTATGGTTTGTCCGGCATTTGCGTAACCGGAGATAACACTATTTCTGGAATTGCCCGCGTCGCAGGACTGAATGTTTGCAAAACTCTGGAAATGACTGCAAATTTGGATACAGATTTAAATCATAAATTTCGACTTGCAGGAAAATTGTTGAAAAAATTTAGTGTTGTTGTTTTGCATGTAAAAGGATGTGATATTGCTGCACACAACAGAGAAGCAGGAAAAAAGAAGGAATTTCTGGAAAAAATAGATTCGGAGCTTGGCTGTTTTCTGGGAAATTGGAAAGGGGAATTGCGGTTAAGCATCACGACTGACCATGCGACTTGGAGCAAAGAAGGATTTCACATTGATGATCCTGTACCAGTCTTACTATACGGACGAGGGGTTTCAGCAGATTCTGTGAGAGGATTCGACGAATATCAAGTTCTGGAAGGGCAGTTGGGACGTTTCAGAATGTATAAATTGTGGGAAAAGTTTTTTGCCTGATTTTCCTCTGAGATTAAATTAAGATGGTCTCAATACTAAAAAGATTAGTATTTCAGGCTTACAGTTTCAGGTTCGCAAATTACGACTCTGGCTGCTAATTAATGTTTTTCGGATTCTTTTCAATATTATTCTAAAATCAGCATTAGTTAGAATATTATATTCACAGCAATAATTTCCGTAACTACAACATTTCATGAGCGTAATCAACTTTGATGTTGACAGTTCCTGGCAAGATTCTTTTACATTTGAGCATGTCAAGTGTCTCATTGTCTGCAGGGGACCAATTCGCCTCGAAGCCATGTACGTCTTCAAAGAACTAGGAGCAAACTATGGCATGCTGCTTTCCGAAAAAGACAGCATCATTTATCCTCAAACATTGGCTCCAGAATTACGTTTTCTCAACAATCGCCGGGACCAGGTGCATCATGTTCCGGATTATATAGGTTCAACAAAGGAGGAGCGAGTTGAACGTGTTAAACAAATAATCGGCATTTGTCGTGAACATGGCTATACGCATTTATTTGCAGGCTATGGTTTTATGGCAGAAGATTCAGAATTTGTGGAACGGATAGAGAGTGCCGACATCAGTTTCATTGGTCCGAATTCAAGGTTGATTCGACAGGCAGGATCAAAAGACGAAGCCAAGCAAATCGCACGCTCACTCAAAGTTCCCGTTACTCCTGGAGAAGACCGAATTGCAGCACTGACTTTATTGAGCGTAGCAGGTGAATCGCCAGGTAAATATTTCCAGAAGTTGATCAAAAAACATAAATTGGCTCTTCCAGAAAACTGGGAATCCGTAGAACTGCTTGATCAGGCTGAAGCGCTTTTGCAGGCTTCATATGCAAAGCAGGTTGACTTATTTACGATTTCCGCATTACAGGAGGAAACTGTCCGTAAAGTAGAATCATTGTTGCGTGAAAATCCCGGCAAGCGTATTCGCCTTAAACATGTCGGCGGAGGCGGTGGAAAAGGACAGCGGGTTGTAACTTCTGTTGACGAAGTGACTGAAGCAGTGATGTCAGTTTTGATTGAATCGAAAGCTGCCGGAGAGGGTGACAACAAGAATTTTCTCATTGAACTGAACATTGAAAATTCCCGCCACAATGAAATTCAGTTGCTGGGGAATGGAAAGTGGTGCATCGAACTTGGCGGACGTGATTGTTCACTGCAAATGCACGAACAAAAATTGCTTGAAGTTTCTCTGACCGAAGAACTGCTCGAAGCTACGACCATTGAGTACGATTTTGCAGGTAAAAAAACACAAGCGGAAGTGCTGCGTGCAGATGCGGAAATATTAAGTTCTATGTGCAAACAGGCTGAGGAATTCGGCAAGGCACTGCAACTTGATTCGGTTTCAACTTTTGAGTGTATTGTGGAGGAGGGCACACATTATTTCATGGAAGTGAACACACGTATTCAGGTTGAACATCGAGTTACTGAAATGGCTTATCAGCTCCAATTTTCAAATCCTGACAATCCTGAAGACACGTTTCTTGTAGATTCTCTTGTTGCTGCAATGTTGTTGATTAACTGTTACGGAAAACACTTACCTCGACCGGAACGTTTGCCGCGTTTTGTTTCAGGAATTGAAGCCCGTCTAAACGCCACAAATCCGGCGCTGAAACCTCATGCAGGTGGAATCTTCAGAGCTTGGTCTGCACCGGGTGAACACGAGATACGTGATGACCAGGGAATCGGAATTGCCAACCCGGATACAGGGCTTTTGCAGCCATACAACTTGGCAGGTGCTTACGATTCCAACGTTGCCCTTTCCATCACACATGGAGTTTCACGACGTGAAAGCTTTGAAAAACTTACTGAAATTTTGCGTTGCATGGAGGTGCGAGGGCACGATTTGCACTTAAACGTGGACTTTCACTACGGTTTGCTGCACTGGTTTCTTGGCAATGAACCAATGCTCAAACCGAACACTAGTTTTGTTTCTTCGTATCTTGCACTTGCAGGAAAACTGAAACGATTATGCAATCAAATTAATCTGGATGTGGCTTGGCAGATTCAAAGAGAACAAGTCCGGAAAAACTATGGCAGGAAAGGACTCCAGATTTGTGACCAAAAATTGACTCTGTTGCTACGTCCTCTAAAAAAATTATTGAGTAGAACTCATCTGCTGATGGGTTGGCTCGCTTTCCAAGGATCAAAAACCCGGGATTTCAAACTCTCAACAATAGAAAATCCAGTGAAAATCTTGATAGATCTCTATCATTATTTGCGTCTGGAACAGCATTCCGGAGTTCCGCCAAGTGAACAGATTTGGAGCAACGATCAAAAATTGCTGGACACAGCCTCTGCTTTTTACAGTGATTTGGCAATTCATTTTGGACAGCCGGATTTGTCATGGTCAGAGTTGAGCACATTGCTGAGTGCAGAAAAGCCTCCTGCTCCATTCAATTTGGGAAAAAATACGAAAATGTGGAAGAGCATCTGTGATGCTCACAGGGGACATCAAATATGCATGGAATTATTGCAGTTTCCAGTTATTCTTGCAGAAAAGGTGGGCTATTTTGATCTTCGAGGCAACGATTCTTTGGAAGTGGAAATTCCGGCAGAATTTCAGGATTCTGAGGTTAATGCAGAATTGGCTGCTGAGCTAGCTCCTCTGCCTCCTGCAAGGAGCAATGAAATTTTGGCATGGACTGGTGGAACCTTTTATTTACGGGAAACTCCGGATGCTGACGAATATGTTCGGGAAGGGCAGCACATCGAAGAAGGAGAAGTACTTGGTTTGCTGGAAGTAATGAAAATGTTCAACCAGATCCGTGCAGAATTCCCGGGAACAATTCGAAAAGTGTGTGTTGAAGCCGGTTCCGGAATAATAGTTTCCCGTGGCCAACCTCTTTTTCAAATTGATCCGGATGTTCCCCCTTTAACCGAAACTGAAGAAGAACTCTTCAAGAGGCAGCAAGAACAAACAACTTCGTTCATGCAGAAAATTATTCCTGCCAACTAATTGTTGTATGATTCAGTTCGAACTAGAGGCTAATGACAGTAATTCTCGCGCCGGAGTTTTGCAAACTCCTCATGGCACAATCTACACACCGAGTTTTATGCCGGTTGGGACACTTGGAACCGTCAAGGCCATGACTTCGGGGGAAATAAAGGAACTGGGTGCAGAAATTATTTTGGGGAACACCTACCACTTGCACTTACGTCCTGGTGATGAGCTGGTTCGCAAGATGGGAGGTTTACATCAGTTTATGAACTGGGACGGGCCTATTTTGACCGATAGTGGGGGATTCCAGATTTTTTCATTGGCCAAGCTGCTCGAGCTGAATGAAGAAGGGGTGTTTTTCCGCAGCCATCTCGACGGCATACAAAAAACACTCACTCCGGAAATTTCAATTGCCATTCAGCAAAATCTAGGCTCGACAATCATGATGTGCCTCGATCAGTGCCTGAAATTGCCTGCATCCCGCCAGGAAATAGAGTGCTCGATAGCACTTACTGCAAACTGGGCACAACGCAGTAAAGAGGCCAGCGTGAATGGCTCCGGAGTCTCCGGAGAACAAGCTCTGTTTGGAATTGTTCAAGGCGGAGGTGAGCTGGATTTGCGTGAGCAAAGTTTGGAGCAAATGTTGGAAATTGGCTTTGATGGATATGCAATTGGCGGATTGAGTGTGGGAGAAACAAAGGAGGAAATGTATAGCGTGGCTCATCATATTACACCAAAAATGCCGGCTGAAAAACCAAGATACCTGATGGGAGTCGGAGATCCGAAGGATTTGCTGGAAGGAATTGAAGCAGGTGTTGATATGTTTGACTGTGTAATGCCCACCCGCAATGCCCGCAACGGTTCGCTTTTTACGTCCCGTGGAAAAATCAGCATTAAGCAAAGTCGATACAAGGAAGATCCAGCTGCCTTGGATCCTGATTGTGCTTGTTCCACTTGTAAGAACTATTCCCGGGCCTATTTACGACACTTGTTCAAATCCAATGAAATATTGGGGATGCGGCTCAACACCTTCCATAATCTGTTTTTTTACCTCTCTCTTGTCAAGCAGGCACGCGAGGCAATCAAGGGAAAGCGCTATCTGAAGTTCAAAAAAGCCTTTCTGCAGAAATACCAGAGCGGAATTGAAGGAGACTAATAATGTGCGGCCGATTTGTGATGACAGATAGCGAGGAAAAAGTAATGCGTTCTTTCGAAATCCAACAATCTGAGTTAGTGCTGGAACCACGCTACAACATTTGCCCAGCACAAGATATTCCTGTGATTGTCCAGCAAAACGGGTTGCGGAGTTTAGAAATGTATCAGTGGGGATTGATCCCATTTTGGGCTAAAGAACCTAATCCCATGATCAACGCACGAGCAGAAACAGCCCCGGAAAAGCCTTCGTTTCGGCAGGCATTCAGAAAGAAACGCTGCTTGATTCCGACTTCCGGATTTTATGAATGGGGCAAAGAGGATGGACTAAAACAGCCCTATTTCATCCGCCTGAAAGATGAAAGCCCAATGGCTTTTGCAGGTTTGTGGGATGAATGGCGATCTTCTGACGGGGAACTTCGACGTACATGTGCCATTTTGACAGTTGCAGCCAATTCACTCATGCAGTCAATTCATCACCGGATGCCTGTAATCTTGAGTCCTGCAAGTGGATCGATGTGGCTTGATCTTTCAGCAACAGGAACTGCACCTGAAAAACTCCTTTTGCCTTTTCCAGCAGATAAAATGGAAGCATGGAAAGTCTCCCGACAAGTCAGTGTTCCTACTTTTGACAACCCAGATTGCCTTAAAAAGCTCGAGGTAATTGAGCCAGTTGAAAAAAAGTTCAAACCTCATGAAGCACAATCTTCATTTTTTGATTAAAGCTCTTCTATAATTTTGACTTTGTCGGAATGCACAATACGAAGCAGGGTGTTTGTCCCAGTGCTTTGAGGAGTAGCCTGAAATTGATAAATCATTTTTTGCCTCAATGGTCTGAAGCGTACGGTTATAGAAGAAAATTGGTCAATTGCCGCATTCTCTCTTAAATCAATCACTTTCACGAATAAAAAGTTTGGAGTGTTCAACTGAACAATTGCCTGAAATTCAAGTTGCTTTTTTTGTCCTGAAACTTTTCCGGAAATTTGCACTTCTGTACCAACTGCAACCTGGCGACTGGTTGTGACAATGAGTCTTGGGTTCTCTGAGTTGAAAATTAGTTTTTTCCTCAGAGAGATCAAAGCATCCAAACGCTTCTCGTCAATTTCCTCCAAATCGTTCAGAATTAACTCAAAAGTTTCAACGTTAGTGCTAATCAGTTCTACTTCCTTCTCTTTCGTCTTCCGTGACATTTCCCAGAGCAAATCCAGTTCTGCCGGCGTTAACTGATATTTACTGGTCATCTTAGCTTTTAACTGAGTTTCTGCTAAATCATAAAGACGCTTTTTAAATCCATCAATTTGATCCTGATCTGAAGTGTAATATATATTTAGGTTCCCCCTGTCAGTATCTTCCCAAAAAGTTGGACCTGCGAAAAGTAAGAAGTTTGAGGTCATTTCAATGACTTGAGAAAATGTCGCCTCTCCTAAAACATCAAGATCATCAAGAATATCCTTGGCAATACGTTCAACAAAATCATTCTCTCCTACCCGCTGATAGAATAAAGCTATTCCAAATTGCAGTTTACGTACGCCATTGTTAATAAGGACCCCGCGAGCCATGTCCTCTTTATTGAAATCCGGTGGACTGTCCACCTGCAACATTTCACTGAGCATACCATTCTGTATTTCCTTGTCCCAGCCATCATGATAAATCTGCTCCAGGACTTTTTTCATTTCTGTGGCAATCACGTCCACAATGAAATACATAGCAGGACTGGTGCTTCCATGCTTAAAAATTTGCACACCGTAATCACGCAGATACATGAAGCAACGTTTTACATGATCAATTTTTTTGTGCTCCACCAAATATTTGACAAAATTACCATAATAAAAAACAAGATTATATAGATTCCGCGGCTCATTATTTCTAACACCATGCTTTATGGCAAAACGCAGTAAAGTGTTGAAGCGTATTATGATAATGTCAATCAAATCAGTATTGTCCTCTTCAATTGCAGTCAAACCCAATTTTGTCATTTCTCCTGCAACCATCGAAGATAAATCAAACTCACCATGTTCAAGTAAGCGAATATATACATTACCCAACAGCCGGAAGCATTTTTGTTCATAAAAACTTTGACTGTGTTCCATTTCACCAAATTGTCCCACCATAGTTTTGAAAGAAATATCGCTGCGTACTCTTGGAGAAACTTTGAAGAAATCAGGTGAAATATCCTGTTTGAGCCTCATGTAGTTCTGCACGGTCAGGCTCATATCGTGAACAATATCTGCCTTCAACTCCTTAAAAGAGACGAATTCAAGGATATCATCCAGTTGATTAAGTGCTTCAAAGATTGTGTATTGCTGATGTTCAATAATTTTAGGAATATGAGCTAGCGCATGGTTCCTTGGTGAAGTAAGGGCCATGATTTGGTCCATATTGTTTTTGTAAATACGGTTAATGATGTTGGTCGGCTTGGTGTAGCGAAGGATATAGAAGATATAGGGGAAGGAGATAAACGAACAAATAGTCAATAGAAAGTGAGTATTGAATATTCGGCTTGGTTCACGAATCAGACCGATTTCCCCATAAATTTTGATGATTAAAGCATGTCCGCCGGAAATGATTAATAACCAGATGTAAAGCAAACTCCGGATATCCCTCATGTAGAAGTCGATCAATTTGGGTATACTTTGAGATGCAATCGAAATTACCAGAATGAGTGTCCCAAGAACCATTCCCAGCAGTGCTTGCCAGACTTCCGGGGCAAATCCGACATCGAGTTCCGCAAATCCTCCAGGCTGTACACCAGATAAGGATTCCACCAGCTCTGCATATGGCACAAACAGGAAATTGTTAAAAAGTAAGTCACTGAACCAAACAAGTAAGAGAATGATAACAAAAGCAGCTACGGAACGACGCCTATCCGCATATGCGATTAGGCGATAAAGAAAAAAACTGAAAGAGGCACTCTTGCTTTTCTCCTCTTGACTTCCTGCCTGGTTTTTTTGCAGACCCTCTCGCTGACTATCTTTTGTTTCGTCGTCTTTTTGGAGCGCTTTGTTCATATACTTTACGTTTAGTGTGCTGCAGAAATATTTAAGTTAAACCTGACGAATTATTTTGATTGCTGAATGGCACTCACTCCAGGAAGTTCTTTGCCTTCCAGGAATTCAAGTGAGGCTCCTCCTCCGGTGGAGACGTGAGTGATTCGTTCACTAAGTCCGGACATTTGAATTGCTGCAGCTGAATCTCCACCACCGATGATTGTCACTGCGCCATTGTCAGTTGCCTTGGCAAGACTTTGCGCAATTGCGTAAGTGCCTTTGGAAAACGTTTCCATCTCAAAAACTCCCATAGGTCCGTTCCACAGGACAGTTCCGGAACCAAGAATTGAGTCACCGAATTTTTCAGCACTTTTCGGTCCAATGTCCAAAATAAGCCAGCCATCAGGAGCACCTTCTTCTATGGAAACTACTTTAGTTGCAGCATTATTCTCAAAACGTTCTGCAATCACCAAATCAATGGGCAATAAAAATTCCACTCCTTTTTGCTTTGCCTTGTGAATAAGTTCTTTAGCCAAATCCAGCGAGTCTTCTTCAAGCAGTGAACCGCCTATTTCGTATCCTTGAGATTTTAAAAAAGTACAGGCCATTCCTCCTCCGATGATCAGAGTTTGAACTTTCTCCAGCAGTTTTTCGATTACTTTAATTTTATCCGAAACTTTTGCGCCTCCCAGAATCGCGGCAAAAGGTCTGACCGGGTCAGCAACTGCTCCACCTAAAAACTGCAGCTCCCTGCGCATCAAATATCCGACTGCGGTTTCCGGAATATATTCTGCCACTCCGGTGGTAGACGCGTGAGCACGATGTGCGGTTCCGAAAGCATCATTCACATAAACATCTCCAAGTTTTCCCAATGATTTACAAAACTCCTCCTCATTTTTCGTTTCTGCCTTGTGAAAACGCAAATTTTCCAGCAAAAGCACATCTCCGTTTTGCATCACCTTTACCAGGGTTTCGACTTCTGTCCCAACGCAATCCGGAGCTAATGTGACAGGCTGTCCAAGCAGTCTGGACAATTCTTCTGCAGCTGGTTTCAAGCTCAAGTGTTCCTTTCGCTCGCCTTCCGGACGTCCCAAATGCGACATCAGTATCGCTTTCCCTCCCTGTTCAAGGATGTACCGAATGGTCGGTAGGGCTGCCGCGATTCTACCATTGTCAGTAATTTGAAGTTCATCGTTCAGGGGCACGTTAAAATCAACGCGCGTCAGCACACGCTGTCCTTCAAGTTTCAAATCTTCGATGAAATGTTTTTCTGTCACACGTGATTTGTCATTTCTTCACTTATAAGCTGATATCTAATCAATCTTAACCAGCCGGATCTCATGATTTTAATAGTGAAATCTCAAAAAGTTTTCTCCTACAGACTATAATTGTTTAGCTTGCTCCCGCAAGACAGATTTGCGAATTTTTCCTGTAGAAGTTTTAGGAAGCTCGCTGAAAACAACTTTTTTCGGCACTTTAAATCCAGCCAGCTTTGACCGGCAAAACTCGATCACCTCTTTTTCCTGGATTGAAACGTTGGATTTCAGCACGACAAAAGCACAAGGAGTTTCACCCCATTTATCATCCGGACGTGCGACCACAGCAGCTTCCAGTATTTCCGGATGCTGGTAGAGCACATTTTCAATTTCAACACTGCTGATATTTTCTCCTCCGGAAATAATAATATCTTTGCTGCGGTCTTTCAACTCAATGTAACCGTCTGGATGCAGGACTCCTAGGTCACCGGAATGGAACCAGCCGCCGGAAAAAGCTTTTTTTGTATCTTGCGGATTTTTCAGATAACCCTTCATGACGACATTACCCTGCATCAGCACTTCGCCCATTGTTTCACCATCAGCTGGAACAGGATCCAGTGTTTCCGGATCCCCTACCATCAAGCCTTCAAGCACATGATAACGGACACCCTGCCTTCCTTTGAGCTGAGCTTGAGTGGTTTTGTTCTTCTCAGCCCAAGACTCTTGCCATTCGCAAACAACCGCCGGGCCATAAATTTCGGTCAGTCCGTATACATGTGTCACATTAAACCCTGCTTCTTCCATTTGTGCAATCACTGTTGGCGGCGGCGGTGCTGCTGCTGTCATAATTTCAACCGTATTCCACAATTTGCGCCGCTCTTTTTCCGGAGCATTGCTGATCATGCTCATCACAATCGGTGCACCGCAAAGGTGAGTTACGCGGTGTTCTGCAATTGAGTTGTAAATGTTTTTTGCCGTTACTTTTCGCAAGCAGACATGAGTTCCGCCTAGCATCGTGATTGTCCATGGGAAGCACCAGCCGTTGCAATGAAACATGGGCAAAGTCCAGAGATACACAGGACGGTGCGGCATTTCCCAGGCTAAGACATTTCCAGTTGCCAGCAGATAAGCCCCACGAGTGTGGTAAACCACTCCTTTCGGTGTTCCGGTTGTTCCGGAAGTGTAGTTGAGTGAAACTGCCTGCCAATCGTCTTCTGGCAGAACTGTTTCAAAATCCGGATTACCCTCTGCTAAAAAATCTTCATACTCTGTCTCCCCCAAAAAATCTCCTGACTCCGTTTCCAGATCATCAATGTCAATCACCAGCAAATTCCGCTCCACTTTGGATAAGGCCTCCTTGACCAGTGGAGAAAATTCACGGTCGGTCAGCAAAACCTTTGTTTCAGCATGTTCGAAAATAAAAGAAAGCTCCTCTGCTTCTAGCCGTGTATTAAGAGTGTTCAAGACCGAGCCAGTCATCAATACTCCAAAATGTGCCTCAACAATAGCCGGAATATTTGGAGCCATTATTGATACAGTATCTCCCTTGCCGATGCCTCGTTTGCTCAAAGCAGAAGCGAGTCTGCAGCAACGGATATAGGTTTCCGCCCAGGTCCAGTGCCGCTCTCCGTGAATTATGGAAGTACGTTGAGGATGGACGAAAGCTGTGCGTGTAAGAAAAGTAATCGGTGAAAGCGGAGTGTAATTTGCTGGAGTTTTAGGAAGACCGGTTTGATAAGGATTGGGCATGGTTGTTTTTTTGACAACACGTGGATTGACTGTTTTTTACTCTAAATAGCATCTTACACTATAAAAAAAGTAAAGCGGATTGTCAAAGAGGAGGTGTTTTTTGCGTCTTCTTATAAAGGGAAAGTTATACAGTTTTGGAAAAGTTATGATTATTCAACCGCCAATTTAGCTTGTTGTCTTTATTTACTGAAAAAAAATTTGAACAATTAACTCAAAAAACTATAATTGAGTCTTCTGAAATAAATCAAAAGTCTTGGGTTTAACTTGCGATTAATTGATTTTACAACCTGATAGTTAACGTGTAAGAATAACTATCATTAATTTCACTATCTACAAGTGATTCATATGGGATTATTAACCACTACCATCGGTGCATATCCGAAGCCTGAATATGTTGAATTACCGGACTGGTTCGGCAACTTAGATACAGAGATTCCAACTCAAGGCTGGGCTGAAGCGTTGAATAAAATGGGAGATGACGCCGAATCAATCCTCGAAAAAGGGACTCACGAAGCCGTCCAGGATCAGGTTGATGCAGGAATTGACATTCCGACAGATGGTGAGATCGCCAGAGAAAATTACATTCACTACCACTGTCGGCACTTGGAAGGAATGGATTTTGTCAATCTCACTGAAAAGACTTTGCGTACAGGAAATTACTCCTCGTTTCTGCCAACTGTCCGCGGGCCAGTCAAGCCACGAGATTTGTTTTTAGCAAATGATTGGAAGCGGGCGCAGCAAGCCACAGACAAACAAATAAAAATTACAATGCCCGGTCCACTGACAGTTGCAGATACTGTAGTGGATGAATATTACTGCAATCAAAAAGACTTTGGGAAAGCAATTGCAGAAGCACTGAATCAGGAAGTGCTCAGCTTAGCAGATGCAGGCTGCAAACACATTCAAATTGACGAACCCCTCTTTGCCCGTTATCCGGATCGTGCGCTCGAATTTGGAGTAGAAAATTTAGAACGTGCTTTCCATGGTTGTCCAGAAGGCGTGATACGGACCACACACATGTGTTGCGGGTATCCTGATGTAATTGATGCTGTAGATTATCCGAAAGCACCACGTGAGTCATACTTCCAAATTGCAGATGTCATGGAAGCCTCGTCCGTGATGGCTCTTTCTTTGGAAGATGCACACCGTTACAACGATTTGAGTTTACTCGAACACTTCAAAACTACTACAATTATTTTCGGAGTGGTCGCCATTGCCAAAAGTCGTCTTGAAACAGTTGAAGAAATTAGAAGCCGCCTGCTGGATGCGCTTGAACACATCGACGCAAGCCGACTGATTGCTGGTCCAGACTGTGGTTTGGGGATTTTGGGACGTGAGCTTGCAATACAAAAAATGAAAAACCTAACCGAAGCTGCGCACTCAATTAAAACATAGGTCAAAAGATGATATCTCAAAAAACAATCCAAATTCGTGAAATAAAATTGAGCAACGAGGAATCGTTTGTGCTTGTCGGAGGAGTGAATGTTCTTGAGTCCAAAGAAATGGCCATGAAAGTTGCAGAAACCTTTCGGACGATTACCAATAAACTCCGAATTCCTTACATTTTCAAAGCCTCCTTCGACAAAGCCAACCGTTCTTCAATCAATTCATTTCGAGGACCCGGGCTTGAAGAAGGCTTGCGGATTCTGGAAAAAATAAAATCCGAATTTGATGTTCCAATTCTCACTGATATTCATGAACCCCGGCAAGCTACTCCTGCAGCAGAAGTAGCAGATATCCTGCAATTACCGGCATTTCTGTCTCGTCAAACAGATTTGGTCGTAGCTATAGCAAAAACAAAGGCAGTTATTAATATCAAAAAAGCTCAGTTTTTAGCTCCGGAAGACATGAAGAATATTCTTCAAAAATGCAAAGAATCCGGAAACGAAAAATTAATAATTTGCGAACGCGGCACAAATTTCGGTTACCACAATTTGGTGGTAGATATGCTCGGTTTTTCAGAAATGAAAAAATTTGGCTACCCCGTATTTTTTGATGTCACCCATGCGCTCCAACAGCCCGGAGGTTTGGGAGTAGCTACTGCAGGAAGACGAGAATTTGTGCAAGAATTGGCACTTTCGGGATTGTCGCAAAGATTGGCCGGACTTTTTTTGGAAGCACATCCGGAGCCCGAAAAAGCACTTTGTGACGGCCCATGTGCTCTTCGGCTGAATCAACTTGAACCGTTCTTGCAGCAGATGAAGGCCATTGATGCTTTGGTAAAATCTTTTGAGACTCTGGACACAGCCTAAATTCACCAGTTTCAATTGTAAAAGGATTCATGACTAGGCATTATCGTGGAAGCTGCCACTGTGGTGCCGTACGCTTTTTGAAGGAACTGATTTATCCTTTTTGGAAGCTGATTTTTTCGACGGTAAAAATTTGATCTGAGAGGTTACAAACTGTGCGAGTGGACAGTCAAGCTTTGTGTGCTCTGCGAACCAAATCAAAAGCCATGCGTTCGCCTTCGCGCATGGTTTCCTCCAAATCAATTGTTTTCACTTCGTAGTTTTCCATCAAGGCTTGGCCGTTGACCAGAACAGTGCTCACATCTGAAGCCTGAGCCGAATACACAATTGAGGAAACCGGATTGTGGCGCGGGAAAAAATGTGGTTTGCGGGTATCAAGCAAAATTATGTCAGCCATCTTGCCTACTTCGAGTGAGCCGATTTCGTTTTCTAAGCCCAAAGCTTTTGCGCCGTTGATCGTTGCCATCCGTAAAACATCGGGCGCCGGAACAGACTCAGCATCTTCATTGACAGCTTTGTTGACGAGAGCAGCAAGGTGCATTTCCTCAAAAAGATTGACGTTGTTGTTGCTGGAGGAACCGTCTGTGCCGAGTGCGACGTTTACGCCTTTTTTCAGCATTGCCTCAACTGGAGCAAAACCGTTTGCTAATTTCATGTTGCTCGTCGGATTGTTCAGCGCGCCCACCTTGTGTTTGCGCAATAGATCAATGTCATCTCCGGAAACATGAACACAATGTGCTGCTGCCGTCAGGCACTCAAACAGACCTATATCTGCCAAATATTGTACAGGGGACTTCCCGTATTTTTCGAGACTATCTGCAACTTCCTGTTTGCTCTCAGAGAGGTGAATGTGAATTCCGGTTTTACGTTTCCGTGCTTCTTCAGTAGTTTCTTTCAAAAAATCCGGACTGCACAAATACATCGAATGCGGGCCGAAAAAAACGTTGATTCGCCCATCGGCTTTGCCTTGCCAGTTATCATGAAAATCAATGGCGGCTTTCATAAACGTTGGTCCCAAATCATCAACTTCCAGCAACGCACTGCTCAAACAAGCCCGGATTCCGGATTCCTTAGTAACATTGGCCACTTCGCCCATGAAGAAATACATGTCTGAAAAACATGTCACTCCGGACTGAATCAGTTCCAAAACCCCCAGTTTTGCCCCCCAATATACATGTTCAGCACTGAGGAGATCTTCCACCGGTTTGATCTTTTCCATCAGCCACGGCCAAAATGGTAAATCGTCAGCATAATTCCGAAACAGGGACATCGGAATATGCGTATGTGCATTGATCAATCCGGGCATCGCAATTTGGTCAGTGGCGTCAATTATTTTGTCAGCCTGAAAATCTGACGGTACGTCCCCGATTGTCTGAATGCACCCGCCTGCAATCACAATGTTTGAATTTTTCAAAACCTCGTTTTGTTGATTGACCGTGAGGATGAGTGCATTTTTGATCAGTGAAATCATACATCCTTCCAGCTTACTAAATATTTTTCCTGCTCCGGAAGTAACTCGTCAATGGAAACGCCGGAACCTTTGAGTTTCAGTCTGGCGATTTCTTCGTCTATTTCATCTGGAACTCGATGTACGTCTTTATTCAACTGACCGTGATTCTGCACGACGTATCTTCCGGAAAGGGCCTGTAGGGCAAAACTAGTGTCCATAATCTCTGCAGGATGTCCGTCAGCGCAGGCAATGTTTACCAAATCCCCTTCACCCAACAAATTCAACCAACGTCCATCCGCAAGCCGAAAACCGGTAATATTCTTTCGCATTTCTTTTTGTTCAACCGACAAATCTGCCAGTTCCTGCAAATCAAATTCGATTTTAAAATGTCCGGCATTGCACAAAATTGCTCCGTCTTTCATACGTTCATAATGTTCTTTGCGGATGACACGTTTACAGCCGGTCGCAGTCAAAAAAATATCACCAATCAGGGAGGCTTCGCTCATGGGCATAACCCGTAATCCATGCATCAAAGCATCAGCAGCTTTTATCGGGTCGATCTCGCAAATAATTACATTTGCCCCCAAACCTTTAGCTCTCTCTGCACAGCCTTTTCCACACCAGCCGTAGCCGATAATAACAATTGTTTTGCCACTGATTACTAAATTTGTAGTACGCATCACTCCGTCCCACACCGACTGACCGGTACCGTGATAATTGTCGAAAAGGTATTTGCAGCGGGCATCATTGATCAATACAACTGGAAAATCCAAGGCACCTGCTTTGGCTCTGGCTTTTGCACGAAGAACTCCTGTTGTAGTTTCTTCACATGCACCCCAAACTTCCGGAATTAATTCCTGGCGTTCCGTCTGTAACAGTTCGGCAAGATCGCCTCCATCGTCAATCACAATATTCGGCCGTAAATCGAGCGCCCAATTCATGTATTGGCGCATTTCTTTCTGTGTCGCACCATAGCGGGCATAAACGTGCAGTCCGTCTGCTGCCAACGCAGCCACAATATCGTCTTTGGTTGAATGCGGATTGCTTCCGGTAACTGCCACCTCTGCACCTCCGGAAGCAAAAACCTGTGCTAAATATGCAGTTTTGGCTTCCAGGTGAATGCAGACCAAAACACGCAATCCTCGAAAATATTGCTGCTCTCGAAAATCGTCATCAATTTGCTGCAGAATGGGCATGTTCCGTTTGACCCATTCAATTTTCTGTTTTCCCTGTTCCGCCAATTCCGGTGCGGACACAATGTTTTCTTGCATTATTTGTTGTTCGTTATTGAGCAAATCTGTCCATTAAAGACATCTTATTTTTCAGGTAATTATTCTGTTTCCATTTTTTTTAAAAGCAACAGTGCACTATCGTGCCACAAGGGTTCAGGGAAATTTTGATTGAGAAATTTTTGCCACGCAACCTTAGCTTCCTTATGACGTCCCTGCTGCCAATATAATTGTCCCATCACAAAATTGATAAAGGGATAAAGTCCTGGAAACTCCTGCTGCAACTCCAGTAAGTCACGAATTCCCCCTTCATATTCGTCAAGCTCCGGACTGTGTTGCTGGAGCGATGCATATGAAGAAAAGGCCAATTCGTAATCACCTTTTGTTAAATATGCAATTCCCAAGTTCATGCGGACATAATTTAATTCTGGTTTTAGGGCCAATGCATGAAGACTGCTTTCTATAGAGGAAGAATAGTCACCAAGAAGATAATAGCCCCAACCTAAATTCCCGTACAAATAAGGGTCTTCACCGAAGCTTAATGCCATTTCGTAAGATTTAACTGAGTTCCGGACATCGTTAAGATCATACCGTGCCAAACCATTTGGCTGGAGTTTGTAACCTTTGAAATAATAGACTGTTCCCAAATCCTGATACAGTTGTTCCATCTGTTCCGGAGATTCTGCATAGTGCAGCCCGTTGTTCAAAGTCGAAAGTGCTTCTTCAAATTCTCGGGCCTCAAACAAACCCCTTCCGGTCAAAGCATAATAATCCGTGGGAGTATCTCCAAAATGCGGACTTTGTGAAAGCTCCAACCAGCGCTTTAATTTTTCACGAACGTCATCGGAGAGTCCCTTGTTTTGCTCACTCAAGAGGTTTTTCAAGGTTCTCTGCAACATGGGCCACAACTCATCTGCATCAAAACGTCGTCTCATTGAGCGTGTTACCGGCCGCCCTGTATCCCACCACTCATCCCAGAAAGAATGTTCTCCCGAAGAAGACTGAAAAGCACTAAATTGGAAAGATTCCGGTTCGCGCTGAAACAAGGTGAAGACAAAGACATACAGACAGACAATCACAATTACAATTGCCCCAATTGTTTGCCAGTGAAATTTTCGCAGATTCTGAGAAAATGGGTCCAGGAGTTTGGCAACTTTCCCTGAATAATCAGCAAGGATGGCGGATTTTTGCCATGCCAGCTCTGCAGCCAGTTTTTGGTCTGCAGAGTAGAAACGATTTCCCAGACGGTAAAAACGCTCGGCAAGTATTTCAGAAGGAGCAGACTCCTTTCCTAATAAATTTTGAGCAGATTGATAATCTCCAGATGTTACAATTTCATCTGGAACTGAAAAGTCCGTAAAACTGCGAGAAGTTAAAGGCATAAAGTTTTAGTGTTCTGTCTCATTTTGAGTTCGCCAATCCTCGTAGCTCATTCCTGCTATTCGGGCTTTTCTTTTCCGGTGTGAAATCACAATACGTTTTGTAACAAAATAGCTGATAAGAAAACCTGGAACACCATAAACAAAACCACCTATAACCATGGGCCAGCCAATGTCGATCAGTAAGAAATGTATCCCCCCAAGAATCTTGTCCGATGTTCCAGCGGTCCCTGAGATACGTGTAAGAGTTCCCTCAAAACTTTCATATGTAAGACCATTCTGAGTTTCAAGTATCCAGTAACCCGTCACTAAAAATAAATAATAAAGTGGCACCATTGTTAACGGGTTGGAAATCCAAACCATGGCCACCCCCACCGGCAAATTAAAATGCCTGCGGAAAATGTAGCGATAGATGCTCCAAGTCAGAGCCACCAGATACATTTGTACACCGACCGTTGGAGTCAAACCAAGGAAAACACCAACTGCCACTCCCAAACTCACTTCTGAGACAGGGGATCTGGAGTGCAAAACCGGATTAATTAATTTCTCTTCTAAAAGTTTTACTATTTTTTTCTTCATTCTACCACTTACCCTGGTTTTTCATGGAGGCCCATGGCTCCTGGATTGGCAAAGGTTCACCCTGCTGTAGTAATTCAATCGAAATTTGATCCGGACTGCGGATGAAAGCCATCTTTCCGTCCCTGGGCGGGCGTAAGATGCTAACACCATTATTTTTCAATTTTTCACAATAATCATAAATATTATTAACCTCATAAGCAACATGTCCAAAATTTTCTCCACTGCTGTATGGTTCATTTTTACCCCAATTGTAGGTCAGCTCAAGTGGCGGATCATTTTCATCTGCTGCTAAAAAAATCAGGGTGAATTCACCTTCCGGAACCTCCTTGCGTCTAACTTCTTTCATTCCTAGTTTGTTTATGAAAAAATCAAGTGCTGTATCAAGATTTTGAACACGGATCATGGTGTGTAAATATTTCATAATGTCCTTTTCAAATCATTAAGCTCCACCAGCCTAACTGGCACAAAACTGTTTATTGTACTGGAGCATTAATTATTACTTAAACTGTCACCTTTATGCAAGTTTGAGGTGGAGCTTGAGCTATTTCAGATTGTAGTGCAGGTATGGATTCAATCAGTGTTTTGTAACAGAATTTCCGGATTTTCGGGAAAGAACTTTTGTTCCCGGATCATAACTATTAGGAAATTTTTCTCGAGTATCCGCCAAATCTCCGTCACGGTATCGGTCAGTTTTGAAGACAAGTTTGTGTGTTGAAATTTCCACAGCAATTTCACTTCAGGAAGTCAGAGCATCGCCAGCTTGAATCAGCTCAGATTTGAGCAAATTCAAGAAACTTTGAAAGTCTCCCTGCAACACTACTTTTTGCTGCTCTAGAAATAGATACTCGATGAAATTCCAGCAAAGGACGTTGTGCCACAAGTAGTATGACTGAGACAACTACCAGCAATAGCATCGACTCAATCAAGGTGCAACCAGAATTGCATTCAAAGTAAACCGTACGCTTTTTGTCACGGGATTTTCAGCGCCGTCCGCCACAGCACCAGCACTTTTGCAACTTCTTCAGTTGTTTTTACTTTAAACAGAAGTGTTTTAAGGTTCGGGTTAACTTGCTTGACCTGCCAAGGTAATTCTGCGTTCGTTCCCGGCCAGGACTCACTTTCCTGGGAACTTACTGCTGCTAATGTACTGCTCAGCTTTTTTAGTCCATTTGTCCAAACGAAAAACCAGCTCAGTTTTTTGATTATTAAGCTGAATTTGCTTAAATGTCTGTTCTGTGGTTTTAGTAAACCCAGCCACTAGAAAAAGTAAAATTTTATTTGCAAACATCACCTCAACCAAGGTAAAACCCCTTCATCTTAAAGCAACTTTCGCAAAACGTTTTTTGCATTTACTACTCGGATATGTCAAACTTGCATTAAGTAGTTTTTATGCAATGATTGTAAATTTGCATGATAACATCCCAATCTTTCCTACATAGAGTCAATCGATGAAATTTAGTTATCCTGGTCTTAGCGAGAAAGCAGTTGCTGAATCACGTCATAAACATGGTGCAAATGTAGTGACCACACAGGAAGCTGAGGGTTTTTTACATAAATTACTGGCTAACTTAAAAGATCCTATCATCGTCATTTTGATTGTTGCCCTGGCAGTTACGGTGTTTTTGGCCGTGTTGGGCTTTGCTCCGTGGTACGAAGGGCTCGGAATCGCGATTGCTGTAGTGATGGCAACATTGATCGCCACCTGGTCTGAATACAACAACGAAAATGAATTTCAACGCTTGCTTGAGGAAGCCTCAAAGGTCAAAGTAAAAGTCTTCCGCAACAACACATTAGTTGAAATCTTAATTGATGATTTGGTGGTCAACGATTTGGTGCTTCTGCAGCCCGGAGACACGGTACCCGCAGATGGCTATTTGCTAAATGGAGAAATTGAGTTGAATGAATCAGCACTCACGGGAGAATCTGAGACCGTCAAAAAAACAGGAGCTGAGGATGAAAAACATTCTGAAGCAGAAGAGATGTTTGAAATGTCACGTGCTGGCCTGGTGGTTGATGGTGAAGCTGTAATGAAAGTAATAGAGGTTGGAGACAAAACCAAGTATGGAGCAACGCTCAAGGAGTTGACCTCCGCGGAAACGCGTCCCTCTCCACTGCAGGAAAAACTTGCAAATCTTGGTAAACAAATTAGTCGTTTTGGTTATATAGGTGCCCTGTTCATTGCCTTTTCATTCATGTTTAATCAAATTTTCCTTAAAGCTGATGACTGGGAGATTTATTTCAGCAAGCCTTCTGGTGAAATAATTTATGATTTTGTGACAGCGATTATTTTAGCAATTATCATTATTGTAGTTGCAGTTCCGGAAGGGCTGCCAATGATGATAGCAGTCGTTCTCTCAATGAATATGCGCAAACTTCTCAACGCAAAAGTTCTCGTGCGGAAACTTCTCGGCATTGAAACATCCGGAAGCTTGACCGTCCTTTTTACTGACAAAACTGGAACTCTGACAGAAGGAAAGTTAACAGTTTCAGAGCTTCTTAAAGGCAACGGTGAACATTATACTTCTTATGAAGCAATTCCCGAAAGTTTGCGCAATATTTTGGCTTTTGCCTTGCGCAACAATACTACGGCCTCGATTGATACGGAAGATCCGGAAAATCCAAAAATCGTTGGTGCGAATCCAACCGAACAAGCTTTATTGCGTTTCCTCGGACCAGATTTGGTCAAACGGGATGATGTAAAGATGACGGCAAATATCCCGTTTAACAGTGCATACAAATTTTCTGCCAGCCAGGTCGAAGGTACACAAAATATAACTCTAGTTAAAGGTGCCGCAGAAATTGTGCTTGCTGGATGCACTCATTATTTGAATGAAAAAGATGAAAAAGTAAAAGTTGATTCAGAAAAACTGAAAGTAGAAATGCAGGGGCTCTCCGAACGAGCAATGCGCCTCATTGGACTGGCTGTTTCAGATCATGGTTTAGGGAAGGAAAATGCGCTTCCTTCCGGATTGACTTTGGTGGGGATCTTCGGCCTGCGTGACGAAATGCGCAAGGAATCATCGCCGGCAGTGGAGACTGCCCGGCAAGCAGGAATACAGGTCGTGATGATCACCGGTGATGCAAAAGATACTGCCCAAGCCATTGCCAAAGAAGTCGGAATTTTAGAAAAAGAACAAGCGATTGTTCTTACTTCCACAGAACTTGGCGAAATGTCGGACGAGGAGATACTAAAAATACTTCCGGATATTCGGGTCGTTGCCCGTGCGCTTCCCACGGATAAAAGCCGTTTGGTCAAATTGGCAAAATCTTTGAACTGGGTGGTCGGCATGACCGGAGATGGAGTCAATGATGCACCAGCCGTGAAAAACGCGGACGTTGGTTTTTCAATGGGGGATGGCACTGACATGACCAAGGAATCGAGCGATATCGTGATTCTTGATAATAATTTTATCTCGCTTACTAATGCAGTTCTTTATGGTCGGACGCTCTTAAAATCCATCCGGAAGTTTCTGGTTTTCCAATTGACCGTTAATGTTTCTGCCATTTTGGTAGCTTTTTTAGGACCGTTTTTTGGAACTGATTTGCCGCTGACCATGACTCAACTATTATGGGTCAATATAGTGATGGACACTATGGCGGCATTTGCCTTCTCAGGTGAGGCGGCCCTAAAGCGTTACATGAACGAAAAACCGATCCCGAAAGGGGAATCACTCATAACCGGAGACATGTGGTCTGCCATTTTGATTGATGGTTTTTTTATGGCGTTTCTCAGCCTGTATTTTCTTACCTCGGATTTCGTCGCCGGATTATTTGTCTGTGACACAGTACGCTGTATGGACCCTGAGAATAATATCGTACTGCTCACCGGCTTCTTCGGCTTCTTTGTTTTTTTGAATAACTTCAACAAATTTAATGCACGAACTGAAGGTCTGAACCTGTTTGAACATATCTTAGATAATCGTAATTTCTTAACCGTTATTGTACTGGTTTTCTTGCTGCAAACGTCTTTTACTTATTTCGGAGGTGAAGTTCTGAGGACCGTTGGCTTGACTTTGGAGGAATGGGGATATGTGCTGGCCTTTGCCTGTACAATCATTCCACTGGACCTTGCACGTAAATTACTGCGCAACTTGCTTGTTAAGAATCCTGTAGCTTAAAGAATATCCACCTGATCCGGGGCAGTTATAAGATTGCTGTTTGAATATATTGGTTTTTTCAGCTCTGTGGGGCTTGATTATGAAGTCATCGAACCCTTTGTGATTAGGTTTTGAAATGGCAGTTTCTTTTAAAAAGCTTGAAAAAAAGCAAATCACGAATTTAAAGCAGCAGAAACAGCACCTTTACCGTTACTGGAAAGACAGCCGAATGATCAATGATGATTCGGTCCTGAAAGCCTTCCTAGCGGTACCGCGGGAGCTGTTTGTCGACCCTTCTTACCTGGACCAATCCTATGCAGATCACCCCCTGCCTATTGGTTCTGGACAGACTATTTCCCAGCCGACCACCGTGTTATTGATGCTCCAACTGCTGAATGTTCTTCCAGAACAGCGCATACTGGAAATCGGTACGGGCAGTGGATACAACGCTGCTCTGTTGGCCGAACTGGCTGAAATGGTCGTAACGGTGGAGCGGCACGTGGAACTTGCGGACGTGGCCTGCGAAAATCTGTGCAGGGCCGGACTGGAAGAGGTCGTGGTCATCAAGGGAGACGGCAAGCAGGGCTACTCCAAGCTCGCGCCTTATGACAGGATCATTGTTACTGCTGCAGCAAATCGGGTTCCAAAGAATTTGAAAGATCAGCTTGCAGTGGGTGGTCTCCTGGTTGCCCCTGTCGGCGCCAGGCATGGTTGTGAAATGCTCTTGATGCGGAAAACCGCTCAGGGACATTTTCAAACCAGCGGCCATGGTCTCTTTTCTTTTGTCCCACTTATCTGAACAATTCCGACATAAAGATGAAAAATTGCTCTACAAAGTTTTAAGTTGTTTTTTCTATGTCAGCCGATTAAGGTATAGATTCAAAAATAAACAGCAAAAAATTCATCGATTGTTTTGTTGTTTCACCAACTTATGAAGATGCTCAGGAGTGGGCAAACTGACAAACACTTGAGTTGGTGAACAAAAAATTAAAATCAATTTAAGGAGTTCTAATGCCAAGTTTTGTAATCACGGAAAAATGTGACGGTTGTGCAGGTCAGGACAAAACTGCTTGTATGTATATTTGTCCGCATGATCTGATGACTTTGAATAAAGACACAAGAAAAGCAGTCAACCAGGAACCTGAACAGTGTTGGGAATGTTACAGCTGTGTCAAAATCTGCCCACAACAGGCGATTGAGATTCGCTGTTATGCCGATTTCGCTCCTCTGGGAGGATCTGTCATACCATTGCCTGGATCAGACAGCATTATGTGGACAGTAAAATTCAGAAACGGAACTATAAAACGTTTTAAATTTCCTACCAGAACTGTAAACCCCGGAGAGGTTGATATTTTTGCAGGTGAAGGGGCAGCTGAAGCAGACTTATCAAAGATCAAAGATCAGGGATTTTTCACTCACCAGGCAAAAGGGAGTCAACTTCCCGTTCCTGCTTAATCCTTACGTTAAAAACTTTAAATTTTCAACAAAGAAAAAATGCTTGAGACAAAAGTAAACAATTTTGAACATTCCGAAAAACCTGAAATAGAAGAACATGAGACTGATATCCTGATAATCGGTGGAGGAATGGCTGCCTGTGGTTGTGCCTTTGAGGCAGATCGCTGGGCAACTCCGCAAGGATTGAGAGTCACAATGATAGACAAAGCTGCTACAGACCGTAGTGGTGCCGTCGCAATGGGTCTTTCGGCTATCAACACGTACGTTGGACAGGAAAACACAGCAGAGGATTACGTTCGCTATGTAAGAAATGATCTAATGGGAATTATCAGGGAAGATCTTGTGTATGACGTAGGACGCCTGGTTGATGACTCTGTTCATTTGTTTGAGGATTGGGGACTGCCTATCTGGAAAAAAGATGAAGAAGGTCACTCAATCGATGGTCATACTTCAATAAGAAATGAGATACCTTCTTTGAGAGATGGAGGAAAACCTGTTCGTTCAGGGAGATGGCAGGTAATGATCAATGGTGAATCCTATAAGGTTGTAATAGCCGAAGCAGGAAAGTCTGCACTGGCAAACAACAGGCAAGAGACTGGAGTTGATCAAAATCACTTTGAGCGTGTTTTCATTGTTAAGCTGCTGTCTGACAAGAATGATCCAACTAGAATTGCTGGAGCAGTTGGCTTTAATGTCAGGGAAAAAAAGCTCCATGTTTTTAAGTGCAAAGCGGCACTTCTCGCCGCAGGTGGTTGTGTAAACGTTTTCAAAACACGTGCTACAGGAGAAGGACAGGGTCGAGCATGGTTTCCTGTTTGGAACAGTGGTTCAACATATGCCATGGCTGCAGAAATAGGTGCTGAAATGACTATGATGGAAAACAGATTCGTTCCAGCACGTTTTAAGGATGGCTATGGTCCCGTGGGCGCTTGGTTTCTTCTATTCAAGGCAAAAGCCACCAATGCCCTGGGCGAGGACTATCAGGAAAAAAATAAGGAAGAAAGCAGGAAACTGTACGGAAAGTATGTTGATACAATGGGTACCTGCATGCGTAATCATATGATGATGATTGACATGAAGGCTG
>JAKUUI010000220.1 GCA_022448485.1 SAR324 cluster bacterium
TCCGCATCCGCGTGAATTATCAAGACTTTGTGGACAAAGTGTAACAGAAATTCAGGATAACAGGATTGCAACAGTTCGGAGACTGTCCCAGGATTGGAACGTAGTTCTGCTGCTTAAGGGTGCTTACACCGTAATCGGCAACCCGGATGGAAAAATATTTATCAATCCCACAGGAAACTCAGCTCTGGCCACTGCCGGATCTGGAGATGTTTTAAGTGGTTTCATTGGGGGGTTTCTTGCGCAGGGACTTTCTCCTTTAAATGCAACTTTGACAGGTGCCTACCTTCACGGCCTTGCTGCAGAATGCTTAATCCAAAAAACTGAATCAAACAACATTGTGGCCAGTGATCTTTTTGAAGGCTTGCGTTTAGCAAGAAATGCCATCAAACTTCAAAATTACACATCATAAAGCACTCAGCGATTCAATTGATGTTAATTTTATCTTAGATCAAACTGGACCATTTTTCTAGCCACGACCCACATTCTCATCAGCTGTGACCCTTAATTCTGAATCATAGAACCTTTCAATGCCTGCTTTCAAATCAAAAATAGATATTCAGTCTGCTGACTTTCATAATAACACTGAAAACATGGGGAAATTGGTTGATGATCTCCAGGAGAAACTCCAAAAATCTGCTTTGGGTGGAAGTGAAAAAGCACGAAAAAAACATAGCGGGCGCGGCAAGCTTTTGCCCAGGGAGCGTGTACGTTTGTTACTCGACCCAGGCAGTCCATTTTTAGAATTTTCTGCTCTGGCTGCACTTGATGTATATGAGGATGATGTTCCTGCAGCAGGAATGATTACAGGCATCGGTCGTGTTTCCGGAACTGAAGTGATGGTTGTGGCAAATGATGCAACTGTTAAAGGCGGAACATATTATCCGCTGACGGTAAAAAAACATTTGCGGGCCCAGGAAATCGCGCTGGAAAATCATCTGCCCTGTATTTACCTGGTTGATTCCGGAGGAGCGTTTCTTCCACGGCAGGATGAGGTTTTTCCGGACAAGGAACATTTTGGCCGGATTTTCTACAACCAGGCAAATTTATCTGCCAGAGGTATTTCTCAAATTGCAGTCGTAATGGGCTCCTGCACAGCAGGAGGAGCATACGTTCCTGCGATGAGTGACGAAAATGTGATCGTCAAAGATCAGGGAACTATTTTTTTGGGCGGACCTCCTCTTGTTAAAGCTGCAACCGGACAATCTGTAACTGCCGAAGAACTTGGTGGTGGAGAAATTCACAGCAGGATTTCCGGAGTCACGGATCATCTCGCCCAAAATGATACACACGCCTTGAGCATCGCCAGAGAAATTGTGGCTGGACTGAATCGGAAAAAAGAATTGCCGGTAAAGATAAAACCAGTAGTTGATCCGCTTTATCCGCAGCAGGAACTGCATGGTATTCTTCCCACAGATAATCGGCAATTTTATGAGGTTCGGGAAGTCATAGCACGTCTGGTTGACGCTTCTGAATTTCATGAATTCAAGGCTCTCTACGGTACAACACTAGTGACAGCATTTGCGCATATTCACGGTTATCCTGTGGGAATAGTGGCCAACAACGGGATCCTGTTTTCTGAGTCCGCACTCAAGGGAGCGCATTTTGTGGAATTGTGCAATCAGCGCGGAATTCCGCTGATTTTCCTGCAAAACATTACCGGCTTCATGGTTGGTCAGGAATATGAACACGGTGGAATTGCCAAAGATGGAGCAAAAATGGTTACGGCTGTTTCCTGTGCGAAAGTTCCAAAATTTACCGTGATCATTGGGGGTTCGCATGGTGCTGGTAATTATGGAATGTGCGGTCGGGCCTTTAGTCCGCGTATGCTCTGGACATGGCCCAATGCCCGAATTTCTGTTATGGGCGGAGAACAGGCAGCTTCTGTTTTGGCTACAGTCAGGCGGGAAAACATTGAGGCTGCAGGAAAAAAATGGAGTGCGCAGGAGGAAGAAGATTTTAAGCAGCCCATACGAGAACAATATGAAAATCAAGGGCATCCGTATTATGCTACCG
>JAKUUI010000221.1 GCA_022448485.1 SAR324 cluster bacterium
ATGAAAAGGGCGAAGCCGTTCAACAAACCTTGTTGGTGATTCGAGGTAAAAAAGACGGCCCAATTTTGCTCCTCACCAGAGGTGTTCACGGTGATCTTGTGAAATTCTAGGCTGATATTACCAGCTGTTATGCGTGTTTCTTTTTAATTTTTGAAAGAATGTAAATTTAAACTTTTTTAAGCAGTTATGGAACTTATAACTTAAATGTTGTGAATGAGGTTAAATGGCTTTAAATTCTGTTTTGAAACGACTCCGGAAATTACGTATCATTCCTGTAGTACGTGCAAGTACACCAGAAATAGCGGAAACTGCCATTGAGTGGTTGACTGATGCGGGCTTTAGAACTTTTGAAATCACTCTGACGATTCCGGACGCATTTGAGTTAATCACTCAATACGCCTCGCGAAAAGATCTTTTGATTGGTGCAGGAACAGTTACCTCAGCAGAACAGGCTGAGCGTTGTCTTGATTCCGGAGCTAAATATCTGGTTTCGCCTTGTATTGTAACAGAATTGCCAGGAATTTCTCATCAAAAAGACGTGCCGTGTTTTTTGGGAGCAATGACTCCAACTGAAGTCCGGAGTGCTGTTATTGCAGGTGCTGACGCTGTTAAGATATTCCCCATCAACCTTTTGGGCGGAGCATCTTATTTGAAAGCGCTCTCGTCAGTTTTTCCGCAAGTTCACCTAATTCCTACAGGTGGTGTAAAATCAGATGATATTTCTCAATATCTTGAATACGGAGCTATGTGTGTTGGTCTTGGAGGTGAACTGGTGAATGAAGGACTGATTCTGGATGGTCAGCGAGAAACTATAATTCAGCTTGGAAAGCAGGTTTTGCAGCAAACCGCTGCATTTTAATGTCAGTAAATCGCATGAAAATGGATGTACTATGTTTGGGCGAAGCTCTAATAGAATTCAATCAAATTCCTGATGACACTAATAATACTTATCGCTCAGGATTTGGGGGAGACACCTCCAACACCGCTATCGCAGTTGCTCGTCAGGAGACTTCTTCAGGTTTTTTGAGCAAAGTAGGCAATGATCTTTTTGGTAGAAAATTATTGGAGTTGTGGAAAAGAGAAGGTGTGGATTGCACATATGTCTTGCAGCATCCGGAGTTTCCAACAGGCATTTACTTTGTTACACATGACGAAAATGGCCATCACTTCAGCTATTACAGAAGAGGATCAGCTGCTAGTCAAATGACTCCGGAAGATGTAACGGTTGATGTTGTTTCACAAGCGAAAGTTTTGCATTTGTCTGCTATCACTCAGGCAATTAGTGATTCGTCTCGCGAAACAGCTATTGCAGCCATTCATCAAGCACGTAAAAGAGGAGTAAAAATTTCGTATGATACTAATTTACGGCTTAAACTTTGGACTTTAAATCAAGCAAGAGATGTGATTAACCATGTTGTACCAATGTGTGATGTACTTCTGCCCAGTTTGGATGATGTCACATCTTTAACAGGACTCCAGGAACCAAAAGAGATTATTGATTATTATCTAAAACTCGGAGCTAAATTAGTTGTTTTAAAGCAGGGTGAGCAAGGGGTTCTTGTTGCCGACGGAAATAATGAGTGCTATATTTCCGGACATGCCGTGAAGGCTATTGATGCAACCGGAGCAGGAGATACTTTTGACGGAGCGTTCCTGTCGGAATGGCTAAGAAGTGATGATCCATTCGCCGCGGCTGAATACGCCAATGCTGCCGCTGCGTTATCCACAACCAATTACGGAGCTGTGGATTCCATTCCGAACCGTGACGACGTTGCAGCATTTTTAGGAAGGACGAAGCGCTCCTGATTTTGCTCCGGAAGATTATGAGCTTGCCTATACAAACCGTGCCTCACTGGAGGACTTGACCGAATTAGGTAGGCGGCAAATGGGCTTTGACAAGGCAAGTTAAGGCTTGCACTGAAGAAAAATAGAACTTAGAATTTATTTTAGTTTCAGATCAGCAGAAGTCACCATTTTAGTAATTCA
>JAKUUI010000222.1 GCA_022448485.1 SAR324 cluster bacterium
TGTTTTGCTCTCTACCGAAGATAAATGGCTTTCCATGTTTGAGACGCAAAATACGATCTTCCCGTGCAGATCGGTCACTGACGGCGGCAAAAGTGCCGTCGTTAAAAATGTTGCAGTTTTGATAAATTTCCACAAACGAAGTGCCTTTATGTTTTGCTGCTTCAATAAAGATATCCTGCATCCCTATTGCGTCCACATCGAAGGTGCGGGCAATAAAAGTTGCTCCGGCTGAGAGCGCAAAAAGCATTGGATTGAGTGGACTGTCCGGTGAACCAAAGGGAGTACTTTTAGTAACTTTGCCCTGTTCTGAAGTTGGAGAGTATTGACCTTTCGTAAGACCGTAAATCCGATTATTGAACAGCAAAACATTGATGTCAAGGTTACGTCGCAACATATGCAGTAACTGATTCCCCCCGATGCTCAATCCGTCTCCGTCACCCGTTACAAGCCACACCGCAAGATCTGGACGTGCTACTTTTAAACCAGTAGCAAATGCGGGCGCCCGGCCATGAATGGTATGCAGTCCGTAAGTGTCCATATAATATGGGAAGCGGCTGGAGCAGCCGATTCCGGAAACAAAAACAATATTTTCTTTAGGAATATTCAGTCCAGGCATCACCTTTTGTACATTAGCCAGAATCGAATAATCACCACAGCCTGGACACCAGCGCACGGTTTGTTCGGAAACAAAATCTGCCTTAGTGAGGGCAACGGAGCTGACCGGTCTAACTGGAATATTCATAGGAATTTCTTAAAAAGTTACGAGTTAACAATCAAATTACGAATCCCTGCAAGGTTTGTTTTTCCTGCTCTTTCCAAGCAATTCAAGAATCCTATTTCGGATTTCTGAAACCAAAAATGGCCGGCCCTGCAACTTCGAAAAAGAAATCACGTCAACCAAATATTCAGCCCTCAGCAGACGAGACAATTGCCCCAAGTTCATTTCCGGAACCAACACCTTTTCAAAATTGCTGAGAAGCTTGCCTAAATTTTCCTGCAATGGATTTAGGTGACGAAGATGTAACATAGAAACCGAATGCCCTTCGGTTTGCAGTTCATCAATAGCGGAGAATGCAGGACCATAAACGCTGCCCCAAGAAACAACTAAAAGCTCGTTTTTTTCCGGCCCGACAATTTCCAGTGACGGTAAATCTTTTGCTATACGCTGAATTTTCTCGTTACGAAGAAAAACCATTTTTTCATGGTTTTCCGGTTCATAGCTGATTTCACCGGTGAAGCTGTCTTTTTCCAATCCCCCTAGGCGGTGTTCCAGACCAGGCGTTCCTGGAATGGCCCAGTTGCGTCCGAGAGTTTCTGGATTTCGAGCATAGGGAGAGAAGTTTTCAGGATCAGTGTGAAAGGTTGGCGCAAGGTCCGGCAATTGACCTTCATCCGGAATTTTCCATGGTTCCGACGCATTGGCCAGACCTCCATCACTGAGAACAATCACGGGTGTCATGTATTTCATAGCCAAGCGAAAGGCTTCAAGCACCATGAAAAAACAATCTCCAGGAGTGGAGGGAGCAAGCACCGGAACAGGAGCTTCACCATGTCGACCGTAAACTGCTGAGAGCAAATCTGTTTGTTCTGCCTTGGTCGGCAAACCTGTTGATGGTCCTCCGCGCTGGACATTCAGCACCACCACAGGCAGTTCAGTCATCACGGCATAACCAATTGCCTCACTTTTCAAGTCAAACCCCGGACCGCTAGTTCCAGTTACTGCTAACACACCACCAAATGCCGAACCGATACTGGAAGACATTGCCGCAATTTCGTCTTCAGCCTGAATGGTTTTTACACCAAAATTTTTATACTGTGCCAACTCGTGAAGAATATCAGAAGCAGGTGTGATAGGATAACTCGAATATATCAATGAGAGTCCGGAACGGAAGGAGGCGGCCACGCAACCTAGCGCCAGAGCCTGATTGCCGGTGATTTGACGATACTCCCCGGAAGGCAAAACTGCTGGAGGTACATAATA
>JAKUUI010000223.1 GCA_022448485.1 SAR324 cluster bacterium
GAGTATGTGTACGAAAATCTCTTCTAAAAAGTGTATTCGATTGATTTAAGTGACAGACCACACCAACGCTAGATGAGTTATCGGGAAACCCGAGGGACCGTAACATGCCCACAAACCAGCCAACTACTGTTTGAGCGGCGACTTATTCAGGAAGTCATTTTAATGAAGGAAATGTAAAACAATGTCACTAGAAAGACTTGTTATATTTGACACTACATTGCGTGATGGAGAGCAGTGCCCTGGGGCGAGTTTAAACCTAAAAGAAAAGCTGGAAATAGCCCGAAAATTAGCTACTTTAAACGTTGACGTGATCGAAGCAGGTTTTCCTATCGCATCCCCAGGTGATTTTGACTCCGTAAAAGAAATTGCTCGTGAAATTAGAGGATCGTCAATAGCTGGGTTGGCTCGCGCCCTGGAAAAAGACATAGAGGCCGCAGCCCGCGCCCTAGAAAAAGCAGAATCACCGCGTATCCACATATTTCTTTCTACATCAAAAACACACCGCGAACACAAACTTCAGAAAAACAAATCTGAAATCATAAAAATGGCAACAGATGCCGTTCAGTTTGGGAAAAAATTCTGCGACGATATAGAGTTTTCTCCGGAAGATGCATCCAGGACAGAACAAGATTTCCTGTGCGAGGTTATCGAGGCAGTAATTGATGCAGGAGCAAAAACAGTGAATATACCCGACACTGTAGGTTATGCGGTACCGGATGAATTTGGTGAACTCATATCTAATATTAAATCAAATGTAAGTAATATAGATAAAGCTGTTATCAGCGTACACTGCCACAATGACCTTGGTATGGCCGTTGCCAATTCACTCGCCGCGGTTAAAGCCGGAGCACGTCAGGTAGAGTGCACCATCAATGGTATTGGCGAACGGGCTGGAAACGCGGCCATGGAAGAAATTGTCATGGCACTTAAAACCCGCAGAAATTTTTTTGGTGTGGACACACGCATCGATACCCAGCAGATTATGCCCTGCAGCAAATTAGTTAGTAGCTTGACTGGATTTTTTGTTCAACGCAACAAAGCCATTGTTGGTAAAAACGCATTTGCCCACGAATCCGGTGTTCACCAAGACGGTTTTCTCAAGAAAAAAGATACCTATGAAATAATGAACCCAAAAGATATCGGGTTAGAGGAGTCGGAATTAGTTCTTGGTAAACATTCGGGCCGAAACGCACTATCCAAGAAAATCGAAGACCTAGGGTATACATTAACGGATAGCGAACTGAAGGAAGTTTTTGAAGATTTTAAAATTCTTGCGGATGAAAAAAAAGACCTTTTTGAAGAAGATATTCTTTCCCTCATCCAAAAACAAAAGTTTTCAGAGGAAGATTTGATCACCTACAAACTTGAAAGCATAAAGTGTTCTTTTGAAAGTGGAAAAATCCCCAAAGCATCGGTTGTTCTTACAAATCGGGACGGAGAAAAGAACGAAGCCACTGCAAATGGAGATGGACCGGTCGATTCAATCTGTAATGCGATTGATAGCATCACAGGTCTCTCGTGCAAACTAATTGACTACCAGGTCATGTCAAAAACCAAAGGCCGAGATGCACAAGGTGAGGTCACGGTGCGTGTAGTGAGTGACAACCGAGAAGTTTTGGGAAAGGGAGTTGGGGTAAATACCATTGAGGCTAGTGGATTTGCTTACATTAACGCGATCAATAAATTATTATTCAAAGCAAAACCAGACTCACTTGAATGTGATGACATCACTGGCCCATAAGTGAGCGTAAAAACATTCTAATCTTCTAGCCAAGTTAAAGAGACTAATCAACATGCCTACTTCATCCAGACTACCGACAATCCGCCCTACTACTCGCAGAGAACGAATCAAAAGAAATGAGACCACAACACATAAGGACGACATTTTTTTAGACAAAAACAGCCCAACAAAATTTGAATTCAACAGTGATGTA
>JAKUUI010000224.1 GCA_022448485.1 SAR324 cluster bacterium
CAGCCCGATCAACTTCCATGGTCAGGGTTTCTTCAGTAGAAACTTTAGCCAGTTCACTATGCACTTCTTCCCAGTTTTTAACATAGGTGCCGTTCACTGCGAGTATTTCATCATTTGCGCGGATCCCTATTTCCTGGGCGTAGCTTCCCGGTTGGACATTTTGAATGAGGGGAGGTTCATTTAAATAAGCCGGCATATCCATGCCAATCAAAAAAACCAGAGGCATAAAAATTAATGCAAACAACAGATTCATTGCCGGGCCTGCAGCAAGTATGTAAAGGCGTTGAAAAATTGATTTTGCGGCATAATTTGTCTGATCATCCGGATTTTCATCCTCGACGTTCTGTCCAAACAATTTAACATAACCGCCAATAGGAACCCACGAAAGCCGGTATTCTGTATCTCCAACCTGCTTGCCCCACGCAGTTGGCGGGAATCCAATTGAAAAGGCTTCGACACGTACGCCTACATGACGTGCCGCCAGAAAATGTCCCAGTTCATGAATGAAAATCAAAACTCCAAGAACTGCTATAAAAGATAAAATTGTTGTCAGCATAATGAAATAAAATGGGAACGTTAGTAGTTATTCAAACTTATATCCCGCACTTTTAAGTGCAGATTTGGCAGTTTCCAATACTTGTTTTTGGATCAAAACGTAATCCGTCTCAAATGTCGAAATTGCAAAAATACTGATCTTTGCTTTTGCAAGTGTATCAGAAAGTCCAGCAAGTATACCAGTCAGATTTAAGTCGAGCGGTCCTGCCACTTTCAAGCATTTCCAGTTTGGGCTGTTGTTCTCACTTTGAATTAAGATTTGCTCCGGACAGACCAAAGACAATTCTTCTTGTGAATTGCTCAGACTGTAGAATTCACACCCAATCAGCCCTTCCGGCAAGTTAGTGCTTTGGGCAAGCTTATGAATGATATAGGTCTCTTCCAAGATTGAGAGTACTATTTTAGTTGAATCCATATTTCCTTATATTTCAATGGCAACTAGATAATACTCTCCAGTATTTTGCTTGCTTGCTTGCGTCCCCATTTATCAGCATGTTCTGCATCTTCCAGTGTGCGGATTTTCCGGAGGAAAGAAGGAACATCTACTTGGTGCAAGGCTTTTTCAAAGTCCTTGATCACGGCTGCAATAGTTTCAGCAATCTCAACAAAGTGGATTTCTTCTTCCAAAAAGGCGGTAACAACTGTTTCATTGGCGCCATTCAAAACGGCAGGTGCTGCTCCGCCCTGTTTAGCAACTTTGATTGCAAGCGGAAGGCAGGGGTAGCGCTGCGGGTCAATTTTTTCAAAATGGAGCGTACTCATGGAAAGTGGATCCAAACGAGGTATTTTCAACGGCAGCCGTTCAGGCCAGCCGAGACAGTATGCAATTGGAACTCTCATATCCGGAAGACCCATTTGCGCCAAAAATGAACCATCAATAAATTCTACCATCGAATGAATGATGCTTTCCCGCTGCATCAGCACATCAATATTTTCGACCGGAGTATTGAACAGCCAGTGTGCCTCGATTATTTCCAGACCTTTGTTCATCATCGTCGCCGAATCGATGGAAATTTTTCGACCCATTTCCCAATTGGGATGGCTCAGTGCTTCGGCAAGAGTAATCTTTTCGAACTCCTTCAAAGGAAGATCCCGGAATGGACCTCCGGAGGCAGTCAAAATCAGTCTGGCGATACGCTCCGGAGGCTCTCCGTGGAGTGCCTGAAAAATCGCATTATGCTCACTGTCTGTGGGCAACAGCTTCGCACCGGTTTTATTAGCTGTTTGTACAAACAGTTCTCCAGCCATCACCAGTGGTTCTTTGTTGGCCACTGCCACCGTTTTACCTGCCTGGACTGCAGAAAAAGTTGGTTGCAATCCTGCCGCTCCAACAATTCCGGCTACCACTAAATCCA
>JAKUUI010000225.1 GCA_022448485.1 SAR324 cluster bacterium
ATTTTTGCCATTGAGAAATCCCTGGCAACTGTAAATGCTGTTAGCCTTGAAAAATTTTGAAAATTTTACTGGTTACCGATTCTTACCCACCTGAAATAAGATCAGCATCACATTTGATGCTGGAACTCGCTGAAGAATTACACTCCCGCAAACATCATGTCACTGTTATCACGACTTGGCCGGAATATAATCTTGACCAAGATGCTACAGCACGTTCTTTCTCTGAAAAAGAAATTGAAAACGGTATCACGGTTCTGCGTGTCAAAACCCTTCCCCATCACAATGTAAATTATCTGTTACGGGGCGTAGCACAGTTGCTCATGCCAGTGAAATTTCTTCGCAAATTACGTCAATACGACATTATGCCCGATGCTGTGGTTGTGTACAGTCCACCATTGCCGTTGGCTTTAGTGGGCAGTTGGCTTCAGCGAAGCAATGTCCGTTTTTTGTTGAATGTACAAGATTTATTTCCTCAAAACGCAATCGACTTAGGGATTTTGAGCAATCCATTGCAGATTATATTTTTCCGTGCTTTGGAAAAATATGCTTATCGTACAGCGGATGTAGTGACAGTACATTCTGAAGGGAACATACGTTTCATCCAGAAACAATATCCGAATTTGGCTAGCAAGTTTCAAATTCTACACAACTGGGTTGATATTGATCACCACGAATCAGGTGTTTCTCAAGTAGACTTCAGGGAAAAGTGGAATGTCCAGCAAAAAGATGTTGCCATATTCGCAGGTGTGATGGGGCCCTCACAATACTTAAAATTGCTGTTGCAAGTTGCTGAACAGATGCAGGACCATACCGAATTACTTTTTCTGTTGGTTGGAGATGGCCAGGAAAAAGAAAAGCTGCAAAAGATGGCTCAGGAAAAATCATTAAGTAATCTGCGCTTTGAAGGCTTCGTCTCTCGTGAAGAGTATCCGGATTTGTTGCAAATTTGCAGTATTGGTCTGGTTTGCCTCAATCCGCTAAACAAAACACCAGTTGTGCCGGGAAAAATCTTAGGTTATATGGCTGCTGGATTACCGGTTGCGGCTTTCCTTCAGTCTTCTAGTGACGGACATGGTGTAATAAAATCAGCGCAATGTGGATTTTCTGCCGACTCAGCTGATAAAGACGCGTGTGTTCAATCAATGTGTACTCTGTTATCGCAAAGAGATTCCTTTGCCAAACTGGGACAGAATGGGAAAAGCTATGCCACCGAACATTTTTCAAAGGAAGTCTGTGTTTCTCAATTGGAATCAATGCTTGAAGATACTGCCTCATGAAAATCCTGATCATTTTTGGCACCCGTCCCGAAGCGATCAAGATGGCCCCGCTTGTTCTAAAACTGCGTCAGGAATTGGACATTAAGGTCTGTGTTACAGGACAGCATCGGGAGATGCTTGATCAAGTACTGAAACTATTTAAAATCATTCCGGATTATGATTTAAACCTGATGAAACCAAACCAGAATTTGGCAAATCTGACAGGTGAGGTTCTAAATGGTGTCACACATGTTTTAAAGCAGGAAGAATTCGACTGGGTTTTAGTTCAAGGAGACACGACATCTACAATGGCTGGAGCAATGGCTGCTTTTTTTCAGAAAGTACCTGTTGGACATGTGGAGGCAGGGTTACGTACATATGATTTGGAATCACCTTTCCCGGAAGAGTTAAATCGGCAGGTCACTTCCAAAATGGCAAGGTTGCATTTTGCTCCAACCGTAGAGAGCAAACGAAATTTATTAAATGAAGGCTTTTCAGAAAATAACATTTCAATTACTGGCAATACCGTAATTGATGCCTTACACTGGGTCTTGGAAAATTCTTCACCTATGGATGTAGTTTTACCTTTCGAACTTCAACAGTCACGAATGATTTTAGTCACAGGGCATCGACGTGAAAACTTTGGTGGAGC
>JAKUUI010000226.1 GCA_022448485.1 SAR324 cluster bacterium
GCCCAGCCTGCGTGATGATAAAAGTGGCGGATTACGAGAGGAATGTCGATGTCACGGGTTTCGCGAATCGTTTTTCCGTTATCCATAGTTTCAAGGACTGCAAATAGCCGTGAGTGTTTTTGCAACTGTCTGGCGAGAGCATATAAATAGCGGGCACGCTCATGTCCGGAGAGGGCTTTCCACTTTGGAAATGCTAGTTTTGCCGCACTCACGGCTGAATCTACGTCGCTTTTTCCTGCTTCAGAAATCGAAGCCAGTTTTTTGCCACTTGCCGGATTGTCTGTGCTGAAAACTTTGCCCGACTTTGCTTTGCACCATTTCCCATTGATAAAAAGCCCAAATTTCGATTTATGTTCTTTGAGCCACTCAAGTGCTAAATCAGGACTTTCAGGTGCAGGACTGTATTCCATAGTTTCGTAAATGTCTTTGATTTTCATTTGATTTTTGCGTTAAAATAATATAATTCCCGTTGCACAATTCTGTAACAGAATGCTGTCTAATACTCGTTCAGGGGTTCTGCCATGGAACGAGGAATTTAGCACTGATTTAATCCTTATGAGAGCATCATTCATGAATTGAGTGATTCAAGAAAAAAGGTATTCCATACACCCTTGCCCTTGAGAGTGATTTCTCCCCGAGGAGTCAGTTGCCCACCCCCTTCTAAATAATCCCGGGTTTTCTCGGAAATGTGAATTTTACCTGGCTCGCTGCTGCTTTCCAAGCGAGCGGCGATGTTGACTGCATCACCCCAAATGTCGAAGGTGTTGCCGGTGGTACCAGCAATCAATGCTCCGGAATGGATACCGATGCGCAATTCCCATCGTTCCTTACCGAGGACTTCTTGCTGGAGATTCACTGCCTCCACAAACCGCAGCATGTCCAACGCTGCCTTGCAGACTTTTTTAGCATGAGAGTTCCGCTGTTCCGAAATTCCTCCCACGCACATGTATGCGTCTCCAATTGTTTTAACTTTGCGAACCTTGTGCTTGCTGACAATCTTGTCAAAGCCCTTGAAAAACGTATTCAAGGTTGCCAGCAATTCACCCGGATCCAAGTGCTCCACTTTTGAGGTGAACCCCACAATATCTGCAAACAGGATCGTGGTTGAAGAGTAGTATCGTCCAGAGGATTCAGCAGGCTCTCCATCAGTTTTCGTTTCGGACTCCTTGGGTTGCTTCGCTTCATGTTCGCTTTCAATCAACGACACGATCTGATCGGCGAGGAGTCGTAAGCCTTCAATCTGATTGTGCTTCAAAGATTTTGGAGTTTCATCCACCACACAAAGCGTTCCCAGTGCAAACCCTCGTGAACTAATCAGAGGTGCCCCTGCGTAAAACCGTATAGGGGAAGACTCCGGGCGGCTATATTTCTGTTTGGTGCGCTCGTCCACCAAGAGGTTTTCAATAACCAGGGGCTGATGGGGGTTAGTCAGGCTGAACTGGCAAATCGAAAGGTCTCTTGGGGAATCTCTTTGAAAATCTTTTTCTTCTTCCTTGCTCAATCCAAAGATAATTTTGCATCTTTGAACGGTTGAACCCAAAATGTTGATTGCACAGTATGGGCATTCTGTAAGATAGGTGGCCACTTCGGTGAGTGAGGCGTAGCGTGGGTCTTGCTCCAAATCCTTTTCCAGCATCCCCAGACGCTTCAATTCTGTCAGTCGCAAATCCTCATTTGCGGGGTTTCTAACGGGTACAATTCCCTCTTCCTCGCACAGTTTTCGGACTTGTTTCAAATCTTCTTGTTTTAATTCACCATTCATGACTATATCTTCATTGGGATGGTAGGTTTTTATAAAACACAGAATATTATAAAATATTTAATTCATTGCTCCGTGGGTCCGTCTAGTAACGGTTAAATCATCAAAACAATCCTGTCCAGCCTGTAATCCTGTCATAATT
>JAKUUI010000227.1 GCA_022448485.1 SAR324 cluster bacterium
AAACTCACACAAACTCAGAAAATCAGCCAGACAGCCCCTTGGAAGAAATATACTGCAGTCTTCATTCTGGCTGCTCTCATAGCAGGCGGAGGGGTATGGTGGCAGCAGCAACCTGACTTCAAACCAGCCGACCAATCCAAGTTCGCCTTCAAGCTCCCTGACAAACCATCCATCGCTGTACTGCCCTTCAACAACATGTCCTGGGATGCCTCACAGGATTACCTGGGGGACGGTCTTTCCGAGAATATCATCGCCGTGCTGGCCACCTCTCCGAATCTGTTCGTGATCGCCCGCAACTCCAGCTTCACCTACAAGGGCAAGGCCGTCAAGGTGCAGGAGGTGGCCGAGCAGCTTGGGGTGCGCTATGTGCTGGAGGGCAGCGTTCAGAAATCAGGTGAGAAACTTAGAGTCACCGCCCAACTTGTTGATGCAGTTGACGGCAAACATCTTTGGGCGGAACGTTATGATCGTAAATTGGATGACCTCTTTGCTATGCAGGACGAGATCACCAACAAGATTTTCTACGAGATGCATGTAAAGCTTACTATTGGTGAAAGAGCCAATGATTGGCAAAAACATTTCGGTGATCCTGAGGGCATGCGTCTACATATGAAAGGGTTTGATCGTTTTTTAACATTTACACTTGATGGACATCAGGATGCAGAAAGAATTTATGGGGAGCTTTACAAGAAAAATCCGGAAGGCGGCATGGGTAATCTCGATATGGGTTGGATACATTGGCAGAAGATAGTAATGGGACTAACTAATGATCCAAAGCAAAGTATTAAATTAGGGCGAGAGTTTGGAGAAAAGGCCCACGCTATCATGGGCGATGGGGGATCTCTTACATTGCTTGCATGGTTTGATCTGTTTGAACAAGATTTCGAGTCCGCAATTGAAAATGCTCGTCGTGCCACTGAGATCAGTCCATCAGATGGGAATACAGCAGCTATTGCTGGAACCGTTTATCGGAATTCTGGAAAGTCTGAGGAATCAGCCATTCTTTTAAAGCGTGCGATGCGCCTCCAACCATATCATCCTAAATGGTATGCATGGCAGTTGGGTATTAGTTTGTTGGTTCTGGAAAAATATGATGAGGCAGAAGAAATTTTTGAAGCAGTTCTTAAATCTGATACTGAAATTGTTTCAGATAAATATGCAGCTCTAGCAGGCTTGGCAGTGATATCGGTTTTCAGACAAAATCTTGAGAATGCTGAGAAATACGCTAGTCAATTGACAGAATTAGTCGTTTATGGGAAAAAATTCAATATTTCCGTTTTAGCACCAATTTTTGGTTTAATGAAAGAACAGGAATTTGCGAAGCGTTTTCTTGATGCACTGCGACAACTTGGAGTTCCGGACAAATCTGAATAAAGACTTAATTAAACAGCTTAAAACGCTCAGTTTGCAAAGCAAAGATGGGAATTTCGACAAAGACAGACTTAACTAATCAAAGACAGGTGTTCGTTGAGGAGTATGTACGCTCTGGAGATCACTTGGAAGCAGCAAAGAAGGCTGGATACAAAGACACGCATACACTTCGGAATCAGGCTTGTAAGCTCCGCAGAGAGTGTGCAGATCAAATAACAGACGAGTTACACCGTAACTTTGCTGAAATAGCACCTAGGGCATTGAATATACTATCTGACCTTGCAGAGAATGCTGAGAGTGAGAGTGTACGTCTAGGTGCAACTTGCGATCTTTTGGATAGAGCAGGCTTCAGGCCAGTTGATCGGCATGAAATAGTCAAAGAGAAATCAGTTGAAGAACTCAATGCTCAACTTGTGAGTCTTGTTGGTGAGGCAACAAAGCGGGGCCTTGTGCGCCGCAGCGAAGTCTGTTTGTGCAATCCAGTCAGTTAATGCTTTACGGTTTT
>JAKUUI010000228.1 GCA_022448485.1 SAR324 cluster bacterium
GAGGTGTGGCGCAGTCTGGTAGCGTGCTTCGTTCGGGACGAAGAGGCCGGAGGTTCAAATCCTCTCACCTCGACCAAATCACTTAAAGCCTTCCTTTACATTTTTATCCACTGAAATCATTTAGTCGTAATATATACGCGTGAGTCATGAGTTTTGTCGTGACTGTCGAGTTACTGATTAGTTAAAGATTTACTTTTTTAACTTCAATGACCCTTGACACATAGTGCCAAATTTTTCAAAAAAAGACTTTCAAGATTTTTAAATAACTGTAAAATGGGTGGTAACAAATTAATGAATAAAAAACGCATTCTATATGGAGGGAACAGGAGTGCAGGACAAAAAGCTGGACAAAATCAAAATACGTTTGAAAGAATTGCAAACGGAAATTATTGGTGAATCTGATGAAACCGTGCACGGCATGCAGGAAGAAAGTACGCTCTATCCTGATCCCAATGATCGGGCCTCACTGGAGACTGAACACATCAATAATTTACGAATTCGGGACCGGGAGCGCAAACTACTTGGTAAGGTTGAAGAAGCCCTGGAACGGATAGAAAAGAAAACATTTGGATACTGTGAAGAATGCGGTCAGGAAATTGATGAAAAGCGATTACTCATTCGACCTGTAACCACTTATTGTATAATCTGCAAAGAATCCCTGGAAGCAGTAGAAAATAATAACTGATTCCGCCTTAGAATATTCAAAGTTAATTCCTCTTTTAAAATAATCCAAAAACAAAAAAGGCGGGCCAGCTCTCAGAGCCGACTCGCCTTTTTTTATTCAGACAGGATTCTTAACGGAAATTACATCATTCCGCCCATGCCTCCCATTCCGCCCATTCCGCCCATGTCAGGAGCACCACCTGGCATTCCACCACCAGCTGCTTTTTCTTCAGGAGCATCATGAATTCCTGCTTCTGTGGTCAACAGCAATCCGGCGACGGATGCAGCATTTTCCAGAGCAGTTCGAACGACTTTAGTCGGATCAATAATTCCGGCAGAAATCATGTCGGTATATTTTTCGCTGGCAGCGTCAAAACCTTCGTTTGTGCTGCTTGCTTTTACTTTATCGACAATCAGTGCGCCTTCGAGTCCTGCATTAGCTACAATCTGACGCAAAGGAGCTTCAAGTGCCTTAAGAACAATTTCAGCACCAACTTTCTGGTCATGTTGTTTTATGCTTTTTACAGTCTTTTCTACTGATTCAATGGAACGTACTAAAGCAACTCCGCCTCCAGGAACAATCCCTTCTTCAACCGCTGCGCGTGTTGCGTGCAGTGCATCTTCAACTCGAGCTTTTTTCTCTTTCATCTCAATTTCAGTTGCAGCACCAACGTTAATTACAGCCACCCCGCCTGCCAATTTGGCCAGACGTTCCTGCAGCTTTTCACGATCATAATCAGAAGATGTATCTTCGATCTGTGCGCGAATTTGACTGATACGGGATTTGATTCCTGCTTTATCACCACCACCGTCAACAACGGTCGTGTTGTCTTTGTCAATAACTACAGACTTGGCTTTACCAAGTTTAGCAAGTGTCAGGTCTTCGAGTTTCATTCCCATATCTTCGGAAACGACATCTCCTCCTGTAAGAATCGCGAGATCTTCGAGCATCGCTTTACGACGATCACCGAAACCTGGAGCTTTTACAGCTGCACACTTCAGGGTACCTCGTAGTTTATTGACAACGAGTGTTGCTAATGCTTCCCCTTCAATGTCTTCCGCAACGATCAAGAAAGGATTTCCTGTCTTTGCGATTTGCTCAATTGCAGGAAGAATGTCCTTCATGTTAGTGACTTTCTTTTCCACCAGGATGATGTAAGGATCTTCGAGCGAGACTTCCATACGTTCTGAATCAGT
>JAKUUI010000229.1 GCA_022448485.1 SAR324 cluster bacterium
TTACAACAAAAAATACGGCATTGTTCCGAAAACCATTTTCCGGAAAATCGCACCGTCTTTTGCTCCTGTCGAACTGAATGACATGCTTGAAAGCGATTCTTATGCAGCGGAAGAAACTCCGGTCTACGAAACAGTGATCAATATGGAAGAAAAAATTGTGGGATTTGAGGTCGAAATCCACGAAGCTGCAGAATCCTTAGAATTTGAACGAGCTGCGGAATTACGTGACAGAATTGCTGAATTACGGAAAAAGACTGAAGAAAAATGGTAAAACTCAAAAGTTTATTTCAAGCTCTCAGCATTAATCTCTGAGAAATCTTTTGTGTTTGCAGTGAATTCTATTCATTCCTCATTTCACTTCACTAGCTTCAATTATTTTTTCAACTTTCTTCCAAACAACATCAACGCTAATCTTTGAAACGCAGGGGGCAGGTTCATCTTTTTTTAGTGAATAAACACATTCCCAGTTACAACCATAGCAGGCCATTTTGTGATAAACAGAATGAAAGTTTTTGGTTTGCCCAGGAAAATCCGGATAAGGCGCAAAACGTTCAAAATGTCCTCCTCCTAAAATGCAAACCGTCGGCGTGCCGACAGCTGAAGCGGTGTGAGCTGATCCTGTTTCATTACTAATTAATAATTGACTTTTGGACAATAACCAGGCCAACTCTGGGAGCGTGGTTCGCCCTGCATAATTCTCAAGTGGAGCATCACAAATCTTTTGGATTTGCGTTCCTATATTTCCCTCTTTTTCTGTACCACAAATTAATCCTGGCCAACCAGTATTTTCATAAATTAATTGAGCTAACTCGGCATAAGAAGTAAGTGGCCACTCACGGTAACTTTTATCGGCCCCCGGTGCTAGTACATAAAAATGATCCTGTTGCAAATCGTTAATTTTCCATGATTCAGACACATCAAATTTGGGGTAGCTTGATAAGTGATTCTTTGGTTGAATAGCAGAAAGAAACTCTGCATTGCGTTCCAATTCAGTTTGAGGTTCCTGTGAGGCAGAAATCAATTCAGTGTGCCAATAGCTTGCCAGCCATTTTTTCAACCAATTGCGATTGCTCATATCACCTACAGAACCGATATTACGAATAGCACCACTGGCACGGCCCAGTGAGTCACCGTGATAAAATTCTCTCGAAAACGTAGGCTGAATCGAAACTTCCGCTCTTAATTCCCGCACTTTCCGGAGTAGGGTACGGCGATATCTGGAAATAGTTTTTAGCTTTGTGGCATTGACAGGAATTACTTGGTCCCAATAAGGCAGCTTTTCTGCTAAATCAGCCCACAAAGAATTACCCAGCAACACGATTTTGTATTTTTCAGGAGGGTATAATTTACGATACTCTTTGGCAGTATCCAACCAAATAATGAAGTCCCCGATCTTATCCTGACGAATCAGTATAACTGTTTTCTTAGTATTTTCCTGGGAAGTTGGAATACCTTGCACAGCGATGCTGTCAAATATAAAATATATGATTGCTTTAAAAAATACCAAAGCAGATTTTCGAATGTTCCTGCTGTTCAGATTTGTTTCAGTAATCGTAATTGATTCGTCTGAACTCTGCGTATTAGTACGAAAAAATGTCGCGTCAATTTGAAGTAACTGTGCAGTATGAGGATCGGAAAACACCGTGGATATGCCCCAAAGTTCAAAGCCTTTTTCTTTGAGGATTTGCAACATGTCGTCTAATAAACTATGAGCTTCATACAAAGGAACCAAAGATATTTCGAGTTGCAACCCAACAATGTTTTTCATCAACGCATGGGCACCATTCATAACTTGCTCTTCATAGCCTTGGGTGTCTATTTTTAGGAAAACAACAGAATCATAATCTATGAAATCT
>JAKUUI010000023.1 GCA_022448485.1 SAR324 cluster bacterium
TAATTTCACTAGTTGTTAAGTTGACATGCAGTATTTTTCCTTTATAACCGTAAGCCATATTTCTCTCCACTATTTTTTATTAATTATCACTTAAACGTTATCCGCCGCTGACACCGGTAAAAAACAGAACTTCATCTCCATCGCTCAGTTGATCTTCCATTTCCTTTTCCTGCTCTCCATTTACTGCAACAGTCAGCCAATGTGCCATCGTTATTTTATGCCACTTTTACACTAATTTTAAAGTTTTTATTTTATATCCCCCTCTCATAATTTCCTCAGCAATGTAAGGTTGATCTTACAAGAATTGGGGATTTTACTTGAAGGGTGCCTAACTGTGTATACCGTTTAAACCCCATTTTTTAACTCAATCCATTGAGCTGTTCCCAAGTAAGGTCATAGGTGGTGTTTCTCCACAAAAGATGGTCTCCTACATACTTTCACAGTCAACATCGATCACAAACAAACCGCCAGACAAGGGAGCTGCTTTAATCTGGTCTTTCTCCATATTCAGCCAGGGCGTGTTGTGACAAACAATTTTTTTAGATTTTTGCCACCAAACGCCATGCTTGCCACCATGGGAACTGGTATTTCGATCACCTGATCTACCTGGTCATTATGATCATAACGTGAGATTCGTGATCCTCCCCAATGCGCACTCCAAACATAACCTTCCGCATCAACGGTCAGGCGTTTCTCGTAGTTGTCACGTCTCGGCTCTCGTACCATGTTTCTATTCAATCTTGGGCTGATTAAAGTTTAGCCTCAGCCCGTTGCATTTCTATCAACAAATTCTGAAAATCGTCCGGAAACTGTGCCTTGAATTCCAACCATTCTCCAGAAGAAGGGTGAATGAATCCCAATAGCTCTGCGTGCAGGGCCTGACGACGGAAATTCGTGATGGTTTGACTTAACTCTGCAGAAATACATGAAAGCCGCTTGAATGGTGACTTCCCATATTGCGGATCACCAATAATTGGGTGCCCAATGGAGGTTAGGTGTACCCGGATTTGATGAGTTCTTCCTGTTTCCAGCCTGCAGGCCAGCAATGCCGCAAACTCAAAGCGCTGTAAAACACGCCAGTGCGTTACAGCATTTTTCCTCTTTTTACTCTCACTTTCCTCTTGAGCATCATTTTCAATAATTGACATATCCATGCGCCGCACCGGATGTCGTCCCAGTGATGCATTTACAACTCCATGCTTTTTTTCCGGAACTCCCCAAACCAATGCCTGATACTGCCGTTTGACTGTATGTTGCTTGAACTGCTTTGACAAATGCAGGTGGGTCACATCTGTTTTTGCAACCACCAAAACGCCGGAGGTATTTTTGTCCAGTCGGTGAACAATTCCAGGACGCAACACTCCTCCAATACCGGAAAGATCCTGACAATGATGCATCAAATAATTAACAAGTGTGCCTGAATAATGTCCCACTGAAGGATGCATCACTACACCTGCTGCCTTATTGATAACAATTAAATGGGAATCCTCATACAATATTTCCATTGTGCCCTGTTCCGGGAGAAGATTTGCAGATTCTTGTGGAGGGATTGTAAACTGAACTTCCTGTCCTGCACGAATTTTTCGCGAAGGAGCTAGCTCAATCTTGCCGTTGATTAAAACATTTCCGGATTTCAAAAGCCGCTGAGCTTGTTCACGTGAAACTATTTCATCAAACGATGACAGCAGCTGATCTATCCGCATGCCGGATTCTGTTTCTTGTACGTTGTGTTGAAGGTTCATTTGTTTGTGCTTTTATCTACATCGGTATACAGGTAAACTGGATTATTTCTTTTTCTGATTTCGTTCCCTGGACGTGGTTCCTTGGTGGACCAGATCGGGAGTCGAAGGGAAAAACCACTTTTTCATTCAAATTTGACGCAGTACTAGCTTGCCAACAACTTACTTTCAGCCAGCCTAATCAGTGCACGGTCAATATTTTCCAGGGAATTTGAGTAACTGAACCGAACGTAACCTTCTGCTCCAAGTCCAAAATCTCTTCCAGGAGCAATGGCTACACCGGTTTTTTCCAGCACTTCTAGGCAAAGGTCAAATGAGGATTTTTCAGCATCATGATATTTATAAATTACATAAAATGCACCGGTCGGGGTGTAACCTGGATCCATTCCAAGTTCACATAGGCGCTTCAAAACAAACTGCCGTCTGTGATTGAACTCAGTTTTCATGCTTTCACAGTAAGATGCACTTTTTTGTAAAACTGAAACTCCTGCTTCCTGTACAAACTCCGTCGCAGAAATCATCAGATTTTGATGCAGACGCGCCGCAGCAGGCATCCATACACTGGGCGTAATCATGTATCCCAGACGCCAACCAGTCATGGCGTAGTATTTGGAAAAACCGTTGATTGCAACCGTTTTTGGTGAAAAACTCAAAAAACTACATGGCGAATCTTCGAAATTCAAATCGGCATAGATTTCATCAGAAATTACTGGAATATCCAAGTCTGCCAAGGCCTTCATCACTTCCTGAGAAAAAACTACGCCAGTCGGGTTCATTGGTGAATTGATCACGATGGCACACGTTTTCGATGTAAGCAGTTTTTTAAGCTCATCAACATTTAACTGGAAACCTTCAGCGTGTTTCAACTTGATAAAAACTGGTTTTACACCAGCCGCCCGGATTACGTTTTCGTAGCAGGCATAGCTGGGATCAGTCAGAATGACTTCACTTCCAGGAGGAGCAAGCAACTGAATTGACAAATAGAGCAAAATCGAAGATCCATTGGAAACAAGGACTTGTTCAGGAAGAATTTGAACACCATAATCCTGTGCATATTTATTGACAATTTCGTTTCGTAGTTCCTCAATCCCCTGAGTGTGCGTATAACCTGCAGCATTCAACTCCATACTTTTTCGGACTGCTTCCGCTGCATCTGGTGGTGCAGAAAAATCCGGCTCACCGAATTCCATATGTATGATATCTCGACCTAAATTTTCAAGTTCAAGGGCACGGGAAAAAATTTCCATTGCCAGAAAAGAACCAATGGGATCAAGGTGTGATGTTTGTGTGGTGCTGATCATGTTTTTGCATCTTTCTGACAAGTTTGGGCTAGAAAGCAAATTCGTATTTATTAGTGCTATTAGCCGCTAATCTATTTTGTTAAAATGCGTTATCGCGTTTTTTCTCACCAAGTTTGAAGCGTTTTGCTCCATCAAGATATTTCAGTCCCTCCTCGTAACTATGAGGTAAAACAAGCGGAACCTGTAGAGAATTTCCGGAATCATCAAGGGCAGTGAAAGTGAAATAACAAACATTGGTAATCTGCGTCTCGCCGGATTTTGGAAGAATGACTTTTGTGACAACCTCAACCATCAAAGATTTTTCTACAGTATAAATTACAGTTCCTGTAAACGAAATGATTGATCCAATTTCTACAGGTTTGTAGAAATACATGTGATCCATGCTGACGAACTGCGGCCTTTTCCTGCAAAAAAGATAAGTAATATTCCAAGCCAGCTCAAAAGCTTCCCGCATCAGGTATCCGCCAAAAATATTATTATGAACGTTGCGGGACTGAGGATGCATCAGCAGAGTTGATTGCCGGATTGTATCCTCCATGGCCGCACCTTCTATTTCTCCATTTTTGATCCTCAAAAATAGATCATGCAAAACCCGGCTTTCATCTGCAGTCGGTGTGTTGTGAAGATAACTCGTTTGCGCAATCGCTCGGCGCTGCCGCTGACGTTGTTCGCCCTGTTGAAAACGCCGTTGCTCCTCCTTACCGACAGGTTCAACAGAGTTAACCGGTTCAGCTATTCCTTCACGCCGGGCAACCATGATGAAATAAGCACGGGCAACTCTTTTCCAGGTTTTTCCTACTTTTGAAGAAATCCGCACGCCAACTTCCAAGGAACTGCGTCCCACCCAGTTTATGCTGGAAAGCAGCTGCAGGTCACAGTCACTGTGTAATTCTCCCAACAAATCAATCCGGTCACATGCTGCAGTAACAATAGTTAATCCACGTTCCCATCCTTCTGTGTGTTTGTATGCCATCTGGCCTGCTATCAAATCCAAGTCCTCCAGTAATTTCCCCAAGCGCAATCCTCCAAAGAAATTTATATAGCGTTCACGCAACTCCAAATCTGTGCTGAAAGGCAAAACCTTTTCGGAGGCAGAAGCAGCGACTTTACGACTAAGTCGCGGCTTTGTCGGTGCTTCAACAAGTTTTGTCACTGATGGCGGAACATGTGCTTCAATTGGAATATCAGACATACAATCTCAGCTTTTCCGTTATAGAGAGTGAAAATTGTTTTTTATTCATTCTTTTTACTTTGTTTCTGGGAAATCCATTGCACAACGGAAACCGATTTGAAAAGAGCGTGTCCACTCTACAAAAGCGTAACGTTTAGCGGCACGTACTCCGGCAGGTGTACCAGCATCATGCAGCCCTCCCCATGCACCACCTCTCACGACCCGGAGAGGATACTTTTCAACTGCGGGAGCACTCAGACCTTTGTGATTCTCGGGTTGACGAGCTGAGGCAAAATAATCCGGCATGTAGTAATTTTGAACCCATTCCATTACGTTACCGTACAGGTCATACAAGCCCCACCGGTTCGGTTTTTTGCTGCCTACGGTTTTTGCTCCCCAGAGACCTGCATCTACAGTATTCGATTTCAGCCAGGCGTAATTTTCCAGCAGCGAGATATTGTTTCCAAAACTATATGCATCCTCACTTCCCGCACGGGCGGCATATTCCCACTCTGCTTCAGTCGGTAGACGTTTGTTTTGGAATTGACAGTAGGCATCAGCATTTTTCCAGTCAACATAGACTACCGGCTGCTGAGGATCAACTGTGTCAAAGCCGCCGTGCCCTCGCTCACATTTCAAACACTTGTTGTAATCCGCATTTGTCACCTCATGCTGATCAAGATAAAAACTCTGCACAAAGACCAAATGATCCGGCAACTCATCTTCGTCGCCAAGATCACTCCCCATCAAAAATTCCCCTTCATTAATAATTACCATTCCTTCCGGAATTTTCCGCACTCCTTCAACTATATCAGTCGACAGGGCAGACACAAATTTAGCATCAGACTCACCAGTCTTTTCCTGCTCCAAAACTGGATCTTGAAAAACTTGGGGAAACAAAGGTGTAGGAACTGGAGAGACATTTTGAGGTGGGAGGACGGCGCTGTTCTGCTTGATTCTCTGTACTGTCTTTTCCTCAAGTTTCTTTGCTTCAAGATCAGTTTCAATCGTTCTATCCTTTCCTATAACTATTTGCCAAAGCAAGTCACCACTCACCAGATCATAAAGTTCTAATCTGACAGAGAATAAACCATCGATTGTTTCGTGAGTTCCCGTAAGCAGCCAATCTGCATCAGTGAGTTTTGCAATGTCTTCTGTAAGCGGGTCATGCTGGATTTCCGGAAACGTACTTCTCCATTCCAAACGCAAATACACTGTTTCGAAATATGGGACAACTTGATTCGGCAATTTTTTATAGAGCAAATCTGTGAGTTTCTCTTCCAGCAAATCAGTCATTGCGTCTCGCTCCTGCGTTTCGTGATTGAGGAGATCAATCACGGTAATGACCACTTTCTTTTCACTTCCAAGTACCTGTGCTGTTATATCTTCAGTGACTGTTTCCAGCCTGGAATCAAAATTGACAGCTAATTCATCCACTGGAGCAACAGCAAAATTGACTTCCGGGAAGCTTAAAACAAGACAGAAAAAAAATAGAAAATAAATAAATAAAACGGGTTGGGGCGTTGTGTTCTCAAGCTCTATCATCTGCATGCAAATTTCATTTTTATTTTGAAACATCTGCTGATTTCCCGTTTTTACTTCCACTGCTATCTGTCTCATAATTGCTGAGCACGCCGTACTAAGCGCAAACATTTCTCTTTGCCAAAAAAATCAACCATGAGCTTTAAATCTGGACCTTGAGCTTCTAGTGTGATTGCGTAGCGCAAGGGCAACCACAGATTTTTCCCCTTGATATTTGTCGCTTTTTGAACATTTTTCACAACACTCCTAAAGTTATCTTCAGTTAAATTTTCAATGAATTCCAGCTGCTCGATAAAAACCGAGAGCACCTGTTTTGAAGTGTCCTCCCGCAGAAGTCTCAAAACCTCAGGATCCATTGCCTCCGGATTGTCATCAAAAAATAAAGAAAGACGCTCGCCAATTTCCACAAGTGTCACCAAACGAGGTTGCAGAATCTTGACAGCTTTCCTGAGCAAAGTTACATCCTCACCAGCATAAGGCGTTTTTGCTAAAAATGGACTCAGTCGCCTGCGCAAATCTTCTAGTTCCAAATTTTGGATATATTGCTGATTCATCCAGTCAAGTTTTTCCCGATTAAAAACTGCTCCAGATTTATTAACCCGCTCAAAGCTGAATTCTTCAACCAGTTCCGAAAGAGTGAACATCTCCTGATCCTGAGCAGGCGACCAGCCCAGCAAAGCAATAAAATTCACCAATACTTCCGGAAGATAACCTTGATCCCGGAAATCTTCCACGGCAACATCCCCCTGTCGTTTACTAAGTTTGGATCGGTCAGGGTTGAGAATTAATGGCAAATGGGCGAATTGTGGAGGATCCCAGCCAAAATAGCGATAAAGCAGCAAATGTTTTGGAAATGAAGGCAACCATTCTTCACCACGTACCACATGCGTTATTTTCATCAAGTGGTCATCAACGACAACTGCCAAGTGATAAGTCGGAAAGCCATCACTTTTGATAATAATCTGATCTTCCGTTTTACTAGTTTCAATTGAAACACTGCCCCTAATTAAATCATTAAGCACCATGGTTTCCGGAATTTCCGGTATTTTCATGCGTACAACATGTGCTTCCCCGGAGTCAGTGCGGCGTCTGACTTCTTCCCGCGGCAGATACCTGCAAAATCCGTCATAACGCGGCGTTTCTCCTTTTGCCCGCTGCTCATCCTTGAGCTTTTCCAGACGTTCCAAAGAGCAAAAACACCGATATGCATTATCTTCCTCAAGTAATTTCCGGACGTACTGATTGTATATTTCCAAGCGCTCAGATTGACGATACGGACCTGATTCGCCTCCACTTCTTGGACTTTCGTCAAGATCAATGCCGGCCCACTCCAACATGCCGATCAAACCATTTTCAGCGCCTTCTACCAACCGTTTTTGGTCAGTATCTTCTAAACGGAAGATTAATTTTCCACCTTGTTGACGCACATAAAACCAGCAAAATAGTGCAGTACGCAAACCACCGACATGCAAATATCCGGTGGGACTCGGTGCAAAACGAAGACGAACCATAAATTCACAACTAGAAGGAATTAAGTCTGTAAACTTGGAATTTAAGTTTTTTATTTTTTTTCAAAACGACGCATACGGATGTTCAGTAAAAGGCCTATTCCAAACATCATGGAGAGCATTGAAGAACCACCATAGCTAAAAAATGGAAGCGGCACGCCCACAACCGGCATCAAGCCTGTAGTCATGCCAATATTGATCAAAACATGTGAAATGATAATTGCGACAATTCCTGTAATTTGAATGGAACTCACACGATTTTTCGATTTCAGTACTTCTGCCAGTGACCACAATGCAAGCGTCAAAAACAATATCAAAACCAGCATTGCACCAACAAATCCCCATTCTTCAGAAAAAACTGAAAAAATAAAATCCGTGTGGTGTGCAGGTAAAAAATTCAGTTGACCCTGTGTACCATTGCCAAAGCCTTTACCGAAAACTCCGCCACTGCCGATTGCAATTTTGGATTGAATTATGTGATAGCCGGATCCCAGAGGATCACGTTCTGGATTAAGAAAAGTCAGGATACGTCCTTTTTGATAAGATTTGAGCACGTAGATCCAGACAATTGGCAGGGAAGCCACTATGAGGACTCCGAGGATAAAAATAGTCTTGAGACGAATGCCCATCAAAAAAATGATTGGTACGAAAACAATCATAAGTAACATGGCTGTGCCCAAGTCCGGCTGTTTGACAATCAAGACTACAGGAACAGCCATCAATGCAAGCGGCCAAACCATCCAAAGCCAATTGCCTTTAGGCTGTTCGAAATCCCTGAAATGATGTGAAAGCGCCAACACTAGCGTAAATTTACTGAACTCAGAGGGCTGGAAAAAAAACGGACCCACTTTCAGCCAGCGCTGCACAGGTGCTCCCGGACCTCCAGTTCCGTAAAGCAGTACAAGTACCAGCAAACCAATCATCACCAAATGAATTAAAAAACCAAGGCGTGCCCAGTTCCGGTAGTGAATCAACTGGGTCAAAATAATCACTCCAATTCCAGCAAAAATGCGAAAGACTTGCTGCATTAAATAATCTTCCTGCCCGGGAGTCCCTACTGTTGCAGAAGAAAGTGCAACCAAACCCACACCGCAAATCAGCAGAACCAAAAAACAAAGAGTCCAATCTATGTTGGACAGCATACGTTGATCTAGCATCTAATTTTTATGTATTCAGCTTTAGTTATTGTTTTTAATTGATGAAAAAAGATAAGCTGGCCTGAAAAGTGCTGCAGCAAACCATTACCCTTTTTCTCCTTCCAGTATTTTTCCAAAACAGAACATTTCTGCTTTGATCCTGCTCGCATTCATTCCCAGCCAATAATTATATATCTGAATCATCTTGATTTAATTAAGTAAATTAAAAGTTTGAATCTACTTTGAATCTCTTTAATTTTAGAGAAAGTAAATCAAATCAAGATGTTAGAGGAAATTAGGAGGTTAGGAATTATTCCCATCCAAACGTACCAGGAGGCTTGTGTGTTATATCGTAGAAAACTGTTTCAATTCCAGAAAGTTCGAGTATTGATTCTACCAGAGGATCAAGCAAATTCCAATCGATTCGAGCAAATTGAGCAGTCATCACATCTTCAGAAACAACAGGACGCAAGACCATACTATCTTCTTTTCCATTTTTTGAAATCGGCAACAAAATCACTAGCAACTGAAAAATGTTACGCATCAAACCATTTTTTTTTAGCATTTGTGTTGCCATAAAATCCGCCTCTCTCAGCAAATCCAGTCTTTCTTTACTGCAAAATGCTCTGCGAATCTGAAATGGTGCGTGCTGATCTTTGCTGTTTGAGCCAAGTTGCAACACAACTCGGTTAACGCTCCGGACTTCATTTGTTAAACGAGTTGCCTCTTTTTCAAGCCAGTTCCAATCGCGGGGTGTATTTATTAGTGCAGCGGGAGGAGTGTAGGTACGCTGATCACCCTGCACTCCAACCGAGCGCACCGGAAGAATTAAATAATCACAAACACTATTCTGCAAACAATTGGAGACTTCTGCGGCTGTTTTTTCTGGGGCCGGAAACAATTCATCACCGCGTGCAGATAGTACATTTATCGCAAGTCCCGGACCCGGAAATGGATGTCTCCAGACAATCGAACCCGGTAAGCCCAACAAAGCTCCAACTTGCCGGACCTCATCTTTGTAAAGTTCTTTGAGCGGTTCCACAACTTTTCCGGATTCAACCAAATCCAAAACCTCCTGAACACGATTGTGGTGTGATTTAATAACTTCCGCATGCTCGGTACCACCAGATTCAACAATGTCCGGATAGAGTGTACCCTGTCCAAGCATCCATTCCTGAACTGGTAAATTAAGTTCATTTAAAAACTTGTCACGCATCCGAATGAAAGTTGCACCAATCTTTTGCCGCTTTACTTGCGGATCAACCTGGCCCGCAACTGCATCTAAAAAATATGAACTATAATCTCTCAACTTGATATTGGTATAGCCCTGCTGCCGATAACGTTCGATAATTTCAGCGCTTTCATTTTTTCGCATAAAGCCGTTATTGATATACAGCCCCAGCATTTGTTCTTCTCCAACTGCTTTATTTAACAAGGCAAAGGCCACAGAAGAATCCACACCTCCGCTAATAAACATCAAGACTTTCTGCTCGCCAACTTCCTGCTGTAAGCGTTCAGTTGTCTCCTCGATAAAAGTTTCCATTGACCACGTGGACCTCACATCACAGGTTTTGACGAAATTTGCCAGCATTTTTCGCCCCTGCTTGGAGTCGTTTACTTCCGGATGAAATTGCAGAGTATAAATCGGACGATCACGATGTCCCATAGCTGCCACACTTCCGGATTCTGTTACGCCAGTAATTTCAAATTCAGGTGGGCATTTTGTTACACTGTCCTGGTGGCTCATCCACACCTGGTTTGGAAATGAAACATTTTGCCAAAGTGGAAAATCAGAAGTATACTGCAATATTGCTTTGCCAAATTCACCTTTTCCGGTGTTGGCAATGGTACCGCCAAATTCTTTGGTAATCAATTGATGTCCGTAACACAATCCTAGAATCGGCAAATCCAGATCCAACATTTTTAAATTAAAACTTGGAATATCAGATGAATATACTGATGCAGGCCCACCAGATAGGACTATGCCTTTGGCTTTATGGAGCAAATTTTCGTTTGCAGATGGAGAAAATATTTGGGTGTAGGCCCCTAAATGCCGAATACGTTTTGCTATCAGGTGTGCGTATTGACTTCCAAAATCCAGTACAGCGATAAAGTCCTGCATTGCTTTTCCTTTTAGAGCAAGATAGTCTGTATGATGACTTATCCTAGCAGTATCTGAAAATTTGCACAATCTCACAAGTAGCACTCACATGTTTGGAATCGGGATTCCAGAAATAATTGTTATCATTGTTGTTGCGCTTGTTTTTATCGGTCCTGATAAACTTCCAGGAGTTTTACGTTCTATTGGAAAAGGTCTGGTTGAACTCAAACGTGCCACCAGTGATGTGCGTTCCACGGTGCAGGATGAAATGCACAAAATTGAAGAGGAAATTGAACTCAAGGAGATACGGGAATCTGCACAGGATTTAAGCAATGAGCTTGGTGGAGTAGCAAGTAAGATAGACCCGTTGTCTCTCTCGAAAATGAGTTCTGGAGAACAACTGGAAAAAATAGCCGATACACTGGACAAAACTGAAAAAGATGATTCAGAAGATCAGCCTGACACAGAAGTCAGTTCAACTAAATCAAAATCGACCAACCTCTCTTCAGAAGATTTTCCTTCTCCGGAAAATGATACTGCTAAAACAACAGACTTGGAATCTAGTGAAAAATCCCCTGTGGAAAAGTCATAAATCGATCCAGGCAAAATTAAGCAAACAGAATGCTGTTGATGCATAAAAAGCTTGGCGAACATTTCTTTGTGTGCTAGCGTCATGCCATGGCAGAAAGTTTGATTTTCAGACTTGCGGCCTGAGGAATATCCGAGCTTCTACAGATTGGATACGCAATAATTAACTTCAAAATGAATTTGAAAGGAAAAATATGAACAGCTTGGAAGAGTTGGTAAAAGAGTTTGAGGCAACCGTTAAAGAAGATATAAAAAAACGGCAGAAGAGTATTGAAGAAGGAGAAACACTTGATAAAGCAATACACCAGCGCATGGATGCAGGAGAAATTGGTATCCCCCTCGGTACCGACATACATGTAGGTGTCATCATGGCCGGTCTAGCAATAATAGTAACGTTATTTGCTCTTTATATGATTTTTGGAGTTAGCCCGGGGCACTACTCAGGTTGATCAGGGTCTGAAAGACAAAGAATTTGAATGCAAAGTCCCGATCATCATGTTTGTACTTATTAGATTTTTTGCCTCTGAATCAGTTTTTCTGCAAGCAGCACGTCCTGAGGAACGTCCACTCCCACACCATCGTTTTCGGCTTCAACACAAAGTAAGGTTTCCCCATTTTCCAAAATTCTTAATTGTTCCAATTGTTCAGTTTGCTCCAGTGGTGTCCGAGGCCACTGATGATACTGCAGCAGAAAATCACGTTTAAACAGATATACGCCCAAATGACGCCAAATCGTAAAATTACTGGATTGCGGAGAACGTGGAAACGGAATCATCGAACGTGAAAAATACAAGGCCTGGCTGCTTTGATTTAAAGTCACCTTGACCACATTTGGATCGTGCAGCATTGCCTCATCTGTGATTTTAAAAATTAGCGTCGCACCTTTAGTACCCTTGGTGTTTTCTGCTTTTTGAATCAGCAGTTCCAAATCAACAGGCAAAACCAGCGGCTCATCACCCTGAATATTGAGCACCCAATCACAGGAACGTCCGGAAAGAGCTTCGACAATTCTGTCTGTGCCAGTTTTATGTTCCGAACTGGTCAGCACTGCCTCAGCTCCAAATTTTTCTACTGCATCCAAAATGCGCTGATCATCTGTTGCTACCAGAACTTCATCAATTGATGGAGTCTGCACAGCACGTTCCCACACATGCTGAATCATTGATTTTCCGGCAATTTCCACCAACGGTTTACCGGGGAGCCTGGAAGAGGCATAACGTGCAGGAATTATTGCCAGTGTTTTTGTGTTATTAGCAGGTGCGATCACAATAGTCTGTACTGTAATAGAAGAAAATAGCTAATTCTTTACAAGCTGAAAGACACGCTCCAAAGTTACATCCAGGCCCTTGTTTCTAAGACGATCATCCAGAATATCATTTGTTTCCAGAAGTTCCAGTATCCCAAATGGAGCAAGAAGCATTTCAATTTCATTAGCCGTAACACTAAAAGGCGGTCCTGTCATTTGCTTTTGATCATATTCCAGAGTAATGAGTAAAAGCCGTCCTCCCGGTTCAAGAAAAGACATCAGGTGATTCACATATTTTTCACGTTCAGGCGGATCAATGGCCACAATCGACCCACGGTCATAAATTGCTTTAAATGGCGCCACATGCTCATGGTTTAAATCAAAGAAATCACCTTGAAAAATATCAATGGAACTGTTACTGTAAAGCTGCAATTTTCCGGCTTGGTGAATCAAATGAGTTATTTTATTTTCCTCATAAAAATCTTCAACTGCTTTGCGTATCAATTCTACGCCCACTACTTTTTTTGTTCTGCCGGCCAGCCATGGCAAGTCAAGAGTTTTGCCACATAGCGGAACAAATACACTTTGCGGAGCCTGCTTTAATAAAACTCCAGAATAACGCAGCAAATAAGAATTTACTTCCGGAAGATGAAAACCGATACGACCCTCTTCCCAGCGTGATTCCCACTGATTCAAAAACATAGTCTGATTTGAAATAATTAAAGGCTAAATTCCAATTTCACTGCGTAAAGTACGGACAGGTTCTGGCTTCAAATGTTCATAACGCCACCGATGCCAAGGTACAATGAATCCTGAAGCAAACTCATCCATAATATCTGCAGTAAGTTTTTCGGCTAATTCATTGTATGATTCTGCTGTTCTCTGATTACCATCAAGCACTTGCTGTAATCTCACACGATAGACCAGATCACCTGTGTGGGCTTCAATTAGGTTTAGTCGGATAACCCATTGTTCATTTGAAGAACACTCCTTGGTGCAGGGAAATGAAACAAAATCAAGCAGTAATAAATATGGACTTTCAAGTTCCTTTTCCAGTTTCCATGCAATTTCCTTATCTGAAATTCCAGTGAGAGTCAGCGTGCTGAGGTAGCTCCGGAACAGCGCACGAAGTTTAGGGTTGTCATTCAATTTCTGATTTCTATCCTGAATACCTGTCACTTTGCCCAGAGCCGGTAATTCCCGTAACCGCTGCTCCATCCGGTTCATCAATTCAGGCCATACAGTTTCCAGTTTTTTTGGTGACTTGATTGTAAGGAAAGCCACAGGCTTTTGCATATAAGGCAAAAGGTCCGGCTTGTCTTTGACGTCAAAAGTTTTGCATCCGCTCAGCACTGATATCAGAGCTAAGATACTGACTGTAAATCTGAGCAATGAAAATGATGGATAATTTCGAGTCGTTTTTTTTTGCATGTCAAATATGTTTTTGGCAAAAAGTTTTATGTTTCACTAAACCACCATACTGACCCGCAAATTAAACACAAGCGTTTAAGATTACAACTTGTTATTTCAATTGATAGACAATAGAATTTATAGTTTGAATTTTACCTATAAAGAAAAGGATTTGAACCAATGTTGAGTGAAGAAATCAGTACGAGGATTGATGGTCTAACTCAGAGGCTGGGCGACTTAGAAGGGTTTCTTTGAAATCACCACTAAACGAAATCAATTGCAGGAATTGGAAGGAGAAACATCACACGACAGTTTCTGGGAGTTAGCGCAAGGAGAACGGACCGCTCACTTGAAGCAGGTTTCACGCTTGAGTGACTCCATTCAGGATTGGGAAACATTGGACTCCCTGCATGAAGATTTGAAAGCAGCTGCAGAATTGTATCGAGAAGAAGACGATGCTGAACTGCTGAAAGAGATTCTAGATTCTTGTGAAAAACTTGACAAAGATCTGGATTCCCTGGAGATAACAGGTTTGTTTAACGGTGAAGAAGACGACAGAAATGCCATAGTCTCGATACATCCTGGAGCAGGAGGAACAGAATCCACAGACTGGGCCTCAATGCTCTATGAAATGTACCGCAAATGGATCTCAGAGGAAGGTTTTAAGTTTCAGCTTCTGGACTATCTGCCCGGAGATGAGGCAGGAATTAAGTCAGTAACTTTTTCTGTTTCAGGACCCTATGCATATGGAAAATTAAAAGCGGAAATTGGTGTTCATCGACTGGTACGTATTTCACCTTTTGATTCACAAAAACGCCGACACACTTCGTTTGCATCTGTTTTTGTTTATGCTGAAATTGATGAGGATGTTGAAGTTGAAATCCTGACCGATGATATTCGTGTGGACACATACCGTGCCAGTGGTGCAGGAGGTCAGCATGTTAACACTACCGACTCTGCTGTCCGGATAACACACATTCCCAGCGGAATTGTGGTGCAATGTCAAAATGAGCGTTCTCAGCATAAAAACAAAGCCACTGCAATGAAAATGCTCAAGGCTCAGCTTTTTGATTTACAGCAAAAAGAGTTGAACAAAGAAAAAGATTTGCAGAGCAGCAAAAAACAGGAAAATGCCTGGGGCAGTCAAATCAGGAGTTACGTTTTGCACCCATATCAAATGGTCAAGGATCACCGGACAAACCGGGAAGCAGGCAATACTCAAGCAGTTTTAAACGGTGACATAAACGCTTTTATCAAGGCAGCATTATCGCAAAAAGTTTGTTAATTCAACAATGTTTTGTGCTGTCCAGCTGATTTTCACTGATAGAAACGGATAGTTTTATCTGTTTTAATCCACACATATCTGTTGCTAAAAACCAATAACCTTCAACCAACAACCAAAATATGGCTTCATTTGATATTGTCTGCGAAGTTGACATCCAAGAAGTGACCAATGCAGTTGATCAGGCACGGAGGGAGATTAACAATCGTTATGATTTCCGTGGTTCAAACTGTGAAATTAACTTGGACAAAGAAAAACCGTCTTTATTGATCACTGCCGATGATGAGCTGAAAATGCAGACTACGATCGATATTTTGCTGACCAAATTGATCAAACGTTCTGTGCCTGTCAAATCACTTATTTATGGAAAAACGGAGCCCAGCGGCAGAGTGCAGAAGAAAGAAATCTCTATTCAGCAGGGCTTGTCCAAGGAGCAGTGTAAAAAAATCAATCAATTTATCAAGTCAATCAAAGTTAAAGTTCAACCGCAAACTCAAAGCGATTCCGTACGCGTAGCCAGCAAAAAAAAGGATGACCTGCAAACAGTGATGCAGGCAATCAAGGGAGAGGATTTTGACTTTGACGTACAATTCACGAATTACCGTTAAACATTGTACATTTAAACACCACATATTTTATATCCACCTGATCCTTAGGTGTTTCGTGGTTCCGTGTGGAGAAAAGTAGCAAATTTATTGCCTCCGGAAAATTCGTATCCTGCGCTCGGAAGTAAAACCATATCGGTTCCTCGAAAATACTGATATTTGATTTTTTCCTGGCTCTAAGTTTAGTACGGTTTTAAAGGGATATTTCGAATTATTTCCCAGCTGATTTTTTGTTCCGTCACGTGTGTCATAGTTTGCAGAATAAAATACTTTTTCATCATTTAAATGTACAAACACATCACGCATATCAGCTGCATTTTTGACTTTTCCACTCAAAACCAGCGACTGCAGCGCCGTTTCTCCCTCGACAGAATTACCGTCAACGTCCTGCCACTTCAATCCGGTAAACTCCGGTGTCACAACAGGTTTTTCTGGAAGCAGATTTTTCAAATCCCATAAATGTGTAATTTTCGGAGTGCCTGATTTTGTGTCCAGCATCTCCAAGCTGATTTTTCCCAATTTCTTTACACCTGTTAAAGTCTGAAAAAGCAAAAAATCTTTTTGTTCATTATCCGGAAGCAGATTTTTTAAGACAATTTTTCCTCGATTAATTTTGAATGAACCCTCAGTCCCTCGTATTTTAAGCAATAATTCCGGCACAGGTTTTTCACCGGTATTAGCAATCTTAAAACGCAGGGCGATTGTTTCTCCGGATTGCACTTTTCCATCAGCGTTGCCATGACTACCAAGCTCTCCGTTGTCCAGCATTTTCATCACCAGCTGAAAAGAAGGTCTTCTTTTGGGCGAAAAATGCAATTGCTCGTGCACTGATTTTAGCTTCTTCAAATTGTGATCATATAGCTGAAGTTCTACTGGTTCAATTTCCTCCATCATTCCAGGGGGAATTTTAACGTCGAGGATACGTGATCCCAGCTCTTCCGGCACAAGTTTACCGATCGGAAACTCCAAGCCATCCAGCAATTCGTTATTTGCCCGTGTTACAACAATCAAACGCTGAGCGTCAATATCTCCCACATTTTTTAGTTGTACTTTCAGGCGTATAACTTCTGCTGATATCGCTTCTGTCGACCAGGATAAATCCAGCATTTCCGCAGGTACAGATTTTAAGAACGGGTTCAGGCTCCATTCAATGCCGTGTTTAGCGAGCGCTTGCTTAATTATTTCAGATTCTTTTTGATCTGCTTCCCGGGAAATTTTCTGTACAACGGAATTAATATTTTGAGGGTTCCACTTCGACAATACCAGTTTAGCTGTTTTGATAAATATATCAGCTTTCAATTTTTCTTTAATCACATTTTTATCTATTATTTCAGAATCATCATGCAGATTTGTATGTTGTAAAAGATAACGTATCCGCAGTTCGCCTGAATCCTTTACGGTTTTTTCTGCATCCAACTCTGGAAGCAACCCGAACCGTTTTTGGGCTGTGGACTGTTCCTGACTCCCGGCTTCTGATACCTGACTTACAAGTTTTGGAACAGATAGAGGAATCAGCTGCAGATTTGGCATGACACCGACATCTTGGATTGAGCGTCCGGAGGGCGTCAAATATTCACCGATGGTTAGTTTCAGTCCTGATCCGTCTTTCAAATCCCACAGTGTTTGAACTGTCCCCTTACCAAAACTTTGCACACCAATCACGACTGCACGCTTATTTTGTTTCAATGCTGCAGCGACAATTTCTGAAGCCGAAGCACTTCCCCGGTTAATCAGCAAAACCAATGGAATGTTCAATAAATGCTCTGCGGCAAACAAATGTTTTGCATCATGGATTGAAGAAACGGTTGTCCCTTTGGTGCTTACGATACGTTGTTTGCCCGGCAAAAACAAATCACTGACCCGAATCGCTTGTTCCAGTAATCCTCCAGGATTATTGCGCAAATCAAGAATCAAACCGTGGATCTTGTTCAAAGCACCAAGCTTATTTATAAGTTCTTGAAATGTATCAGTTTGAAAATTCTTGATCCTTACGTATCGAACAGTTTGGTTTCCGCTTTCCAAATCAAATGTTTCAACACTTTCGACCTTAATTTCTTCACGCAAAAGTTCAAACTCTAAAGCTTTTGCCTGTCCTTTACGTAAAACGCTGAGTGTGACCGTAGTTCCAATTTCTCCCCGCAGACGGTAGAGAATTTCATCGAGAGTCATATGCTCTGTTATTTCGCCGTCAACTGCCACTATTCGGTCAAGCGGCTGTATTCCGGCAAGTGCTGCAGGACTCCCATCCATTGGTGCAATCACAGTTAATTGGTCATCATGCGTTCCTACAACCAGTCCTACTCCGGCAAATTGACCGCCGATGTTGATGTTGAACTCATTATATATTTCCTGCGGCAATAAAACAGAATATGCGTCCAGCTGGTTTAAAATCCCGCGGGCAAACATCTGCTCAATTTTTAACTGAGTAAGCTGCGGTTTCATTTGCAAAAGGCGTTTCATCAAGTTTTGCAGTACAAGTTGCAAATCATACAGTCCATGTAATTCAGAAACAGGCAAGACTAAGTTTTCATTCTCAATCCTAATCTTCAAACTCAGTCCCAAACCTTTTTCCTGCAATCTGGAAACAACCCCCACTTCTGGAATCATCCGCCCTAGTTCAGACAATGCACCTTGAAGCAATTTTTCTGGATCTAGTTTTTCAGACTCAACATAATCCAACTGCAGATGCATCAGTACTTCTGCCAGCAAGGGAGCTTCCGGTCTGGAATACTTTGCAGCTAAGTGCCTCTCCCGTAAACTTTCTGAAAAACTACAGCTTGCCAAAACCAGTGGTAGTAGAATTCCGAAACACAAAAAATGCAATGTTTTCGGTTTCATTTTGTTAGGCTCAATCTAATTTGTCCTGAGGTGTTTTTTTGTAAATTACTTGTCTTAATGATTTTTCCAGCTTTTGCTTGAAAGTGCAAAGTGTCTGTGGTATTTATCACTCCACTCTAAAATTACCAATTTACAGTTTCATTAAATGGACTAAAGAATAATTTATCTATGAACATTGGTTCTCTACTTCCAAGACACGCCCGTTATCGATCGGAACATTTGGCTTTTGTGATCGGTGAGGAGCGTTTGAGTTATCGTGAAATGAACGTGCGGGTGAATCGTTTGGCAAACGCAATTCTTGCATCCGGAATTCGCAAAGGCGAAAAAATGGCAACTGTACTGCCAAATTGTGAAGAGTTGATGCTACTCTATTGGGTCGCCGCAAAAACAGGAATCGTGATTGTGCCGTCGAGTCCGTTGTTACTGGCTTCCGGACTAAAGACCTTGCTCCGGGATTCGGATACTGTCATTGTTTTCGCGGATGCGTCTTTTGCGGAAACTTTGGAAAATATCCGTGATGATCTTCCGAATATTCAAAAAGAGCGTTGGATTTTAGTAGGCGAAGGCAAAATGCGTCCCGGCTTTCAGACGTATGCAGATTTCATTTCCGAAACCTCTGAAGGAGAACCTCCGGATACAGATTTGGGCGATGATGATGTTTACAATATTATGTATTCCAGCGGAACCACAGGCGCGCCGAAAGGCATTGTTCACACGCATTATGTCCGTGCCACTTACTGTACTCATTTTGCGTCCGCCTGGCGCATGTGTCCGGAAAGTATTGTGTTGCACGCCGGAGCAATTGTTTTCAACGGGGCAATGCTCGATCTGATGCCATGGATGTATTTGGGTGCAACTTATATTTTACACCATTCATTTGATGCCGGTGCAGTTCTGCAAACGATTGAAAAAGAAAAAGTGACGCACATAGTCATGGTTCCGGTGCAAATTATGGCCTTGCTCAATCATCCGGAATTTGATCCGAAAAAACTCTACTCGCTGGAAATGCTACAAAATGTTGGTGCACCGCTTTTGCTGGAATACAAGCATAAACTGAACGAGGTTTTACCAGGAATTTTTTATGAATTGTATGGTGTAACAGAGGGCTTCTTTTCAGTTTTAGATCGCGACGATGCCGTGAGAAAAGTGGGATCGGTCGGATCTGCTCCGCCGTTTATCGATATACGGATTTTGACTGAAAACGACGAAGAATGTGAACCGAATGAGGTTGGAGAAATTTGTGGTCGGGGGCCGATGATGATGCCCGGTTATTACAAACGTCCGGATTTAACCGAAAAAACTATTGTTGACGGATGGCTGCATTCGGGAGATTTGGGCTATATGGATGAGGACGGTTTTCTGTTTTTGGTGGACCGCGTCAAAGACATGATCATCAGCGGCGGAGTCAATGTTTATCCGAAGGACATTGAAGAGGTTATCATTCAGCATCCGGCGGTTGCGGAAGTGGCTGTACTGGGAATCCCGGATGAAAAATGGGGTGAAATTCCGATTGCCGCTGTCATTTTTCACAAGGAACAGAAAATTGCTGCAAAGGATTTGAAAATTTGGATCAATCAACGGGTGGATGCTAAATTTCAACGGGTGGCTGATGTGCAAATTCTGGAAGTTTTTCCGCGTAATATTGCCGGAAAAACACTCAAACGTGAAATGCGTGAAACCTATATTAACAATTGATTCTTTTCAATGTTGTCCATCAAGCTGTTTGCAGACAGAGTTTTAAATACACGGTATGTCAATCAACAAATTTGGTGTCCTTGATGGTTTTTTGGAAATTTACATTGTACATTTGCTCAATTTTATGCTATACTTTTGTCCGAAAATATAGCTGTGAGTCATTATTCTGAGGTTATTTGGACGAGAACAGATTATTTAATAATTGGGATCGCGCGCTACTTGTTTCGCTGCAACTATCCAACAGATCAAGTTCAGAGGTCGTGAGTTCGCTGGAAGAACTCTCATCTCTGGCCTATTCGCTAGGCGGAGAAGTGGCTGGGCAAATCATTCAGGCCCGCACGCAAATACATCCGGCTTATTTTTTTGGAAAAGGAAAGCTAGCTGAGATTAAAGACAAAATACGGAATGATGAGGTAGATGCTGTACTTGTAGATAATCCACTCAGTCCAAAACAAACACAAAATTTAGAAAAATTATTGGAATGCGAAGTACTGGACCGTACACAGGTAATATTAGAAATTTTTGCACAGAATGCTCGTACCAGTGAAGCAAAGTTGCAAATCGGATTGGCGCAGTCCGAATATTTGTTGCCTCGTTTAGCTGGATTGTGGAAACACCTTGACCGTGAACGTGGGGGAATTGGGGCTTCCCGTGGTACTGGCGAAAAGCAGATTGAGAAAGACAGACAGTTTTTGCGCCAACGAATCACACGTTTCAAGAGTCAGTTAAAACGTGTCGAAAAAGAACGCCACACTCAGAAACAACGACGTTCCAATTGCCTGTTGGTGAGTCTGATTGGCTACACCAATGCCGGAAAATCCACTATAATGAATGCACTTACTGATTCAGGTTTGTTAGTGGAAGATCGCTTATTTGCCACGCTTGACTCGACAACACGTCTTTTAGAAGAAGATTCTCGTCCCAAAGTTTTGCTTTCAGATACTGTTGGTTTCATCAGTAATCTACCACATGAACTGGTGGCTGCTTTTCGCTCCACATTGGCGACTGTCAAGGATGCAGATTTGTTGCTGCAAATAATTGATGCCAGCGGCAACATCGATGAACATTTGCAGACGACTGCTGAGGTGTTAGCAGATTTGGATGCTGCTAGTATCCCAATCCTTAAGGTGTTTAACAAAATAGACCTGATTTCACCTACACGTTTGCTGATGTTGGAAAAATTGTATCCTGAAGCAATTTTTGTTTCAGCTATGATCGGAGAGAAAAACAGACAGGAAAAAATCACAACTTTTGTTGAGAAATTAAGAAAACAGATTTTGCTTTTTTTTGATGAACGGATGAAGACTGTGACAATTCGTCTAGATTATCAGCACTCCCAGCAGTTAGCTAACATTTACGAATGGAGCAGGGTTGACAACATTGATTATCAGGACGAAGGTATGTTTATGACACTAACCGCAATTCCTGGAAATTTGGAGCGATTGCGTCATCACTTAGGATCAGATTTTACGGAAATGAGATAAACGGTTCAGAATTTTAAAACAGAACAACTAAGATTGAACAAATGCCAGTCCGTGTCTCAATCCTCGAAACTCACCCAGACTGACAACGGTAGACCGCTTAAACGATCAATCGTAAATTTACAAACGGCCTGCAAAATAAATAATACAAAGATGGATAAATTCATCGTGGAAGGTAGAGTTCCGCTCCACGGAAGCATCACACCTTCAGGCAACAAAAACGAGGCTCTCCCCATACTTGCTGCAACTATACTGGCGCAGGAACCAGTTATTATACATAACGTGCCAGACATTCTAGACATTACTATCATGCGTGACCTGTTGGTCAGTCTCGGAGTAGAGGTAATGAAAATTGATAAACATTCATTCCGTTTTGATCCATGTCACCTACAGTCAGCTAATCCTGATTCAGAACAAGCCTCGCGGATTCGTGGTTCGTTCCTTCTAGCCGGACCCCTTCTTGCTCGCAAAAAATCCGTTGTTCTACCTGCTCCTGGTGGTGACCGTATAGGTTTACGACCAGTTCAAACCCACATTTCTGCACTCGAAACGCTTGGTACAAACATTTCTCTAGGTAAAAATGGGTTTTATCAGATGCAGACCAATGGCTTAATAGGGACACAGATTTTTCTTGATGAGGCCAGTGTCATGGCCACAGAGAATGCAGTCATGGCTGCAGTAACAGCACAAGGTAAAACAAAGATTTATAATGCTGCTTGTGAACCACATGTTCAGGGACTTTGTCATTTTCTGGTGCTTCTGGGAGCAAAAATCGATGGTATCGGCAGCAATTTGCTTAACATTGATGGAGTGTCCGGATTAAGTGGAGGAGAATACTCGATTCAGCCGGACCACACCGAAGTTGGTTCTTTCATTGGATTGGCTGCTGTTACGGGAAGTGAATTACGAATCAAGAATGCCGGAGTCCGATATTTACGTATGACTCGGCTGATGTTTGAAAAACTGGGAGTAGAAATTCAAGTTGAAGGTGACGATTTGATCATTCCGAAAAAACAGAAACTTATCGTCCAGAAAGAAATAGCCGGGGGAATACCAAAAATTGATGATGCTCCCTGGCCGGGATTTCCTGCAGATTTAACCAGTATAATGACGGTAGTAGCCACACAATGTACTGGTGCAGTTTTAATTTTTGAAAAAATGTTTGAAAGCCGTTTATTTTGGCTGGATAAGCTAATTGAAATGGGGGCACAAATTATTCTTTGTGATCCGCACCGGGCGGTTGTTTCCGGACCAACCCCTCTCAAAGGAGCAAGGGTTTCTTCTCCGGATATCCGGGCAGGAATGGCTTTATTGATTGCTGCTCTCGGAGCAAATGGCATCACGGAAATTCATAACATTGATCAGATTGATCGTGGATATGAAACAATAGACAAACGTCTAAATGCTTTGGGTGCTAAAATTCAGAGAGTAATCGAATAGTGGGGCTAATGAAAAAAAATGAGAAATTATCTCCGGAACATGCAAAGGTTTTGGAGGAAGAACAACAGCTTCTGCTCTTGGTAAAACAAGGATTGCTGATGCTCGCAGTTGAAGATAAAGAATTAAATATAAGTAATTTACATTTTAATAATATCATTGAACTGCGAGACTCTCTTGCAGAGACCTTGCCGGAAGATGTGCCTGCGGTTATGGCACAAATGGAGCGATTGGTTTTACTGCATTCTCAACAAGATTCACATAATACCGCTTTTGGCTTTAACCTCGATACTCCATATTTTGCACATATCCGCCTGCGTGAGAACAAAAGAGATCGGGATTTGTTGATAGGAAACCAGAACTGCTTTTCCACACATTTACCGTGTCCAATCGTTGATTGGAAAAATGCTCCAATCAGTCAAATTTTTTACCGGTACCATGAAGGTGATGAATATGTTGAAGATATTGGTGAACAGGAATTGGAAGGTGAGCTGGTTACAAGGAGAATGCTTCTGATTGAGAACGGCATCCTGAGGCGTATCAACTGGCCGGGTGGTATATTGGAAGACCTATCCCCAGAGCTAGAAAAAAGTAATAAATGGCATTTGGTAAGTCAAAAAATACCACAGCTTGAAAGTGGTCAGGACAAAACACTGGACGAGCTTCAATCACCAGAAAAATATAAAAGCAGCACTGGAAAAACAACAGATCTCAATTTTTCAGGTTACCGGGTAGACAAACATCTGCGGCAAATAACTGCCCTGGTGGATCCTCAGCAATTCGAAGTAATAACACATTCTGAATCCGGAATAGTTTTGATTCAAGGCGGTGCCGGATCTGGTAAAACCACAGTGTCACTTCATAGGCTGGCTTATTTGATGTCTAAAAAGCCCCAATACTTTAAGCCGAAAACTGTGCTACCGATTGTTTTCGGACCGGCTTTAGCGAATTACATGTCTAAGGTTTTACCTGCTTTGGGCGTTAACGGTGTAAGGCCCAGAACATATCATAAATGGGTGTCTGGACTGCGTCGCCGTGTGCTTCCTGAATTACCGGTGCACTATGCTGAAAACACACCGATGGAGGTGATCGAACTGAAGCGTCATCCATTGTGGTTGAAATACTACCAGGAAGAAATACAGAAACATACAGCAAAGTTCCGTGAACTGTTTGAAGAAAAACTTGCTAAAGTTGAGGGACTGGAAGTACTGCTTCAGGCTTGGGATGCCTTGTCCGAGTCAGCTTTGATTCCACGCTTGCTGCATTTGGTTCGCTGGTCAAAAGGAGATGCGTCAATACAAGATATACCTCAGCTTTCGAGTGCCAGAATGGAAAAACAGCTTGATAATGTTTTGGAACAGACCTTTCCGGAACTATTGGATTCACCGCAATTATTAACATCTCAAATTTGGAATGATTGTCTTGTCCGTAAGGAATTGTTGTTTGAGACAGTGGAGCGGCTTGTTCCTGGTGAATTTAGCGAAGCCCAACTCTCAAGCGTTTGGACTTGGGCGGTTAGACAATACCAAAAGCGCAGAGAATCGGGAGTAGTTATAGAATCTGATCGTGTTTCTTTGACTGAACAAGTTGAAGGCTTTGGCAGTAAAGATTTGAATTTCACCGATGAAAAAACTTTGCTGGATGAAGAAGATGATACGCTTTTGCTTTTGCTCTATCAATTGCTGATGGGTCCATTAATACGCAAAAACGGAGAGCCCCTGATATACACACATTTGGTACTCGATGAAGCTCAAGATTTTGGTTCTCTTGAGTTTCAGCTTTTAGTAAGTTTAACTCCCGAAAAACGGCCGAGTGTTACATTAGCTGGAGATTTGGATCAGCGCATAATGATTGGGCGAAAACATGAAACCTGGGAAGAATCGCTAGGCCATTTGACATTGCCAGATGGTTCAAAACCAGATGTGACAGCCTTAGCTCCGTTAAAAATTGGGTACCGTTCAACTCATGAAATAATGTCTGTTGCAAAAACAATTATAGGTGAACATAGTGTAAATACTGTGTGGAACTCAACTCGTCATGGTGCTCCAGTTGATATTTTCCGTTTCAGGGAACGTGGTGCGTTGGTGGCGTTTCTCGCGGACACATTGAAAGATTTATCTATTCGAGAACCCTTGGCCAGCGTTGCAGTACTGGCCCGCACGCAGGAAACTGCCCAGACCTTGTATGAAGGTTTGCAGCGCACAGATCTTTCAAATCTGCGTTTCATTAGCGATCAGGAATTTTCATTTACACCAGGTATTGATGTGACCGATATTACCCAGACTAAGGGGTTGGAATTCGATTCAGTTATCATTGTAGATGCAGATGCCTCAACATATGGTCCAGATATTCGTTCTAGACAATTGTTATATGTGGGCGTCACCCGTGCTGCACATCAACTTTGGCTTCTGTACAGTGGAAATTCGTCTCCGTTGATCGATGGAATAGTGGATAAATGTAGCCAGGTTAAGATTTAATTTGTGTTTTGACGAAAATTTTTTTTGCAACAATGATGAACTCGTAAAAGGTTAAAAACCTGCTCTTTCCTTGATTAACGCTGAGCTAACTGATTTTCAGTCAAACACTAAACATTAAGTCGTCTAATGCAGCCGGTTATTAACGATCAAATCAGCACTTTAAAAGAATCTGCAACTTTATTCATCAACCAGCGTGCTATAAAGTTACGCAGTGAGGGTCAAAACATCTGTCACCTGGGGTTCGGCGAATCACCGTTTCCTGTACCTGAACCAATGCAGATTGCTTTAAGGGAAAATGCCCACCGTAAGCAATATATTTCCGGATATGGATTGCCTGAACTAAGGAAGGCGGTTGCAGGTTTGTTTAATAATAAATTCGGCTATAACTACTCATTTGAAAATATTTTCATTGGTCCTGGAAGTAAAGAGCTGATTTTTCAACTGGTATACTTATTGGAAGGCCCTCTCATGGTTCCCGCACCAAGTTGGGTCAGTTACGGTCCACAGGCAAAAATTCGCTCCAAGACATTCATCACAATCCCTACAGACCGGAAAAACTGTTATCGCTTACAGGCAGAAGAGCTGGAAAAAACATGTACCCGACAGAAATCTCCGCAAAAATTATTGATTCTAAATAATCCAAACAATCCAACAGGAAGTGTTCATTCTCCTGACGAATTACAGGATTTGGCGGAAGTCTGCAGAAAACACGGAGTAATTGTGATTTCGGATGAAATATATGCACTGACCAATTTTGGCGACCAGCCCTTTTCAGGAATAGCCAATTTTTTTGCGGAAGGAACAATTACCACAAGCGGCATTTCAAAAGCCTATTCAGCCGGAGGCTGGCGCCTAGGTTTTGCTATGATTCCAAATGAATTGGCTGAAATTGTGCCTCCGCTTTCCGCATTTGTGAGTGAGACTTTCAGTTGCGTTAGCGCACCTGTGCAGTACGGAGCACTTCCGGGATTTGAAAATTATGAATCGGTGAGGAATCACGTTGAGCGCTGTCGTGATATTCATGCTGCAGCCGGACATTTTTTACATCAGCGGTTTACAGAAATAGGCTTAAATTGTCCTAAGCCTCAAGGAGCTTTTTATCTTTTTCCGGACTTTGAGAATTTTAGCGATATACTGAATTCTCGAGGTATCAATACCAGTGAGGAATTGAGCAAACGTCTTTTGGAAGACACAGGTGTGGCATTGCTTCCGGGTTCAGACTTTTACATGCCAGATGATTTTTTAGGGGTCCGTGTGGCAAGTGTTGATTACGATGGAGCACAGGTGCTGCGGGATTTTCCGGCGAAAGATCAACTCACTCCTGAAGTGTATACAAGCCTGTTTCCTATTTTAGCGGAGGCATGTGAGCGTATTGAAGAGTGGCTTCGCTGAATAATCTTCAGTTCAATACTTTTGTTTTAAAGAAAAAAAGTGTACCATCATGGGAACGCAAATGGGGTCCGCATAACTGCGGCTATGGGTTATAGTTGAAATGCTTTTCCGCAAAATAATCAGGTATCACTCATGTGGAATTTCTTTTAGGTTAATAAAAATTCCAGCCTAAGAGAAAAGCTGCTGTTACAATGCGATTAATCCCACAAAACGCCAACAGGTTATTGTAGAAATAAGGTTTAAAGATGAAGTTAGTTAAAGGCTATTTGGGCTCGGATCTACAAATGGAGGGAAGCCTTGAAAGTAAAGAAAGCATTCGTATTGATGCTACTTATATTGGAAGTGTCTTAAGTGAACATTCTGTCATAGTTGGAGCTTTAGGAAAAGTAAAGGGACATATACAATCGCCAGTGATCAAGATCGATGGTTGGGTTGAAGGAGATCTAAATGCCACTAAGCTGGTAGAAGTTTTGGGCAACGCACACATTGAAGGGGACATAATTACTCCGATTGGTGGATTGAAAATGCAGATTGGTGGTAAGTTTGAAGGTAAATTAATTATGAATTCTGCGAAATAGCTTGACAGCTTTAAACTAACAGTTTCACAATTTTCCTTTAAGCTGCTGGATTCGTTGCAGGTGTACTTTTCTTGTCACTGGTATTTTGAACTGCTTGAGGAGACGCAGCAAGAACAGGTTTTTCTTTATTTGGCGGACCTCCGGTAAGTTTTGGGGCAGGTGATTTCGCTGGTGTCGGCAGTTGTGTAGACTGTGCTGTGTAAGTTTTCGGGGCAGGCTTCCCGTCAGTCCGCATCAAGACTGCAAATTTCGGCTGTCGCAACACCTTGAGCAATGCAGGTAATTTACTTTCATTCCTCAGGTTGTTCTTGATCATTTCTGGAAGATCATCCAAATTTTTCAAATCCAGTTTTGTCACTTCCGGTAGCTTCAGCAGCATTTGCCTATCTGCCTCGTTTATCAAATCGATTTGTTTTTTAATTGCCCCAACAAACCCCTCTACCGCAGCTTCAGGCAATTTATCTTGGATCAGTAAGTTTTCTATTCTTGAAAGAACCTTTAAATACTGCGAAGTTTCGTTACGTTCTGCACCTTTTGCTGCAGTTGCTTTTTCCTCAGATTTAACCGCTGGGGCTTTAGTATTTATGGCTGTTGGTCTCTCTTTACTTTGGACTTGCCGCTCCAATCCAGCTTGTTTGTCTGGTGTAGTGTTAGAGGCAACTTGCATAGTTTATTTTGTATAGTAGTAAAACTGGATACATTTTTTATCTCTTTGCGGTAATTACCAAGTTACTTCAATTTACGCAACCATTCAGGCATTCAAGTATTGAGCCAATTCTTTCATCAAAAGACCTAAATTCTAACTTGATTTCAAGAGCAAATTACAGGATCATGGACGATAAAGTTTAATTATTTCAGAGTGCTCACTAGTCACCAAACTTATAACGCAAGAATTAAAACAATCAATGCTGCTCATTCCTGCAATTGACTTAAAAAACGGACAGTGTGTGAGACTGCTCCAAGGAGAGGCGGACGCAGAAACAGTCTATTCAAATGATCCTGCTGCTATGGCTGGTTCATTTGAAGATGCTGGAGCAAAGCGTTTGCATCTGGTTGACTTGGATGGAGCATTCAAGGGACAAAGCGCAAACTTGGCCAGCATCCATTCAATTCTTAAAACAATTTCAATTCCTGTTCAGCTGGGAGGTGGATTACGGACATCAGACGACGTTGAGCGAATGTTGGAGTTGGGGGTGGCTTCGGTAATTATCGGCACAATGGCCGTCAAGAATCCTGATGTTTTGGAGGACATTATTCAGCGCTTTTCCGGTAAACAAATTATTCTCGGAATTGACGCTCGTAACCGCAAAGTTGCAATTGAAGGCTGGCAGGAGGGAACGGAAATTGACGACGTGGATTTTGCCTTGCGTTGGAAAAAGGCTGGTATAAAAAGAGTCGTTTTTACTGACATTGCCCATGACGGAATGCTTAGCGGACCAAATATTGAAGCCCTGAGTAATTTTGCACGTCGCTCCGGATTAAGAGTTGTCGCATCCGGTGGAGTATCATCGATGGAGGACTTGGAACTGCTCAAAACTCTGGAATCAGACGGCGTTGATCAGGTGATCAGTGGAAAAGCAATTTATGAAGGTAAACTTGATTTAAAGGCTGTATTCAAATGTTAGCACGTCGTATAATTCCATGTCTGGACATAAAAGAGGGCCGCGTGGTCAAGGGTACAAGTTTTGTTGGCTTGCGCGATGCAGGTGATCCACTGGAGCTTGCACAGCGTTATAATGAACAATCTGCTGACGAACTTGTTTTTCTTGACATTACTGCTTCCAGTGAAAATCGGGGTACAACAATTGAGCTGGCGACGCGCTTGGCACGTGAATTGTTTATCCCTTTTACTATTGGTGGTGGAATTTCAACACTTGAAGACATGCATGCACTTGTAACTGCAGGTGCAGACAAGGTATCTGTGAATTCTTCCGCAATACGCAACCCGAATCTCATCACTGAAGGCGCAAAGCGTTTTGGTTCACAGTGTATCGTTGTTGCAATTGATGCAAGGAAACGTGAATTAAAAACACAAAGACAAAAGACAAAAGACAAAGATTCAAAATGGAAAGTCTTCAGCCACGGAGGAAGCCGAGCAACTGGATTGGATGCTGTGGCATGGGCCAATGAAATGGAGGAACGTGGAGCTGGAGAGATATTATTGACAAGCATGGATGCAGATGGTCACCAGGATGGTTTTGAACTGGAATTAACTGCAGCAATCAGTGGAACACTTAACATCCCTGTCATTGCTTCAGGTGGTGGTGGTACTTTTGAACATTTTCGGGACGCACTCACAATTGGTAAGGCTGATGCAGTTTTGGCAGCATCTGTTTTTCATTATGGAAAATATACAGTTTCTCAAGTTAAGGAATATCTCAGTGAAAACAATATTCCTGTCCGTAGAGTATAACACTCTCTGAAAGAATAAAATAATGTCTTCCTTTAACGACAACTATCGCTTTTTCAGCTTTGTCTCATTAGGGATACTTGTACTTTTTTTAAGCACTACTATAGATGTATTAGCTAACGAAGTAGAAAAAGTCCTGGCCACCAACAAGCGTGTTTGGTCAGTCATCAAGAGTCAAAATTCCCTTATTGAAGGAAAAGTAAAAATAAATGAATCGTCCAAACCAAAAAATAAAAAACTGCATTCACCGCCTCAAACCGCAAAGGCAAAAAAGTCCATCAGAAGAGATTCCCGTTTTTGGTCGATCGTCAAAACTCAAAGTAAACTTATTGATTGATTAGTAAAAATAAAGAAATCGTCTAATTCTGTTGAAAAAGTTAAAGCATCAACACCAAAAAATAAAAAACTGCATTCACCGCCTCAAACCGCAAAGGCAAAAAAGTCCATCAGAAGAGATTCCAGTTTTTGGTCGGTCGTCAATACTCAAAGTAAACTTATTGATGGAAAAGTAAAAATAAACAAATCGTCTTA
>JAKUUI010000230.1 GCA_022448485.1 SAR324 cluster bacterium
GTTTTCCCGTTATGATCTGTTTGCTGAGTCCGTTTGGCATTATTTATTAGGAGGATAGAAGCATCTTTAAAGGGGTATATTCCTGCATTATCAATACAAATGAAAGGTTTGAAATCTTTGGTTTTTTCATTCATTGAATAGACCTTGCCTGAAAACTGGTGTTTCTTTTAAAAGTTATGATAATATTCCTGCAAAAAAATCACCAGAAACATGGAGCGAGAAACGGGGTTCGAACCCGTTAAATAGCATTTCTCGCAAATTCTACTTTTTTCTCAATTATTCTGCAATCCCCTACTTTACCTTGCAAATTAAACATCTACAGCCTACAATCATTTCTACTCAGTTCTAACCAGTTCTATCCATTTTATAAAAACTGGTGGGGGATACGGTGGGGGATAATTAACACCCTTAAATCTCAAGTTAGCATATGCAGCTTTTCAAGTTACATTATGCAACTCTCAGACGAATTATAGCACATCTGTAAAACTAATCAATTAATAGTAGAAAAAAGTGCCAAAGCAGAGCAGAAATAGTACCAAGCACAGTGGAGTTTTTTTTGTTGAACTTGACAGTGGTGACCAGACATTTTTCATTCGCTACAAGAAAGACAGAAAACTCATTGAAGAGAGAGCCGGAAGGAAAAGCCAGGGATGGACGGCAGCAAAAGCCAATCGTCTCAGAACTGAGCGACTGGCCGGAAAATCTGAATCTAATGTCGAGAAACGGGCCAGGGAGAAGGTACGAAAAGAGTCCGTGGAAAACCGGTGGACATTCCAGAAAATCTTTGATGAATATCTTGCCAGTCGCCCTGACCTGAAGGGAAGGGCAAATGATGTTAGAAGGTTTAAGAGCTATCTGGGAAAAAGCTTTGCTAACAAAACACCAGAGGAAGTTACTCATTTTGATATAAATAAACTCAAAGAAGGGCTTCATAAAAAGAAACTAAAACCCGCCACAATTCGTCATGCACTGGAAATTTTGAATCGAACTGCAAACTTTGCTGCAAAGCGTGGCTTGTGTGCCGGCATCAGCTTTGTTGTAGAAATGCCAAGAGTAAACAACATCAAAACCGAAGATTTGACACCAGAGGAATTGAGCCGGCTGATTAAAGTATTGGATGAGGAGCAGGACATTCAGGCATCAAACATGTTACGCATAGCTCTTTACACGGGCATGAGGAGAGGTGAATTATTCAGCCTGAAGTGGAGCGATGTTAATTTCCGCAGAAAAACAATTACGATCAGAGACCCCAAAGGTGGACTGGATGTAACAATTCCTTTAAATAAAATGGCAGAGGAGGTTTTGAAGGAACATCCTGACACCGCAAGCGAGTTTGTTTTTCCCGGAGAGGGAGGGCAGCTGCGCAAAAAAACACCTCGCTCCTTAAATCGAATCAAATTAAAAGCTCAGCTGCCCGAAGACTTTCGAATGCTCCATGGCCTCAGGCATGTTTACGCCTCACATCTTGCCTCAAGCGGCAAGGTTGATCTTTATACCCTGCAAAAACTGCTGACTCATAAATCCCCCTTGATGACACAGCGTTATGCCCATTTGCGGAATGAAGCATTGATGGATGCAAGTAATGTTATTTCTGAAATTATAAAACAGGAAACAAATATCATTGAATTGGATGAGCTAAAGACAGGGAAAGGTGAATGATGAATAATCTAGAGATAGCAAAAGCCATTTGGAAACGCCAGTATGATACAGACTTTGCTTTGCTCGACACGCCACAAGAACAAATAGAATTTCTCAAAGACTTGTTGCTCAAGAACAAGGAGAATGTTATCGAGGCGGAGAAGCTGCCACAATTTGTGCCTTCGGATGGACAACTGACCAATCAAATCAAT
>JAKUUI010000231.1 GCA_022448485.1 SAR324 cluster bacterium
CGACAGGTAGTTCCCGGTCTTGCGGCAGTCATACCCGCTTCTGTTGCACGCCACAGTATATCATAGGTTTGGTGAGACAAGTCGTCAGATTGCTCTATGGAAAAATTACGATCAAAGTCACAAAAATAACCGTCAAATGTTGCGCCTGTGTCTAACATCAAAATATCTCCTGACTGTAACGGCCTCTGTGAAGGTGGTGAAATTATATCGCGATAACCGCCTTGATCTGCTCCTCCTGCCAAATATGGGACATCATCCGCCCCTTGTGCCAGGCATTCCATGCGGAAAGCGCGAAAGGCTTCAGAAAGCGGTTGACCTTTGTAAAATATCTCGTTTGCTCGCTCAAAGGTCCGCGAGGCAATGCTGCAAATATGTGAAATTTTCTCAATTTCTGCTTCTGATTTCACCATTCGCAAACTGCGCAGAATATCTGTAGCATCAAATAGCTCCATTCCCGGCAATCCAGACATCAATCTTTCGTAATCTCCAAGAGGCATTCGCAAACTTGTTTCGTGGCCTTTCATGATGCCCAGTCGTGAACCTTGTATAGACAGTGGTTCAAGCAAATCAAGCAACATGGTGATACCGTCATCTTTTGGTGATGGAGCACCCCATGTCCGAATATCCTCAATCCAAGTTTTTTGCATTAAAGCAGCACCAATTTCTGGAATAACTGCAATAGGTTTTTTATAAGCAGGAATGAAAAGAAACCAGGGGCGCGTTGGGCTTTGCCAAAACTGCGTATGGAATCCGCTGAAATAACGAACTTCAGGTTCTGTCATTAGCAAAATCCCAGCTAAATCTTCTGCTGCCATCAGTTTTTGTACTCGCAGTAAACGAGTCTCGAATTCACTAACAGGAAAACCTCGTACCGGAACGTTAACCATACATTTCTCCTTCCATTATCCGGGCAAAGATTTCGGCATCCGTAACACCTTCGGTGCCAATCAACAAGACGCGTGAGTTCTTATCCAAACCAAGTTTTTCTCTCAAACCAGGCTGTTTGGATGCACAAACAAGTACCGCCAGACCAGCAACAGCACTTTCCCCAGCCTTGATAACAGGGTCATTCCTTTTGGTAGTGCCAGAAGAAGAACAGTTGGAGACACAATATTATCAGGAATGGTTATAAAATCGCTCGCTTCTTCTGATAAAACCTCCCAAGCCATATCCGAAGGCTCTCCACAGGATAATCCAGCCATAATCGTTTCTTCTTTAATTCTAACACTTGTAAGTTTATTGGCTTTAGCACATTCAAAAAGACAGGCAGCCAATTCTGACTCGACAATCACCACTCTCGGAGTTTGATCTCCCCAAAAATGTCGTAAAGCAGAAGCAACTGAGGCGGCAAAACCACCGCAAGCACTTTGCAGGAAGATATGCGTGGGTGCCCGTGTCAATTTTTCATTAATCTCACTTGTCAGCACACCATAGCCCAGCATAACATCTCGAGGCGGCTCAAAGTAACCGGGCCATGAAGTATCTGAAACAACAATCCATGTGTTTTTATCAGCCTCAATACGAGCAAACTCAACCGAATCATCATAGGTGCCATTTATTCGGATTACTTCTGCATCGAAATTTCTCATAGCGGATGCTCGTTCCTCACTAACTTTTGCGTGTATATAAATTTTACAGGGAACACCAAAACGTTGACAACCCCAGGCGAGAGAACGTCCATGATTACCGTCAGTTGCAGATACCATTGTAACTTCTGCAGCTTCTCTAGAATATTTTCCAAGACGAATATCCCTTAGTGAAACTTTACGATCTAGTAAGTTAGATATTTGTCGCTGTAAAACACGCAGCGCAGCATTGAAACCCCCGAGAGCCTTGAAACTACCCAATCC
>JAKUUI010000232.1 GCA_022448485.1 SAR324 cluster bacterium
AGGCAGGTGTGATTGGTTATGCTAAAGGGCTTGCACGTGAGTTACTCCCTGCAGATATAACGGTTAATTGTCTTGCTCCGGCTATCACAGAGACAGATCTGCTGCAGAAAATGACCGATGAGTACATCGAAGACAAGAAGTCCAGGATTCCAATGGGCCGTTTTTGTACGGCTGCTGAAATAGCAGACATGACTGCATGGGTAGCCAGTCCACACTGTTCTTTCACGACTGGACAGGTCTTCGACCTCACTGGCGGAAGGGCGACCTACTGATGTATTCGTCTGTTTCCTTAATAGAACTCTGCATCCATCAGGTTTGTGTATGGAAGCAGAGTAGTTTTGTAGAATCACTAGATTGTTTTGCGAGGAACGGTGTGACCAGCACAGCATTATGGAAGCCTCTGGTCGATGATGCTGGAGTGAAGCAGGCTAAAAAAAATCTCAGGGATTCAGGCGTTTCTGCAATATCGATGTGCCCCCTCGTTTTGCTAGAACCGCAAAACGAACATGACAGCGTTTTAAGAGCAAAACAGCATCTTCAATTTTTAGAAGATGCAGCAGAGCTCGAAGTGAAATCAGTGATCGTGATCACAGGAGGGCTCTCACCAGAAAGCAGGGATCTTAACGGCCAACGACAAAAGGTTTTGGAGGAACTTGAACTATTGATTGGACAGGCCGAAGGCACCGGACTCAAATTAGCCATTGAACCGCTACACCCAATGGTCTGCGGCACGCGGTCCGTCATTTCAAGCCTTTCTGAAGCAAACGATATTCTTGATAAGCTCAAACGTGATGACGTAATGGGCATTGCCGTGGATACCTATGCGCTTTGGTGGGATGCAAGGTTAAAGGAAGAAATACAGAGAGCCGGCAGTCGCTTGCTCAATTTCCACGTTTCCGATTGGCTGTATGAAACGCGAGATATTCGTTTGGACCGAGGGATGCCTGGTGATGGACAGATCGACAACGCCCTGATCCGTTCATGGATGAGGGAAGCAGGCTACAAGGGACCAGTGGAAGTTGAAATCCTCTCTGCGATGGATTGGTGGAAAAAACCTGCTGATACAGTTGTTCGTAAAATCTGTGAGAGAATTTCTTTTCTCTGATTACAGATAGCAATACTCAGATTCTGAATGGATCTTTATTTTTATAGATGTTCAAAAAATTTTTCCCCTGAAATAGGATGAATGTGAATTTCTTGTTTTCCATGAAAACTAGAAATTTCCATAAAGACTGAAGTACCTGGAAATGAACCACTACCAGAAAATTTATCAATAGCAATTTCTTTAAGCGGATCCTCCAGTTGAACACCCTTAATATTAAGGTCCTCCATAATAGCCAGCAATTCATCAAGATCTAAAGACTCCAATGGAATGCAGACCGTATTCACTTGTTTTTTTTTCAGCTGCTGATTCATGACTTCCAGTTCTCGTGAATGGTTGACGTCTTTGCCCGCAATCCCATAAATAAGGCAACCATCATTTAATTCAGGAACTCTATAGCAATTCATGAGAACATCCATAGAAAGCTGTCCGGGTGCAACTGCATCTCCAAAGCTCGCATATGTGATTGGTGCACCGAAAACTGTTGTCAGCAGACGGCTACACGTCCCCTTCTGTCCCATTGCAAAGCCGATTCGAGCAATATCACTGGTGCCATTTCCGACCCATTGAAGCATTTGAATAGAGTGGACCAATGTTGACGCTGTTGGAACCACCTTGATGGCATGAGGATGAAAGCTTTCCATTTCTGTTGTTAATTCCTCCAGTTCTTCAACACTGGGCATCGCCTTAAAATCATGATGACTAATCACGATGGGTGCATGTTTTTCAGCCATTGCAACTAAGGCC
>JAKUUI010000233.1 GCA_022448485.1 SAR324 cluster bacterium
TTAATTGGGTCATAGCCATCAAAACTTTTTCGGAAAGCTGTATATAAGTCTTTGATCGTAAGCGGGTGCGGTGCTTGCCTCAATCGTTCGAGTATTTTTTTCAAGTTTTTATCTCTTGAACTTGCATAAGTCGAATAAAATGCGGCCTTCATATTCTCAGAAAACCAATTGATCAACTCGATAGCGTCAAGTGTGGTTTCCGTTGTTACTTTTCCTGCCTCGCCTTTGATACAGTGCAAAAGCAAACTTATTCGCAATGAATATGTTTTTAGTTTTTGAAAACTCGATTCCATCTCCTGAACATTTTTGTTAATTTCAACCGTCAAAGCGTCGTGGCACTCATACAAAATATTTTCAGCTTCAGGTTCAAAGGTAAATTCTTTTTCCTCCTCACGATGTTGCAGCAGCTTTCCTATGATATTTTTGACTGAGTGATATTCATTATCAGAAATGTTCGCTCGTATTATTTTCCGTTCGGAATCAATGATTGGCGGGCAAGGATGTCTGAATGGGCATAATAAAAACCGTGAAACAAAACCGTTTGCCAAATCTTCAGGATTAAAAATTTTAGTCAAAAGTTCAGTTTGAATGCCGCCAATAATTGGAACAAAAACGCTCGGAATGTTGCGGTAATCTTTGATTGTCAAATTGTTTATTTCATGACCGTTCCAGATCTCAAGTAGTTTTCCGGTATCGTCGCCTTTTCCACCTTTGTACTGATTCCGTCCGGAAATAAAAGCAGAGAGTTCATCACTTATAAAAGCAATTCCGGTCGGATTCTCCAAATGCGCCTGAGTAAGTGCCTCAAGGTTTGTGTAGGTCGTCCATATCAGTTTTCTTGTTACTTCCGGTTGTTCACCTCGAGATTCTTTAGCCTCGCTCCTCCATGTTTCAAACTCTCTTTTTTGTTCTTCATACTTACTGGATAGCTCTGTGTTTTTGTCTGCTAATATTGTCCGGCCGCAATCGCGAAATAATGGGGTTTTTGCTTTTCCACTGGGGGCGTGAAATGCAATCCAAAGAATGGCTTTTTCCGTCCACCTTTCAGAGCGGATTGTTTTGTTGCCGCCGATCGCTACTGAACACATCCCAAGAAAAGCGGCAAATGCCGTTTCATACGTTACATTGTGTCCAGCAGCGATTTTTTTAAGTGCGGTTTGCAGTGTTGGATTCCAGTCCGCAAATAAATTTTTAAGAGTATCTGAACCCTCAAGCGATTGTTTAAGAGATTCGTTCAAGGTCTCTTCCGGTTCATCTGGAAAGCGGCCTTTCTCCACCTCCCATACTTCTTTTAATTGCTTTTTTTGCCGCTCTTCAAGTCCGGTATCAGCTTTAGAAATGTTCAAGGGTTCCGGTTCGTTAGTGTCGTATTCAGGCGGATAATCAAGTCTTTCAGCAAGTGATTTTAGCGTGCCGCCTCCCTCACCTTCGATAAACCATGTCGGTTTTTTTATATTGATAATTATAGGATTTATTCCGGTTTGGTCTCGCCAATAATCACCGTCCACCTCGTAATCGGAATAATCTGGGTGCTGCAGGATTATTTCCCGATAGTTTGTTTTTCTCATAATGTAATTCTGGATAAACCAGACTTGAGACTTTCAGGAATGTCGGATATTCTGAAGGTTCAATTCTTGGTAAAGTGTTCAAAGGCTGGTCTTTCCGTTTCGGTTCGGTGACTGGCCTTTGTGCGTTAATGCCTTAATTAGTTATGGTTAAGTAGCATTACACTCGTTTGCTCGTTTTGGTCTTCCCGCATTTGCACCCTGTTCACGCAACCATTGGAAAAGGTGACCTTCGCTAACAAGCCACTTCCTGCCAAATTTGCAGATCGCTCCGTGTTCCACCA
>JAKUUI010000234.1 GCA_022448485.1 SAR324 cluster bacterium
CTGAAAGAGCAGCCTACAAGTAAACCTCCACCGGCAACAGTGGTGACCTTCAGAAATGTGCGTCGGTTCATGGTTGTGCTTTTCATGAGACCTCCTTCATCATTTCTGCTGCACGATGAATTGCCTTGCGAACTCGTGTATAGGTTCCGCATCGGCAGAGGTTGAGCATGCCCCGGTCAATGTCCTTGTCAGTTGGATTTGGCTTGCGTTCAAGTAATGAAACCGCAGCCATGATTTGTCCGGACTGGCAGTAGCCGCACTGCGGAACCTGTTCAGCTATCCATGCCTTTTGCACCGGATGGCGGCTTTCTGGAGACAGTCCCTCGATTGTGGTGATCTCAGCCCCTGCGACTTCACTAATCGTCACTCCGCAAGAGCGGACCGCCCTGCCCTTGATAAGAACCGTGCAAGCACCACACTGCTGAATCCCGCAGCCATACTTGGTACCTGTTAAACCAATGGAGTCCCGTATTGCCCATAGAAGAGGAGTATCCTCCTCGGCATTCACTTGGTAAACTTTTCCGTTGATTTTCAATTCAGTCATCAGTTTCTCCTTATTTGTAATTAAATTATAATATATCCTTCTGTTAAGCTTATTTTTAAATTTTCTTGTAATTTTATTGTTTCAAACAAGTTTCTGCCGACCAATCGGAAGTTTGCGGATACGCTTCCCCGTGGCAGCAAAGATGGCGTTGGTGATCGCTGCAACAACCGGAGAGGTACCGGGTTCACCTACGCCGGTTGGGCTAGCTTTACTTTCTACGATTGTCACGTTGATTTCGGGTGCATCTCTCAATTTGGCAATGCGATAATCGTCAAAGTTGCTTTGTGCGACCTGTCCTTTCTCAATCGTAATCTGCTCAAACATGGCAGCTGACATTCCCATGATGATGCTCCCCTCCATCTGGGCCTTAACGCTGTCTGGATTGACGGCAAGGCCGCAGTCCACCACGCAGTCCACTCGATGTACTTTCAACTTGCCTCGGCTTGTGATCGAGACTTCGGCCACCTGTGCAACCACCGTAACGTCTTCGTCAAAAGGGAACCAGTCGTTGATTGCTATGCCTCTCCCATGACCCTCAGGTAGATTTCTGCCCCAGCCTGCTTGTTTGGCAACCTGTTCCAATACAGCTTTGTGTTTTGGACTTTCGGTTATAAACTTAATGCGATACTCCAGTGGGTCTATTTCAGCGAGATGAGCAAGCTCGTCCATCACACTTTCAGTGTAGAAAACGTTTATACTATTTGGCGGAGAACGCCAGGCTCCAACCGGAACCCCAAAATCTACAGGAGTGTGTGACATTTTTACACCTTCTAAATTGTAAAAATGTTTTTTAGGAAAATTAAAAATCAACCCGTCATGAACAGAAGCAGGATATGTCATTGGGTCAAAATTAAACCATCTGAGCGGTGGCACTATTTTGATCATATGACTACTTTGTTGGGCAATTTGGTTTTCCCATTGAACTGGTATGCCGTCCTTGTCAAGACCGACTTGGAAACGGCTCATGCTGGCGGGACGGTATGTCCCATGCTGAGTGTCTTCTTCCCGGCTCCATATTACCTGAACTGGTTTTTGAATGAACTTTGAAATTATTAGTGCCTGTTCTATATATTCTTTAGTTGATTTACGCCCAAAGCTTCCTCCCAGCATGGTTGTGTGGATTTGGATTTGATCCTCTGAAAATCCGGTCACTTCCTTTGCAGCATCCATACACCGGTCTTGAATTTGGTGAGGTACCCAGATCCTGCATGAATCGGCGCTGACGTCTGCAGTACACTTCATTGACTCCATGGCCGCATGGTGCAAATATG
>JAKUUI010000235.1 GCA_022448485.1 SAR324 cluster bacterium
TCAAAGCTGTAGGACGTTTATTAGGCCCAATACCGGCCATATCATTGCCCCCAATGTAAACCCTACCTTCAGATGGCTCCTGAAAACCTGAAATAGCCCTTAGCAGAGTCGTTTTACCGCATCCTGATGGACCAAGAAAACTAAAAAACTCACCTCCTTTAATTGTAATATCTACGTCTTTTACGGCAGTAAATTCATCAAATTTGACCGTGATATTTTCAAGGGTAACGTCTGCACTCATTTTTTTATAAGTGTTGAAAGTTTGATTTTGAATGTTGAGTGTTGGTTCCTTTTTGCTTGGACTGCGAAAAGAATACCAACACCCAAAACTGAATATTTCCGAATAAAATCAAAAATTTAAATCCGGAAATAGAGAGGTAGGAATTAAGCGTTTACGAACTTATTTCTGTATTCAGTCCGTACATCTGCATACCACTGAGGCTCTTTAGGCCACGGCCACAAATTGGCAAGTGATTTTCCTGGATAAATCTGATTAAACCACTTTCCATAGTCAGCACTTGCATGTTTGTCTGCACCCAACACTGCTGAATTATAACCGTGTTGACCCCAATCGGCTATACCTCCGCCGTCGATAGATCGGCCTGCGGCCTGAGCATCAAAACAGAAATCAAAGAAGGCATAAGCTTGCTCCGGATTTGCTGAAGCTGAGGAAAGGGTGAGCCCGTCAACCCATGCAAGTGACCCTTCAACTGGAGCGCGATACACGACTGGTAGTCCTTCTTTCATTTGAACTGTCGGTGGTCCGTCCCAAGTTTGGCCTACAACTACACCCTGATTCATGAAACCGGTTTTTTGACTATCAGCATCATTCCAGAAGAGTTTAACCTGCTTTTTGTTTTTGATACAAAAATCAGTTACTTTTTGCCATGTTTTGCGCATCAAAGCTTCGTTCCCATAAGCACGTTTCATAGCACCAGGCTCCAAAGCTCCAGTAGTTTCCATATAAAGGCCGGCTCCAAGCATTCCTGAGTGTGGGCGCATCATTGTTTTTCCTTCAACATCTGACTGCCAGATATCTCCGTAACTAGGCATTGCTACACCACCAACACTTCTCGGTGGTGTCCACTTGTCATTTCGCCAGGCAATTCCTTCTGTACCCCAAATCTGAGGAAGCCAGTGTGACCCTTTCCCACCAAAATTCCACTCATTATCTCCTACAGCCAACATAGCAGGATTGAGGTTTTTAACATTGGGAATTCTTCCATAATCTATAGGCTGAATCAGGCCTAGCGGCTCCCATTGAAGTGAACGCATATTCGTCGGACTGCAAACATCAAATCCACGACCCTTGGTGGCCTTCATTTTATTGATGATTTCTTCATTCGAGCCAATTCCGGTGAAATTCATCGTAATACCAGTCTTATTCTTGAAAGCTTTGATGAAACCTGGAGGACAATAGTCAGACCAAAGTAGTACGTTAACTTCTCCAGAAGAAGACAAGGCCTTTTTAGGCAGTATCCACGGACCAATACCTGCAACAGCACCAGTTGCGGCAATCCCTTTGACTACCGTTCTACGGGTGACCGATTGGGTGCCAAGTTTTTCTTTCTTTTCCATATTCTCTCCTTAAAACGAAGATTAATCCAGAATTCACTGCAAACTGACCACCATGGTCAGGTGCAGACATTAAAGGGGTCTAGCTGATCTGGAACTCAGAAAGACCTCAGCCTACTAAAATCGGAAATATACCACAAACTTTTTAATGGATTGCCCCAAAAAAACAGGTTAATTTTTCGTACAAACAAGGCTATAGAGAATTATAAAATATTTCAAGTATTTTTT
>JAKUUI010000236.1 GCA_022448485.1 SAR324 cluster bacterium
TTTCCGATACAACTGGTACGGGCGGTAAGTCTGGACTGCAAAATTATTTGCTGCAGGAAAAAATTTCGTTACTTGTTAATGCCACTCATCCCTATGCCGCACAAATCAGTGAAAATGCACTCGTGGCGGCAACGGAACTCCAAATACCCTTTTTGCGCATGACCCGCCCACCCTGGGTGATACAACCCGGAGATCGTTGGATTGAAGTCCCAGATATGGAAGCCGCAGCTAATTATCTTATTGATTACAAGACAATATCACAAAATGAATTATATAAGCATAGCGTTTTTCTGACCATAGGTAATCGTGGTTTGTCTATTTTTCGGAAATGTAATAAAAATCGTTTTATTGTGCGAACAGTTGATCCACCAGAAGAGGCTTCTTCATGGTTGGAAGCTATTTTTTTGGAGGGGAGAGGCCCATTTACACTGGAAAACGAGCTTGCTCTTTTCCGTCAGAATGCCATCACAATTCTAATCACAAAAAATAGCGGAGGGGTCTCTACCTACGCCAAGATTGAAGCTGCCAGAAAATTGCGTGTTCCAGTAATTATGGTGGCACGTCCGGTCTCTTCCTTGACAGAAATTTATCCAACAATTGATGAAACTACCGACTGGATAACTAAAAACATATTGTCGTGAATTATACTCTACCCTACTATGCAGATTTAGGATCCATAAGCGACTTATACCACGGCATACATATTTCACCATCGTCAATATTTTTTACGGAAATCCTTTTAATTTGGATATTGCCTGAGCAATTAAAATCACCCTGGGCTTGACCAAAAAATCACACGGTCAATTAGAAGGGTGCTAATCTTTCTCAAGGTATTTTTTGTATGCAACTGCAACGCGAAAAAGTTTCTCAATAGTTAAACCTGCAAATGGAATACTCTGCAAAGTGCCGGCAAGAGTAATAGGTCTGCTATCAGAGCAGCAATGACAGCAACCACTGCCAAAATGGCAAAGTGGGAGACTCCCACATGGTTTACCGGAATGAAACATAAAAATAGTGAAATAAGAATCAGTGTGGTGAAGAAAATTGCCTGCCCCACTTCGCGGAGGGTCGAATTGATGGATTCCCCAATGCTTTGTCCCTTGATCAGAGAGAGACGGTAGTGGGTAAGAAAATGGATGGTGTCGTCCACGGCAATACCGATGATAATAGGTGCAGTAAACAGTGTAGTTGTGTTGAGTTTTAAGTCTGCCCATCCCATCAGTCCAAAAACAGTCAGCATTGGAAAAGTATTTGGAATAATTGCAATCAGGCCCATTTTCAGTGATCCAAAAATACCAATCAGGATCATTGAAATGATCAAAAAAGCTAGTCCGAAACTGCGGATCTGGGACCAACTGATGGCATCAAATACACGGGCCCAAGTTCCGACTCCCCCGGTTAGGGTTGCTTTGAGCCCAGGGTATAGTTTTTTAAGAGGTTCAAAGATCTGGTCTATTTTGGGCTGGAGTGTAAGAAGAATCTCAACGGCTTCTTTCGATCCTAGAGTTTTCGTGGAAACACTCATGCGTGCTTTGGCATAGTCCAGTGAAACAAGCCTTTCCAGATCTTCGTTGTTCCCTCCTTCAATTAGAACCAGCAGTTGTGCGACCATTGAGGGTTCGTCAGGGACAGAATAGGCTTCTGCACTATTATCCATTAGTTTTCGATGGGTCTGTTTGAGCTGATTGTTCATTGTCCAACTGTGCTTCACTAAATCTGGATAGAGTTTTTTAAT
>JAKUUI010000237.1 GCA_022448485.1 SAR324 cluster bacterium
GGGCCATGCAAACACACTGAAACACAAGGCAGCAAACTTTACTTTTCCGCAGTTTTGGTAAAATGGTCTAAAGCTCTAATTAGCGATTCGTGAAGAGGTGTAGTGTTCAACAACGACAAATCAAAGCTCTCCTGATATTTTTTGGACGGGAATGACTTTTTTCCTGGTTTTCTGCCTTTTAAGAGTTCGAAAGATTTATCAAGTGCGGTGCGTATATTCTTTGGAGTCAAAAGAGATTTTCTGGACATCAGTTTTGCAGTTTCCACTGCTTTCTCCATCACGCCAACTGTGATTTCATAATCCTGTGCCAGGCTTTTCAAAGCTTCTGAATTGATTTGCCTAATAACCTGTTTTTTACGTAAAACCTGCTCCCACATTTTCATACGGATAGTCCTACCAGGTGGTTTGAAACCTAGAGAATACGAAAATCTGCGTTGAATGGCCGGATCGATACCATCAAACTGATTGACTATCCAAAAGACTGGTGTTGAATTGGTTTCCAGCAAACGATTCAGCCATGGTTTATAGACAGTGCCGTTGCGATCATGTTGAAAAAATGAGAGGCCCCCTAAAGTATTTTCTCCGTTCAAAATCTCATCAGCTTCATCGAAAAGCAAGAGTGATCCTGAAGAACTTTGCAATGCACGGAGACTGGTCGCCAGATATGCAATGCGTTCCCTGATGTTTGCAAATTCTCCTTGATCATTGGATGGCGTCACCTCATATAAATCGAGTCCTGTTTGTTTGGCCATAAGCCGTACCAACTCAGTTTTTCCTGCACCCGCCACTCCATAAAAAAGGATATTTACACCTTTTTGCCCGTGCTCTATAGTAGATTTCAACAAACATTCCAGTCGTTCCAATTCCTCGTGCAGATGCTCAAAACAACTTGAGTCCAATTTTGTTGCCGGAACCGATTTGAAAAAATGCTGCCAAACATTTTGTTTTTCACGGTATGGACTGGTAAATGCCGTTATCAGTGTTTCTGACAATTTGTAAATCCTCTCTAAATTATTGTTCCCGCTTGTTTCATTTTCCAATTCGACCAACCCTGAATTGAGAAAGTTTGATTTGGCTGACAAGGATTTACGAATTTCATTGGTAGAAATTTTAGTCATCACCGACCAAACTGAAATTGCTTTATGCAAAGTTAGTGAGCCTAAATTATCTGTAAAGTCCTCCAAATCACTCTGAATAAGATTTATCAAAAAGCATTCGAGCAAGCGGGTTTCTCCAGAAGTCAGATTCAGTAAATCTGTGATTACATCTAGGTTTTTCTCATAATCCGATTTGAGTCTCTTTTTCATTTTTTTGAGACGATACTCAATCTTCATAATCAATTTCAAACGTAATTCGCGCTTTACTTTCTGATCTACCTGCTGTAGATTGCCGAATTGCTCTTCTAACTCATAAAATTCAGAATTTGAGAGAAGGCTCTCGAAAACATCTGAAACCCCTCGTCGCCCCCCCAACAACTTGAATGAATATCCGGATTTCTTGAGTAAGTGCACCACATATTCCGACTTTTTCCGTAACAAATAATTTTCATTCAGATCCATAAGAACCTCATGATTTGGGCAATAAAAATTCTTGATCTTATCATGTAGTAACTCAATCCGGAAGCATAGATAAAACGCGGGAAATGAGCGTAACTCTACGATTTACCTCAGTGTATCAAACGAACTAAGGAGCTAACAAAAATAAGAAATAATTTGGAATTCCAAGA
>JAKUUI010000238.1 GCA_022448485.1 SAR324 cluster bacterium
CTGGTGATAGGTCTAGATTAGCAATTCGAGCTCGTAGGTTGAATGTCTGATAGATACTTAAAAAAAAAGCAACGACTACGCAAATCAGTTTCAGGCCGAAGAGGTTGTAATAGCCAGGTTTTAACCCCACCTGTCCCGTGTAATTTTCTAGTAGATAATAAACTCCTGTTCCAATAAGTATGAGCAGGCAGGTAAAAACAGTAGGCGCAAGTAGTTCCACTGATTTATAAGGGGTAGAAAACTCTTCTGATTCTTGTTGTGCAGACACCTTCTCTATGGATGGCAGTAACAGGATTACCGAAAATACCATGCTACCGATGGCGATTGCGGCAGCCATCAGGTGAATGAAGATGATGATGTTATTTGTCATTTTTGTTGAATTGAACTACTACAAGTAAATCAAAACAAGACTTAAACCTTATATTCATGTTAAGAAGGGTGGTAGGAGAATAAATTGATCCATCGTATTCAGGAACTCTGAGCATTTTTTGCTTCCTGTTCCAGAAATCTAATTAGTAGCCTTACGCCGAATCCGGATGCACCTTTTGGGGTGTAAGGCCTCTCTTCACCAGACCATGAAGTCCCGGCAATATCAAGGTGACACCAGGGGAACTCTCCCACAAATGCTTTCAGGAAGGCGCCAGCTGTAATTGTTCCCGCGCCGACTCCCGGCGAAGCGATATTTTTAAGATCGGCAATGTCGCTTTTCACGGCTTTCTCGTGTTCGGGCCATATAGGAAGAGGCCACAATCTTTCACCGGTTACCTCCCCGCATTGTTGCAAGCGCGTTGCCAACTCGTCATTATTTCCAAGCACAGCAGCGGCCTGATGTCCAAGAGCGACGATAACTGCTCCGGTAAGCGTTGCTAAGTTGATGAGTGCTTTTGGCTTATATCTTGCGGCATAGGTGAGAGCATCGGCAAGGATCAGCCTGCCCTCGGCATCTGTGTTCAACACCTCGATGGTTTTCCCGGACATACTTTTCAAAATATCTCCAGGTTTGATGGCGGTGCCGCTTGGCATGTTTTCACTTGCGGGGACAAGTCCTACAATATTCAGTGGAATTTTTAAAGCCGCAGCAGCACTCAAGGTGCCTAGGGTTATCGATCCGCCAGACATATCCATTTTCATTTCGTCCATATTCGCAGGAGGTTTCAAGGAAATTCCTCCGGTATCGAAGGTAATGCCTTTGCCGACGATGACTATTGGTGGATCGTTTTTAGTTCCTCCATGATGTTCCAGAATGATGAAGGCGGGAGGCTCTTCGGATCCTTTGGAAACCCCTAAAAGAGCGCCCATCCCAAGTTGTTTCATATCACGAGTGGACAGGATTTTGCAGCTCATCCCAAACGATTTAGCCAGCTCTTTTGCCCTTCCTGCAAGATAAGATGGCGTTGCCGTGTTGCTTGGTTGTGAAATGAGATCACGTGAGGTAGTTACCGCTGAAGCTAGCTTCCGACCTCTTGAGACGGCAGACCGAATGGAAGAGACTTGGGATTTTGCATGGGCCAGCAAAGTGATCTGATTGATTCGGTTAGGTTTTTCTTTTGCAGGTTGTTTGTATTCATCAAAGCGATACAGGGAAAGCAGGCTACCCTCCACCACTGTTTGGGAAAAACTATCGTTGGATTGATCCAGTCCCGCGTACACATCCTTGGCAGAGTTGTCGGCTGGGATGTAAAAAGAGATAGTTTTAAATTTTGATTTTTCTGC
>JAKUUI010000239.1 GCA_022448485.1 SAR324 cluster bacterium
TGTGAGAACGCGTGCTGATACCTCCAGAATATCCACGAGCAGCATGTCCCGTTGAAGTTTTGTTTTCTTTGCATGCAGATTCAACGTGATACAAAAAATTCCGGAAAATGCCATTTTTAATCAATGGAAGTGGTTTTGTCAAGAAACCTTCTGCATCCAGAAAACAGGAACGCATCCCGCCGGGACGATGTGGATCATCGAGCAAAGTCAGTTCCGGAATGGCAATTGTTTCACCGAGTTTTCCCTGCAGACGCGACATTCCGCGCTGTGCCGCCTCTGCCGAAAAGGCTCTGAAAAACATTCCCAAAAAACGCGGGGCCATATATTCGTCCAGCACAACGGGCAAACTTCCTCCTGGAATCGGTGAGGCATTCAGCAGTTCTACAGCTTTTTCTACAGCTTTGGTGCCAATCCGTTTTCCTGCTTGCGGATCCCACTCCCGCCGATTCGAAATCTGCATTCCGGATTTTCTTGAATCACCATCCTGCAAAAGCGGGCCACACCATGCTGCAACTTCATTTGCCAGCTGATTGTAGGAAACACCTCGGCTGGAAAGTAAAAGTGATTCATTTCGGCCGCGTGAAACACCCAGATACGGAATAGAAACAACGCGCTTATCTGCAGCTTTGACTGAATCTTCCATCAACAAGCCGAGTTCCGTCATCTCCTCCGTACTCAGTTGATCAAGTTCTGGATTGTAAAGTTCAAGCGTGGCTGAGTCTGGTATTTCTGCAGGTGCATCCAGCATCTCAACTTCCGTTGGATCCTGCAGTTTTGCGTTTTCACAGGCATTTCTAAAAGCGTGTTTGATGGATTCCGAGCTCAGCCGCTCTGTGGATGCAAGCCCCGTCCGGCCCTCATCAAGTACCCTTACTCCCAAACCAAGGCTGGTGGATTGTTCAACTTTTTCCACTTTAGCATCCCGAATTTCAACATCCAGCGATTCGTTGCTTTCAACCACAACATCAACGTCTTTCAGTCCCTTTTGTTCTGCCATTGTTAAAACCTGTTCAGCAGCCTGCTTCATCTTCAGCATGTGTATTTTTCTTTTTTTAAGTGAACCAATAATAAAAATTAATAACCAACATCATCCTCACTGCAACATGAATCAAAACTCAGCCGGAATAATTATACACTTATCGGCATCGATAAAAAACTGCTTTATGCATGATTCTGTTTTGTGAAAATTCGGAGTCAACAAAACATAACCTGCTTGCCACTTGGATTCAGTTTTAATAGACTCAGTAGGTAGTAGATTGTGACAAACAAGGATGATAGGACTTGCTGAAAAATAATATTAATCAATAAGATCAATTAGGAATTATTTGATTCATGATGTCAACTGCAATGTTTTTCCCTGAAAAAACATAAAAATTCCTGCACTTCTGTTATTTGAGTTCCTTTTTCAACAAGGTGATATCACGAGCATAATGGTTATGATACTTTAGATTCTTCTCCATTGTCATTCCGTGGGAAATACTTCAAGCCTTATGCACAACCTATTCGGAGATCTGGATCCCTGATCAAGTCCAGGGTGACAAAAGAAATTCTTTTTCAGTAAGCCTCAAAATATTTTGATTTTGGTACGCCGTTCAGCTTACATCTCTACGAAATGTTCCCAAATTTGGTCACAATTGCCAAAGGTCTAACCAGTTCCTATTTACCGCTTCCAGGAGTGATTGTGGTTAAGCTTGCCTGGGAAGTAATTGA
>JAKUUI010000024.1 GCA_022448485.1 SAR324 cluster bacterium
TCTAATTCTACTTGCAGCTGATGTTTTTTCTACGTTGGAGACGAAAGCCCTCTACGTGTCTATATCAAATGGAGCTTCAGAATGAAGATCCTCTTGTTTCTCAACCTGAATCAAGCAGCAATTGGATATCGGTGATCAACTTTTCCATATCCCACTTTGTTTTGTAGCGTCCTATGTAGCGGCCTTCTTGGTCAACGAGAAAAACCGCGTCAATGTGTGCCATGAAATAACCTTCTACTGACTCAACGTATTGCTTGAAGTAGCCTACTCTGTACTGTCTGGCCACTTTAGTTATATCATTGACGGAACCGGTCAAGCCGATAAAGGTAGGATAGAAATAAGGCACGTAATCTTTCAATTTCTCATGAGTATCCCGTTCAGGATCAATTGATATAAAAAGAACCTGTACATCTTTGGCCTGCTCTTTCAAATCAAGCATACCCTTTTTCAGATGAGAAAGTACCATCGGGCAAACGTCCGGGCAGTAGGTATAGCCGAAATAGATGAGCATAACTTTGCCCCGGAAGATTTCTGATGAAATTTCTTTTCCTTCCGGTCCAGTCAACTCAAAATCTCCACCAAGGTTTTCATAAATCCGAAGCGGTTTTTGGTCTGTTTCGGAAACCACTGAGGTTTCGACTTCCTGTGCGATTGTGCTTGAGGCAAAAGCAAGGAAAAGCAACAGCCAGATAGTATTTTTATAGTGCAAAGTATTCTACCTTAATGTATTGTCAAGTCATGGGACAGTGTATTCACGAAGAATGATATTGTTCGGTATACCACTGATAAACTTGTTTAAGTCCTTCACGCAAAGAGATCGTTGGCTTCCAACCCAGTGAATTAATTTTTGAAATATCAAGAATTTTTTGTGGAGTACCATCTGGACGAGTCGAGTCAAATTTCAAGTGACCTGTATAGCCGACTACTTCTTGAATCGTCTCTGCCAGCTCTTTGATCGTCTGATCTTTTCCGCAACCAACATTGACTATTTCAGAATCATCATAATTTTCCATCAGAAACAGAACTGCATCTGCAAGATCACCTGAATGCAAAAATTCACGCCGTGATGTTCCTGTACCCCAGATGCTAATCGACTCTACATTGGCAAGTTTTGCTTCGTGGAATCTCCTGATCAAAGCCGGCAGGACGTGTGAATTTTCCGGATGAAAGTTGTCATTTACTCCATAAAGATTTGTTGGCATGGCAGAAATAAAATGTGTTCCGTGCTGCTGATTGTAACTTTGACAGGTTTTAATGCCGGCAATTTTAGCAAGAGCATAGGCATCATTAGTCTTTTCCAGTTCGCCACTTAACAGGTATTCCTCTTTGATAGGCTGAGGACAGAGTTTAGGATAAATGCAGGAACTACCGAGAAACAACAGTTTTACTACACCCTGCCTCCATGATTCGTGAATCACGTTCGTTTGCACGATTAAATTTTCTCGCATAAAATCGGCAGGATAAGTACTGTTCGCATGAATCCCTCCTACTTTTGCTGCAGCCAGAAAAACATATTCTGGCTTTGCCTGTTCAAAAAAATCCTTTACTGCAACTGCATCCATCAATTCCAGTTCGGCGTGCGTTCGGGTAATAAGGTTTTCAAACCCCCTTTGTTTTAACGACCTAATAATTGCAGAACCGACAAGACCTCGGTGTCCTGCTACATAAATGCGAGAATTACTTTTCATTATGATTTTGTACTTACAGATTGATGTTCAGAGTTATGATAACCAGTTGACATTGGTGAGGTCAAGTTTAACTGAATTAAAGTCGGTATCAGACAGCTTGCCCTTATCGAAGGCTAAACTAAGTTATATTTCTAGAAAGTAAAACTTGCCCCCAGATTTCATTTCTAAGAGAATAGCAAGAAAGAAAATATAGCACTGCACAAGAGTTTATCATGACTGAACTTACTTTATCCAAAGAAACGATAAAACAGCTTTTGCAAGGAGACATGCATGAACCTCGTTCAGTTCTAGGTTTTCATGAAGCACGCAAGCGAAATAAGCAACGAGTTTGGATTGTACGAGTTTTGGAACCAGAGGCAAAGAAGGTTTCGCTGTTCTGGGAAGATGAGACCGAAAGGAAGCCCAAGCCTCTGAAACAAATTCATCAGGAAGGGCTATTTGAACTTAGAATTCAGCCGCGTACTGAATTGAAGCCGTATCGATTGATAATCATCTACAAAGATGGCAACGAACATATTCGGCACGATCCATATTATTTTTCTACACAACTCACAGAATACGATCAATTTCTCTTTGCTGAGGGGAATCATCATCGTTTTTATCAAAAACTTGGTGCACATCCCTTAGAACTCGACAGCGTGGCAGGAACTCTGTTTGCTGTTTGGGCACCCAACGCCAAGCGAGTGAGCGTGGTCGGTGATTTCAACCACTGGGACGGACGCAAGCATCCGATGCATACTCTCGGAAGTTCCGGAATTTGGGAACTCTTTGTTCCGGAAGTGTCTGCTGGAATGATTTATAAATATGAAATAAAAACCGGGAAAAACGCGATTTCATTAAAAAGCGACCCAGTTGGATTTTCAATGGAGAAACGCCCTTCAACGGCCTCGGTGGTTACAGAGTTGAACGGTTTTCAATGGAGCGATCAAAAATGGCTGGAAGAACGCGAAAATCGCGATCCTCTCATGCAGCCAATAAATATTTACGAAGTGCATCTGGGATCATGGCAAAGAATTCCTGAGGAAGACGACCGCTCATGTACTTATCCGGAACTGGCTGATCGTTTGATTCCTTATGCCAAAGAAATGGGATACACACACCTTGAGCTGATGCCCATTGCCGAGCATCCATTTGACGGTTCCTGGGGTTATCAAGTTCTGGGTTATTTTGCGCCTACTTCACGCTTTGGTTCGCCGCACGAGTTTATGGAATTTGTGGACCGCTGTCATGCATCTGGACTGGGCGTAATTCTGGATTGGGTTCCCGGACACTTTCCAAAAGATGCACACGGACTTGCACAGTTTGATGGTACTGCACTTTATGAACATGAAGATCCTCGAAAAGGTGAGCATAAAGAATGGGGCACGCTTATTTTTAATTATGAGCGCAACGAAATTCGCAACTTTCTGATTAGCAATGCTTTATTTTGGTTTGATGAATATCACATTGACGGTATAAGAGTAGATGCAGTGGCCTCAATGCTTTATTTGGATTACGGCCGTGAAGATGGCGAATGGGTTAAAAACCGTTATGGTGGACGTGAAAATATTGGCGCAATAGATTTTTTGAGACAACTTCACGAAACGCTGTTTCATTACCACCCCGGCGTTCTCTCAATTGCAGAAGAATCTACCGCCTGGGGCGGAGTGAGTCATCCTACTTACACAGGTGGTTTAGGTTTCAATCTCAAATGGAATATGGGCTGGATGAATGATACTTTGCGTTACATGGAAAAAGATCCAGTGCACCGCAAATATGATCATCATTTGATTACGTTTTCGCTGATGTACGCCTTTACCGAAAATTTCATGCTCCCGCTTTCCCACGATGAAGTAGTACACGGCAAGCGTTCAATGCTCAATAAAATGCCTGGTGATGAATGGCAAAAGTTTGCTGGACTAAGACTTTATCTCGCTTTTCAAATGGCACATCCCGGAAAGCAGATGATCTTTATGGGTATGGAATTTGGACAGTGGGACGAGTGGAACGAAGCCCGGAGTTTAGATTGGCATTTGACTCAGTTTCCGGATCACAAAAAATTACAGGAATGCGTCCGCATACTTAATCATTTCTATCTCAGTAAACCCGCCTTGTATACCAATGATTTTCACTGGACGGGCTTTCAATGGATCGACCATCACGATCAAGACAACAGCATTTTGTCTTTCATCCGCCGTGGTGCAGATGATATATCTGACCCGGATTTAGTTTTTATTTTCAATTTCACTCCGGTGCCACGCGATAATTATTTGATGGGATTCCCAGAATCTGGTCCGTATTGTAAATTATTAGACACCGATGATCCGCATTTTGGAGGCTCTGGTTACAACAGCCAAGAGCAAATCAAAACTATCTCCCAGACATGGCAGGGGCAGCCGCACCGTGGTGCTGTGGATGTCCCTCCACTGGGATGTTTGGTTTTTGAGAAGATAGTTTAGGAAAAACGTGACCGACGCCACTTGAAACCACTGTAAGGAAAAGACAGTAATACTCCCCCACCAAAAGAACATTACTAACGACCAACAATTCTAAAACCAAAATAAATGCCACAATCACGCAAAGAAATGGAAAAAATTTGGGATTTGGTGGCAACGTACCGCAGCATGGAACGGGACGGATTGATAGAATCCATTGCCAATCATATTGAATTTTCACAATGTAAAAACCGTTACACGACAGAAAATTTTGATGTCTACCGGAGTTTTGCCATATCCATCCGGGATCGGCTGGTGGAGTTCTGGAATGATACACAGCAAACTTACCATAAAAAGCAGTGCAAACAGGTTAATTATTTTTCACTCGAATATCTGATTGGAAGAAGTTTAACAAACAACTTACTCAACTTGGGCCTCATTGATGCTGGCGAAGCTGCAATCAGGGAAATTGGCTATGATCTTGAAGAACTACAGGAACTTGAACGTGATGCAGGTTTAGGTAACGGTGGACTCGGAAGACTTGCTGCATGTTTTCTGGAGTCAATGGCAACTTTGCAGCTACCCGCACATGGATATGGAATTCGCTACGAATTTGGAATTTTCAAACAGAAAATTGAAAAAGGGATTCAAGTAGAAGCTCCGGACAACTGGTTGGAAGAGGGATATCCGTGGGAAATACCACGCTGGGAAGTGGTTTATCCAGTACATTTTTATGGTCGAGTAAAAGAATACACTAATGAGGAAGGGAGTTTGTGTCGAAAATGGATAGAATCTGAAGAAGTACAGGCAATGGCCTACGATGTACCGGTTGCCGGTTTCGAAAACCACACTGTTAATAATTTACGGCTTTGGTCCGCTAAACCTGATAAAAGTTTTGATTTTCAATTATTTAACGATGGTGACTATATTCAAGCAGTTGAAGAAACAATGCGCAGCGGAACTATTTCAAAAGTGCTTTATCCCAATGATCAGGGCTTTTCTGGAAAAGAATTGCGACTAAAACAGCAGTACTTTTTCGTTGCCGCATCACTCCAGGACATCATTCGACGATATAAAGCACACTCAGAGACATTTGACGCATTTCCGGAACTTGTTGCAATTCAACTAAATGACACACACCCTTCCATTGCTATTCCGGAATTAATGCGAATTTTTGTGGACGAGGAAGGGTTGGAGTGGGAAAAGGCCTGGGGCATTACTACTCAAGTCTTTGCTTACACAAATCACACGGTACTTCCGGAAGCATTGGAGCGCTGGTCTGTTGATTTGATGGGACGTTTACTGCCGCGGCACCTGGAAATTATTTATCAAATAAATGATTTATTTTTGGAGAGTGTAAAAAAAGAGTATCCAGAAGACGTGGATTTGTTGCGACGTGTTTCCTTTTTTGAAGAAAATGACCACAAACAAATCCGTATGCCATATCTTTCAATTGTGGGAAGTCACACAATCAACGGAGTAGCTGCACTCCATACCGATTTGCTTAAAACTACAGTTTTTGAGGATTTTTATAAACTTTTCCCAAAACGTTTCCAAAACAAAACAAATGGAATCACACCCAGACTTTGGCTCAGAAATGCTAATCCCGAATTATCCAAACTGATTTGCGACAAAATTGGAGACGATTGGATTACAAACTTGAAACTGTTGAGGCAGCTTGAACCGTTTGCAGACGATCCAGAATTTCAAGAAGCATGGCTGGCAGTGAAGCGGATTAAAAAGAAGCAATTATCACAGTGGCTCAAAAACACCTGCGGAGTACACGTCGATCCGGATTCGCTTTTTGATGTACAAATCAAGCGAATCCACGAATACAAGCGGCAGTTGTTGAATATTTTACATGTGATTTATCTCTACAATGACATGCTGGAACATCCTGAACATCCATATGTTCCACGCACCATTTTATTTGGAGGAAAGGCTGCTCCAGGATATTACATGGCAAAACTAATCATAAATTTAGCCAACGATGTGGCCCGTGTAATCAATAATGATCCAGCTATGCAGGGACGGTTAAATCTCATTTTTGTGCCAAATTATAATGTTTCTGTTGCAGAAAAAATCATTCCGGCAACTGATCTTTCTCAGCACATTTCAACTGCCGGCACTGAGGCTTCTGGTACCGGAAACATGAAATTTGTTTTGAACGGCGCTCTAATTCTTGGAACCATGGATGGCGCAAATATTGAGATTGCGGAAGAGGTTGGTGTCGAAAACATTTTTACCTTCGGCTTAAATTCAAATGAAGTAAAGAATTTGACTGAATATGGATATAATCCAATAATACCTTTTCAAAAAAATCCCGGTTTGAGAGAAGTTCTCTCGATGATCAACACCGGATATTTTAACCGTGAAAAGCCGCACCTTTACAATGATCTTTATAACTCACTGGTTTTTGAAGACAAATACATGCTACTAGAAGATTTTGCGAGTTATGTGGAATGCCAGCAAAGTGTAATGAAAACTTGGGAAGATCAGGAAACCTGGACCAGAATGTCCATTTTGAACACTGCTGGCGCCGGCAAATTTTCCAGCGACCGTACTATCGCTGAATATGCAAAAGACATTTGGGGACTTGAGGCTGTCACTGTTGAGTTACAAGGTAAAAAAAATCGCTGACAGCAAAGCCCATGAACAACAGATCTTCCGGAATACTGCTCCATCCTACCTCTTTGCCTGGAGGACACTGTATCGGTGACCTCGGGACAGCTGTTTATCAGTTTGTTGACTTGCTAGACTGTTGTCTATTCCGGAACTCATAAGAACAACACGACACTTGGCTGGTTTCGTGAACTGAGCGAAAAAGAAAAGGAGCGCCTGACAGTCTACATTAGCAAAAATGTGCAGGAAGACAACGTGTGTTATGAATTGTTGAGTCTTGTTTGGTCTTCAACTGCAGAAATTACTCTTGCGCCTTTACAGGATTTGCTTGAATTGGGCAAAGAGTGCAGGATGAATCTACCCGGAACTTTTGGTGGAAGTAACTGGGGCTGGAGTAGTCGACCTGAACAAATGAGTTCCCTTGAGCAACATTGGATTTCTCAACTGACGGAAACATACTGCAGAAATAGGTAAGCATTTTGATGAAATGCAGACTCTTCCTCCGAAACTATAGGTTACTGAATCAGCTGGCTGTCTCAACGCTTTTCAGACCTGCAGTATTTCCTGCAGAATTCCTAAATTGTTTCAACAGTTCCTGATTATCTGACTTTGCCGATTCAACATGTTGCTGTTTAACCAAGTCAAAGCCACGAATCTGTTCCGGTATTTTTGCTATTACAATAGCCAGGGCGTGATTGTTCTTGGAAAGTCCTCGAAGCAGTTCCTCTGTTGTTTGTTCATACTCCCGTATTAGTTGGCGTTCCATATGTCGTTCCTTTGTCTTTCCAAACGGATCCAGAGCCTTACCGCGCAAGAACTTGAGCCGTGTCAAGATTTTCATTGCAGGAAAAATCCATGGCCCATAAGCAGATTTTATCGGCTCACCAGTATTAGGGTCACGGCGTGAAAACAAAGGTGGCGCTAAATGCAGTTTCAAAACAAAATCTCCATCAAAACGGTCCCTTATTTTTTTCACAAAATCACCGTTTGTATAAAGACGGGCCACCTCATACTCATCTTTGTAAGCCAATAGTTTGAAGTAGTAACGGGCCACAGCTTCAGTCAAATCTGTACTTCCTAGAACACGATCATTTTCAATGGTGCGTACTCTCTCCACCAACTGTAAATATCGCTGAGCATAGGCTTTGTTCTGGTAATCAGTCAGCACATCAGCACGATGCTGGATGAGTTCATCCAAACCTTCAGTTTGATCTTCAAGCCGAAAACCCTCCACGATAGAGGCTGTCATTTCCCGCACCCGCTTACCGTCATGAGCAGTGCGACGTCCCCAGAGAAAAGCATTCTTGTTCTCCCCAACTGACATTCCGTTGATTTCGATAGCCTGTTCAATTGAACTGTGTTCCAAAGGAATCAATCCCCGTTGAAAAGCAAAACCAAGTATGAAAATGTTGGCGACAATTGTATCTCCAATCAGTGCAGTCACCAGGCGAGAAGCATCCAGAAATTCGATGTTTTCCATTCCAGCTATTTCCTGAATCGTTTGTTTGATTTTTAGGCTTGGGAAAAGCATATCCGCATTTTTGGTAAAATCACCGGTAAACATTTCGTAACTGTTAACCACAAGTTTTGTATGTCCCGGTTTAATAACTGAAAGAGTTTTTTGACCTCCTGTCACAACCAAATCACAGCCTATCACTAAATCAGCCCCCTGAGAGGTAATCCGTGGAGAGTGAATATCCTCTGGATTATTTCCTATTCTCAGGTGTGATAAGACGGCTCCGCCTTTTTGTGCCAGCCCAATCATGTCAAGGATGCCGACACCTTTTTTTTCAATATGTGCCGCCATTCCCAGCAAGGCCCCAATAGTTAAAATACCGGTACCTCCAACCCCTGCCAAAACAACATTATAAGTGCCGTTTATTTCAGGCAGCTTCGGCTCAGGCAAATAACTCCAATCATCGTTCTGTTTGAAATAAGTAGCATTTTTCCGTATTTTTCCACCAATCACACTCACAAAACTTGGGCACAATCCGTTGACACAACTGTAATCTTTGTTACAGGCCGACTGATCGATCACGCGTTTTCGTCCAAATTTAGTTTCCAAAGGTAAAACTGAAACACAATTTGATTTCAGACCACAATCTCCGCAACCTTCACAAACCTCGTCATTGATGTAAATCCTTCGTGGAGGATCCGCAATTATCCCTCGTTTCCGCCGTCTTCTTTTTTCTGCAGCACAAACCTGCTCGTATATCAGAATTGTCACGCCATCAATTTCACGTATCTCACGCTGCACAAGGTCTAAGTCTTTACGATCATAAACCTTTACGCTTGCGGGAACCCCGGAACTTTGACTGTATTTTTCTGGTTCATCACTTACAACAGTCACCTGTTTTGCTCCCTCTGCTAACATTTGCTGGCAAATACTCTGAACAGTCATCGGCCCGTCAAAGCCTTGACCTCCGGTCATGGCTACTGCGTCATTGAACAAAATTTTGTAGGTTATGTTTATTCCGGAAGATATTGCTGCACGGATGGCCATGATTCCGGAATGGAAATAGGTACCGTCTCCAATATTTTGGAATATATGCTTGCGTGTGCTGAACGGTGCCTGTCCAATCCAGTTTGACCCTTCAGCACCCATGTGGGTGAATCCCTCAGTATCGCGATCCATCCACTGCGCCATGTAATGGCAACCAATCCCGGCCATTGCAATGCTTCCATCTGGAACGACAGTGGACGTGTTATGCGGACATCCTGAACAAAAATAAGGCAATCTTACTATTGATTCCCTCGGCAGAAGTGAGGAATCCAATCGAGATTCCATTTCCTGCAAACGTCTTTTCAGTTTTGCGTCACCTTGAAAAGCTAAAATACGGAGACCAATAGTTACAGCAATGTGATTAGGATCAAGTGCTCCAGCTGTGCGAAACAGAGGTTTTCCAGTTTCATCAGTTTTTCCAATCACTTGTGGGTGGGATAAAGCGTCGTAAAGTAATTCTTTTATTTGTGGTTCAATAAGAGCCCGCTTTTCTTCAACGACAATAATCAAATCAAGCCCCTGAGCAAATTCAAGTATTCCTTCCGGTTCCAGTGGCCAAGGCATGGCGACCTTGTAAAGCCGTACCCCTAAACGTTCAGCTACTGCCTCATCTACTCCCAATTCATCAAAAGCAAGCCTTGTGTCAAGATATGATTTCCCAACAGAAACAACTCCAATTTTTGCACTTCCTCCTACCGACCAAATTGTTCTGTCCAATTTGTTTGCACGACAAAATGAACGTACTGCATCAATCTTGAATTCATGTATTCTCCGGTCCTGAGCGTGAGGAGTGTCCGGAAAGCGTATATTTAAACCATCTTCAGGAAAATTAAAATCATTCGGTATTTCCACTTTAAGACGCTCGGCATCAACGTTGATTGAAGAAGTTGCTTCAACGGTATCATGCACGCACTTTAAACCAACCCAGCATCCGCTGTATCGCGAAAGCGCCCAACCTAAAATTCCATAATCAATTATTTCCTGAACACCCGAAGGATTAAGAACCGGAATCATGGCGTCAACCATGGCGAATTCACTCTGATTACAGGTGGTTGAGGACTCTGCCGTATGGTCATCCCCCATCAGGGCCAGAACACCACCAAGCCCGGATGTACCTGCATAATTAGCATGACGCAGGGCATCACCAGACCGATCAACCCCGGGGCCTTTCCCGTACCAAATTCCAAAAATACCATCATACTTTCCTTCACCACGCAACTCAGCCTGCTGCGTCCCCCAAAGTGCCGTTGCGGCTAAATCTTCATTTACTCCAGGCTGAAATTTCACATGATGTTCTTCAAGCAATTTTTTGTTGAGCTCCAATTGCTGATCAAAGCCACCCAAAGGAGAGCCTCGATAACCACTTATGTAACCTGCAGTGTTGTGACCAGCCTGAAGATCCAGTTCACGCTGCACCATTGGCAAACGCACCAGTGCCTGGATTCCTGTCATGAAAGCATAGCCTTCTCTCAGTGTATATTTATCATCCAGAGTTACAGAACGTTTTTCTAGAGCAGACATTTTTTTAACAGAAAAAAAGTTTTATTCAACTTAAAATATTAAGTTCATTGTGGTAATGTGCCGCGCAACAAACAGTAATGCTGCATGGCAAGATTAATCCGCAATATTTTATCACAACTAAGCTCTACTGCAAACCAAAAGGAATCATTATTCAGCAATAGTAAAAAGTTGTCTGGCTCATTTTGACATGGTTTGTTAGGCTAACTCCAAGAATCTTGTCAAGTCTAAAATCTGTTTTTGTGTTCACTTTACTATATTCTCACAACGTGAATTTCTCCTTAGATCAACCTGACTCAAAACTTGAATCCCGCTTTTTCATTGTGCGCGGTATTTGGATAATAATTGTACTGTTCCTTGTTTTAGTGAGTTTTACACTTTGGGGAGAAGCACATGACTTGGATCGTCGTTTTTCGGCACAGTTTTATTCTGCAGAAAAAGGATGGTATTTAGCAGACAGTTTTCCCTGGAGCTGGCTTTACGATTATGGTGTTATTCCCGGAATATTAATCTCCGCTGTTTCATTTCTTATCTGGATTTTTTCCCGTACAAATCCCAAATTGGCAATTCTACGCCCTTATTTATTAATTTGCGGCTTAACCCCAATTGTCGCCTCAGTCCTGCTGGTCAATCTTGTACTCAAAGACCACACAGGCCGCCCGCGTCCCCGTGAAATTACACAATTCAGCGGCACATGGCAATACAAACCTGCCCTTAAAGCTGGCATTCCAGGGCGCGGTCATTCTTTTCCCTGCGGGCATTGTTCTATCGCTTTCACATTGACGAGCGGTGTGGTTTTTTGGCAGCGTTCACGCAAGTTCGCACTATCATCTTTGTCGCTTGGGCTGGCCTATGGAGTTCTGATGAGTGTAGCCCGTATTGTACAGGGCGGACATTATCTGAGTGATGCACTCTGGTCATTGGGAGTAGTCTGGCTGACTGTAACTGCACTGTATTATATCGTCTTTCAGCCTCCGCGGACAGAAAATAATACTGCATTACCATTTTCAAAGAATCAAAAATGGAAAATTGGAGGAGCAACAGCTGTTTTACTAGCATTTTTAGCCCTGTATGTATGGACTCAGCGACCTTTTTACAAAGATCACGCTGACAGTTTCGAGATTACTGCGGAAATCGACCACCTGGAAGTTTATGCCCCAAAAACCTGGAAGGTTGAGCCTCCAATTTATGAAGATCGTAAAGATGGAGAATTTATTCTTAAAATACAAGGATTTGCGCCACCTTATACAACGCACTACCTGAGTTTTTCCTCTGAAACCGAAGAGGCTACACTTAGATTACGGTTTAAAGAAACTGTTGTTGGATACCAAAGTGGATTCCATGAAATTTTGAAGATTCGATTTCCGGAGCGCTTAAGAGGTCATGTCAGTTCAATTGCAGAAAAAACCGTCTTAAAACAATAATTGCAAAAAAAGTGCGGCTTACTCCTGACAGTTTACCAAAGAACTGTTGAAAATATTATAATTTTGGCCTTGAGATAAACGAATCCTCGGTAGAAGATAAATATGTATTTCAGTTTTATAATGAATAATGCACTCCGCTATAATTCCAGACAACTCTCAGCCAAAAGAGGAAGAATGAAAAATTCACAGCTTTTAATTTCACTTTTATTCGCCTCCTGTCTCATCATAGGTAGCAGCATCGCGTCATTTGCCAACTCTAATATTATCAAGGCATCATCGATTGCCATGAACGGCTCACCAAAATATTCTGAAGGGTTCTCCCACTTTGAATATGTAAATCCCGGTGCTCCGAAAGGCGGCAAGGTGCGTCTGAGTTCTATTGGTTCTTATGACAGTTTCAATGCTTTCATCGCAAAAGGCGTGACTGCAGACGGCTTAGGAATGATCTACGAGACATTGACCACCGGATCTTCCGATGAAGCATTTACGGAATATGGGCTGATTGCAGATGAAATTGAATATCCTGAAGATCGGACATGGGTGATTTATCATCTAAATCCCAAAGCCAAATTTCACGATGGAGAAGCTATCAATGTGGATGATGTGATTTACACATTCAACACATTGATGGAAAAAGGAGCCCCTTTTTACAAATCTTATTACGGTGACATTGTCAATGTCAAAGATTTAGGCAACCGTCGTGTTAAATTCCAGTTTCGTGAAGGAATGACAAATCGCGAACTGGTACTGATTACCGGACAACTGCCGGTACTTCCTAAACATTACTGGGAAGGCAGAGATTTTGCCAAATCTACTTTGGACCCGCCACTGGGCAGCGGTGCGTACCGCATCAAAGATTTCAAGGCAGGAAAATATATCACTTATGAACGGGTCAAAGATTATTGGGCTGCTGATCATCCGGTAAACAAGGGCAGCAACAACTTCGATATTGTGCGCTATGATTATTACCGTGATGCAACCGTGTCACTGGAAGCCTACAAAGCCGGAGAATATCACTTCCGGGAGGAAAATAATTCAAAAATGTGGGCTTCGATGTATTCAGGGAAAACATTTGACCAGAATCTCACTGTCCGGGCGGAAATTCCACACGAACTTCCACGTGGAATGCAGGGCTTTGCTTTTAATTTACGCCGCCCGATTTTCAAAGATCGAAAGGTTCGGGAAGCAATTGGCTACGCTTTTGATTTTGAGTGGAGCAACAAAAATCTGTTTTATGGACAGTACAAGCGTACAGACAGTTATTTTGAGAACTCAGAGTTAGCTTCCAGTGGCCTACCCTCTCCGGAAGAATTGGCTATTCTCGAACCTTTTCGCAAAGACCTACCGGAAGAAGTTTTTAGCAAAGAATTTCATCCACCAGTGACTGATGGTTCCGGAAACATCCGTAATCAACTCCGTGCCGCATCAAAACTACTTACATCAGCAGGTTGGGAAATCAAAGACGGCAAGCGTATCAATTCCGCAACAGGTGAACAACTCAAGTTTGAGATTCTACTGATATCTCCTGCATTCGAGCGGATCGTACTGCCCTTTAAGAAAAACCTGGAACGTATGGGAATTGAGGCCAGCGTACGTGTAGTGGACACTTCTCAATATGTAAATCGTATCCGTTCCTTTGATTTTGATATTTTTGTAACTGTGATCGGACAGTCACTTTCCCCTGGGAATGAGCAGGATAACTATTGGAGCTGCAAAGCAGCAGAAACCAGTGGATCCCGTAACTACATCGGTATCTGCAATCCAGCTATTGACAAACTGATCCGGATGGTAATTGAGGCTCCGGATCGTGAAAAATTAATCAACCGTACAAGAGCACTAGATCGTGCATTATTGTGGGGACACTACATTATTCCTCACTGGCACATCAACTATTACCGTTTGTCTTACTGGAACAAATTTTCTAGACCTGCAATAACACCAAAATACAGTTTAGGATTTTTTACCTGGTGGATCGATGCTGCCAAGGAAAAATCATTGTTGGAAAAAAAGCCGAATCTAAAATAAACGAAAAACAGGGGAGGATTTTCAAACCCCTGCGTTATTCCTCATGACTGCCTACATCATCCGCCGTTTGCTGCTTGTTGTTCCAACATTAATTGGAATAATGACAGTTAACTTCGTCATCATCCAAATCGCTCCAGGAGGCCCAGTAGAGCAGATGATAGCCAAGTTGCAGGGTGAAGCAGTAAGTGCAACCGAGCGTCTTTCCGGAGGTGGAGAAGACGTCAAAGGGCAAAAAAAAGCAATCTCTGAAACAACCTCAAAATATCGTGGTGCACAGGGTCTGGCTCCGGAGCTGGTTGCTGAAATTGAACTTATGTATGGTTTTGATAAACCAATACATGTTCGTTTTTTTAAGATGATGCGTGATTATGCAACATTCAATTTTGGAGACAGTTTTTTCAGAGATCAAAAAGTGGTTGACCTGGTTCTGGATAAAATGCCTGTTTCTATTTCTCTCGGCATCTGGAGCACTCTGGTCATTTACCTGGTCAGCATTCCCCTCGGCATCCGCAAAGCTCTCAAACATGGCTCCCGCTTTGATGTCTGGAGCAGCACCATTGTAATTCTGGGCAATGCAATTCCCACTTTTCTTTTTGCCATCCTCTTGATCGTACTTTTTTCAGGCGGAAGCTATTTCAGCTGGTTCCCTTTGCGCGGTCTCTTATCTGACAACATTTCCACTCTACCATGGTGGCAGCAGGTTCTCGACTATTTCTGGCACCTAGTTTTGCCGATTACTGCCATTTTAATCGGCAGTTTTGCTTCATTAACAATGCTCACAAAAAACTCATTTCTAGACGAAATAAATAAACAATACGTGATTACAGCTCGTGCAAAAGGTATTACTGAAAGACGTGTTCTTTACAGACATGTTTTCCGGAATGCCATGCTGATTATCATTGCCGGCTTTCCAGCTGCCTTTATCGGCATGTTTTTTACAGGATCATTGTTGATAGAAATCATTTTTTCTTTAGACGGCCTGGGTTTGCTGGGATTTGAATCAACCATCCAGCGTGATTATCCTGTAATGTTCGGAACACTTTTTATTTTTACATTACTGGGCCTGATCGTTGGAATCATCAGTGATTTGATGTACACAGTTATAGATCCAAGAATTGACTTTGAAACCAGAGAAGTTTAGAAGATGAGCCCTATCGTAAGACGCCGCCTGCAGCATTTTCGGGCAAACCGTAGAGGTTTTTGGTCTTTGTGGATTTTCCTGATCATATTTTTCGTCAGTTTATTTGCAGAAGGTATCGCAAATGACAAACCCCTGTTAGTTGTTTTTGAGGATCGCTTGTTTTTTCCAGTGCTTGAGACCATTCCAGAAACTGAGTTTGGCGGTGAGTTTGCCACCGAAGCAGAATATCGTGACGAATTTGTGCTTGAATTAATTGAGAAAAAAGGCGAAATATACTGGCCCCTGATTCACTATAGCTATGACACAATCAACTATGATTTGCCAGCTCCGGCGCCATCTTATCCAACAGATGAAAACTGGCTTGGTACTGACGATCAGGGACGTGATGTTGTCGCCCGTCTGATTTACGGCTTCAGAATTTCTGTTTTATTCGGACTGGTGCTGACTATCCTGAGTTCAATTTTCGGGGTAGCAGCAGGGGCAGTTCAGGGATATTTCGGTGGATGGGTGGATATTCTCGGCCAACGTTTCATTGAAATTTGGTCCGGACTTCCTGTCTTATTTTTGTTGATTATCCTTTCCAGTTTTGTTGAACCAAATTTCTGGTGGCTGCTGCTAATCATGCTGCTTTTCAGCTGGATGGGACTGGTTGGAGTGGTTCGGGCAGAATTTTTAAGGGGGCGCAATCTCGAATATGTCCGGGCAGCAAGGGCTCTCGGCATGAGCCACCGCAGAATTATGAGCCGCCATATTCTGCCGAATGCAATGGTGGCCACTATGACTTTTATGCCTTTCATTCTTTCCGGATCGATTACCACACTAACAGCTCTGGATTTTCTGGGCTTCGGCTTACCTCCGGGGTCTCCATCGCTCGGTGAACTACTTGCCCAGGGGAAGGCAAATCTCCACGCTCCGTGGCTGGGAATTGCGGGATTTTTCGTGATTGCCCTGCAACTCAGTCTGTTGATTTTTATCGGTGAAGGTGTACGTGACGCCTTTGATCCGCGTCACAATGCTTAAAACAATCTTGGTGGCAATTTACCTACAAATTGTAAGAAAAAAATGGATAAAGCTAAAAAGACTCCTATTCAACCTGTCAGTGGAACAATAGTTCCTCGCTTTGCCGGGCCTTCTACCTTTGCCCGGCTTCCAGAGCTTCGCGATGTTTCGCGTTGTGACATAGCCATTCTAGGAATTCCGTTTGATGCAGGAACCAGTTATCGCCCTGGGGCCAGATTTGGTCCGCAGTCTATCCGGCAGGCTTCACGGCATCTACGAACTCAGTATCATCCTTCATATGACACTGAGCCCTTTGTTGAGCAACAAGTGGCTGATGCTGGAGACATAAGCTGTAATCCATTCAATATTGAGGAAGCAGTTGGACAAATACAAATGGCTGCTACCGAGATGCTGGGTAAAGTGGACAGCATTATCAGTCTTGGTGGAGATCATACAATTGCTTTGCCATTGCTGCGAGCTGTAAATCATTTTCATGGTCCGGTAGCGCTGGTTCATTTTGATGCACACCTGGACACTTGGGATACATACTTTGGGGCACCATATACGCATGGTACTCCGTTCAGACGTGCTGCCGAGGAAAAACTGTTCCTCGATCACGCCTCAATGCATGTCGGCATCCGTGGGCCCTTGTATAGCCGGGACGATCTCGATAATGATGAAGAATTAGGATTCAAAGTAGTGCATTGTGACGAATTCCAAAAGGAAGGCCTGGACCACGTTGCCAGCCGCATCAAAGAACGCGTGGGGGACAACCCAATGTATTTATCGATTGATATTGATGTATTGGATCCAGCTCATGCACCAGGTACTGGTACTCCTGAGATTGCTGGAATCTCTTCACGGGAACTGCTCGGCGTTTTAAGGGAATTTGACGGACTGAATATTATTTCTGCAGACGTTGTAGAGGTTTCTCCCGCATATGATCATGCAGAATTGACTTCTCTGGCGGCGGCAACCATTGTTTATGAAATCATCAACTTGCTGGCTCGGTCCCGCAGTGGAAAAACTTGAAAAGTGGTACTTCTCAACTCCAGCGGCTATATTTTCTCCGCTGAAGCAGGGAAATTGATTATTATTCACAAATCTCAAACAACCTGTTCCGGAGGAACGAAGTCATAGCCAAAAGCCTCAGCAACGCCCTTACAGGTAACATTTCCGGCATTGGTATTAAGACCTAAGTCAAGGGCATGATCGTCTCTGCAGGCCGTTTTCCAGCCTTTGTTGGCTAAATCAACTGCATACGGCAGAGTAACATTTGTCAAAGCCAGAGTTGAGGTACGTGCGACTGCGCCAGGCATGTTGCCTACGGAGTAGTGAACCACGCCATGCCGTTCGTAAACCGGATCGCTGTGATAAGTTACACGGTCAATTGTTTCAATGCAGCCCCCCTGATCGATCGCCACGTCCACAATTACAGAGCCTTTCTTCATTGTTTTGACCATCGCCTCTGTAACAAGATGCGGAGCTTTTGTTCCCGGAATCAGCACTCCGCCAATCAACAAATCTGCCTTCTTTACGGCCTTGGCAATATTGTAGCTGTTGGACATTACAAGTTCTACACGTCCGTTAAAGACGTCATCCAGGTAACGCATTCTGTCTGCATTGACGTCAAGAATGGTGACTTTAGCGCCCGAGCCAACTGCCATTTTAGCTGAGTTGATGCCAACTACACCACCGCCGATAATCACTACTTCTGCCGGTTCAACACCGGGAACACCGCCAAGAAGCACCCCCCGACCACCTTGAGGTTTTTCCAGAAAACGTGCACCAACCTGCACAGCCATACGTCCGGCTACCTCACTCATCGGAGTTAACAGAGGCAGACTTTTATCCGGAAGCTGCACAGTTTCGTAGGCCACTGAAGTTGTTTTACTTTCCATCAGTGCTTTAGTCAGCGGACCTTCTGCAGCCAAATGCAGATATGTAAACAACAACAGATCTTCACGGAAAAAACCATACTCTTCTGCAAGTGGTTCTTTTACTTTGTAAACCATTTCACATGCCCATGCTTCTGCTGCAGAGTTAACCATGGTCGCACCTGATTCTTGATATTCAGTATTGCTGAAACCGCTTCCAAGTCCAGCATTGTTCTCAACACAAACTTGATGACCGTTTCGTACGAGTTCAGCAACTCCCGCAGGAGTAGTACCGACCCTGTTCTCCATTTCTTTAATTTCTCTTGGTATGCCTATTCGCATTTTATCCTTTTCCACATAAAGACTTTAATGGATTTTATATTGCCCCCGGACTTTGCACAGTAGTGTCGTGTGATGCGTTAGTGCAGAAAGTTTAAGAATTAGATTATATGTCTTTTTTCCTAGTTCAGTGCTTGTTTTAAGGCATTTCCAATTGCATCCACAATCATATCAGCCTCGCTTTCCTGCAGTATCAAAGGTGGAGCCATGATTAAAACATTATCCAACCCCGGAATAGTATAGCCGTTACGCATAACCAGGACTCCCTGTTTCATGCAGTTCTGAACTATTGCATTAGACCGAGCCGTCTCCAAAGGTGTTTTGTTTTCCTTATCAGAAACCAGTTCTATTCCCAACAGCAAGCCCTTACCACGAATTTCTCCAACGAGGGGATGATCTGCAAACTCACTCAAACGTCCTTTGATGTAGGTTTCCATTTTTTCGGCATTGGCTGCCAGATTTTCATGTTCTACAATTTCAATATTTTTTAAGCTGACCGCCGCAGCAACTGGATGACCGCCATAGGTGTTGACGTGTCTGAAATGCTTAAGCTCGGTAGCTTCTCCGTAAAATGCCTCAAAGATACTTTCCTTGACGACCGTGGCGGCAACAGGCATATAACCGCTGGCCATACCTTTGGCAAAAGTAAAAATATCCGCTTTGGCACCCCAGTGTTCGTGTCCGAACATTTTTCCGGTTCTGCCGAATCCGGAAACAACTTCGTCCAGAATCAGAAGGACATTGTACTTATCGCAAATTTTCCTAACTTCAGCTAAATAATTGTCTGGAGGAACAAGTACTCCACCGCCGGAAATCATTGGTTCCATTAAAAATGCCGCAACTGTTTCTTCACCCTCGTGAATGATCGTGTCCTCCAGAAATTTGACACATTCCGCACCATGTTCTTCTTCTGTCAACTTTGGTTGCCGTCGATACGGGTAAGGTGGAGGAACATGTAAAAATCCGGGGGCCAGCGGCTCATAGCCAATCTTACGTTCAGCCTGTCCGGTAGCTGTCATTGTGGCCAGAGTGTTGCCGTGATAAGCACGATGACGGGAAATAATTTTATTTTTGCGTGAATTCCCGGTCTGCAAATGATACTGACGCACCATTTTAAACGCTGTTTCGTTGGCCTCTGAACCACTGCTGGTGAAATACACATGACCTGTCTCCATGTCCAGCATCTTCAGCATTTTTGCGGACAGTTCCACGGCAGGATCACTAGTCATGACTGGAATCACGTAAGCCAGTTTTTCCATTTGTACCTTAGCTACTTCTGCCAATTCTTTCCTGCCATGACCGACATTCACACACCATAATCCGGCCGTTCCGTCGAGAATACGGTCACCGTCTTCATTGATCATGAAACATCCCTCCGCTTTCACGATGTGTTTAGGAGGATTGGTCAACAGTGGCTTGTGCTGCGTCATCGGACGCCAGAGAGCGTCAGGCGCGTTCATGTTTTGTATTTCCATATTAAAGTCTCAAGGTTCAATGTTCTAGGTTCATGGTTCAAGGTTCTGGCTGCAAGGTTCATGGCTCAAAGCTTTACCTTATTCATTGCTACCGGCTGCTTGTCCCTTGTTGTGGACACATATCATCTTTACTGATCCCTGCAACGGGAACAGGTGTTTTCATCGCATCTCGCCGGAAGGGTTCGCCTAACTCCTGATCAAGTACTGCTTCTATGAAAGTGGTTTCACCTTTTCTCATTTGATCTTTGACCGCCGAATCCAGCTTGCTGGTCAGTTCCTCCATAGTCTTTACCTGAATTCCATTGACGCCGCAGGCCTTGGCAATTTCTGCGAAGGAAACTTGTTTATCCAGTTCTGTTCCAACGAAATTATCATTGTACCAAAGAGTTGAGTTTCGTTTTTCTGCACCCCACTGATAGTTCCTGAAAATAATCATAGTGATACCCGGCCAATTGCTGCGGCCGACCGCTGTCATTTCATTCATTGAAATTCCAAAAGCACCGTCTCCTGCGAAGCCAACCACCGGTGTATCCGGATTGCCGATTTTTGCACCTATTATTGAAGGGAACCCGTAACCGCATGGTCCAAAGAGTCCTGGGGCCAAATATTTTCGTCCGCTTTCAAAAGTCGGATATGCGTTTCCGATTGCACAGTTGTTGCCGATATCAGAAGAAATAATTGCTTCTTTTGGTAGGACATCCATGATTGCGCGCCACGCCATCCTAGGCGACATATGATCCGGCTGACGCTTACGAACGCGCTCATTCCAGGTTGACCCAGGATCGTCCAATTCGTAATCCATGGAGGCAAGAGTTTCCGTCCATACAGCTTTTTTGTTTGCAATCAGCTTCCGTCTGTCTTCACGTCCTGCGTCACCGGCGTTGTCAGCCAGTCCGCTAAGAATCTGCTCTGCCACTTGTCTAGCGTCACCAACGATTCCTACAGTAACAGGCTTTGTCAAGCCGATCCTGTCTGGATTTATATCAACTTGGATGAGATTTGCCTCATTTGGCCAGTAATCCAGATTATAGCCCGGTAGTGTGGAGAATGGATTCAGTCTCGTACCAAGAGCCAGAACCACATCCGCCTCTTTAATCAACTCCATTCCTGCTTTTGAACCGTTATATCCAAGTGGTCCCGCAAACAGCGGGTGCGATCCGGGAAAGGCGTCATTGTGCTGATAGTTGCAGCAAACCGGTGCGTCCAGGCGTTCTGCAAGTGCCTGAGAAGCAGGAATCGCACTGCCTAGGATAACTCCTGCACCATTGAGGATAACAGGGAATTTTGCTTCGGAGAGCAGTTTTGCTGCCTCAGCAACAGCAGCTGATCCGCCTGCTGGAAGTTCAAATTCAATTATTTCTGGCAAATCTATGTCAATTACCTGAGTCCAAAGATCTCGGGGAATATTAATCTGTGCTGGTGCAGACATGCGTTTTGCCTTGGTGATTACACGATTTAGTACTTCTGCAACTCGAGTTGGATCACGAACCTCTTCCTGGTAAGCTACCATGTCTTTGAACCCAGCCATTTGTTCTACTTCCTGAAAACCGCCCTGACCTATCGACTTATTAGCTGCCTGCGGCGTAATCAACAGCATTGGCGTATGGTTCCAATATGCAGTTTTGACGCAGGTGACAAAATTGGTGATACCCGGACCATTCTGTCCAATAATCATCGACATTTTTCCGGTTGTTCGTGTAAAACCGTCAGCCATATAACCGCCGTTGCACTCATGTGCAACGTCCCAAAACGTAATGCCTGCTTGAGGGAAATAGTCTGAAATCGGCATAAAAGCCGAACCGATAATACCAAAAGCATGCTCGATACCATGTTTTTGCAGGACTTTAACGAAAGCCTCTTCAGTTGTCATTTTCATAGGCAGTATTCCTTTTTCTGTAATTTTGTTAATAACTCGGATTTCGATTGAATACTATATATAAACATCTTTTTTGCCAAATAAGTCTAGCGAATTTTTTTCCAATAGCCAGCTTCCCAAAAACCTTCCTTTACGATATCTTTTTTCAGTAAAATATGCTGGGAAAATCTGCTCAGGCAGAAATAATAACTTTTTACAGGAATCCAAGTATTTTCATTCAGTGAGACCTGTAGTCTCGCTATACAACATTCATCGGAATTTTATACAGAATAATGCAGTTGAAGTCAACATTATTTGCATTAAGCGCTGACAATTATTTCCGTACACAAAATCTGATTCCAGATTGTTCGTGCTCAAATGAAAAACAGGCTTTATTTCGGATCACTTGTTTGTAAGCAGACACAACTTGTTTCCATCTTTCTTAAAACCGCTGAGAGCGTACAATGATTTTCTGAAGGCTAAACATACATTGAACCTTTGTTCAGCACCAAAGAAAAAGCCCATTGTTTATAGATAAACCCCGGGCACAATTATTTTCGAACGTTCTTGAAACCAGTAAATAACAAATGATCGGGGCTCTCATAATTCTGCTTGTTTGCCTGATGTTGCTGTCCCCCAATTCAATAGCGATATAATCTTTTAACAATTAACGAGCCTGTTGCAATTCCTGGTTGTACATCAATTGAAAAACATCTCTTGGATTAATTCGGGGAATGTGGGGATGACACATAATTACAGAAAACCGTTTTAAAGGTTTTGGATTCTGAACAGCAATAATAGAAACCTAACAATCGCTTTTTGAGTGTCATGATTGCTTTTCAGAGCTTAGTCGGGAATCATTTCACCGGGAAGTCGGATCGTGCCAACCATGTTTATGACTTGCGGTTAGAAATTTGTAGAGTAAAATTGACCGTGTACTCTGGCTGGAACATGCTTCAGAGTTTTCTTACAGGTGAGCCTTTGCGGTCACTTGAGAGAGCAAGAATGTGACTCTGATTACAAATCATATTCTTGTTTTTATCTGTAATCTCTTACTGCTACAGTTATTCTTCAACTGCCTGGCCTATATTTGCGAGTGATTTTTCAATTAATCTGAATTGCTTGCCGAGGATTTAGGGAGACTTTAACCTCTCTGGTTGAAACACTGCCGGTAAACAAAGTTGATTTTTAAAACATTTTTTTGGAGTTGTTTATGGTATTCGGTCATTTTATCAATGTTACTATAGAAATCCTGATCTATTTCCTGGTCAGCATTTTATGTTTGTTCATAGGCAGGAAGGTCCTGGACTGGATCACACCCTATGATTTGAACAGTCAGACTACGAAGGAAAAAAACCTTGCCGCAGGTATAACTGAAGCAGGATTCTACATTGCCATGGCAATAATCGTCCACGCTTCAGTTTCCGGAGTTGTTGACTATGAAATGTTCTCCTTCATCAACACAGAAGATCCAGCTCGTTTTGCTTTGCTCGGTGCTGAGTTGATAACTACAGCCATCTATTTGCTACTGGGCTTGATTTGCCTGAGTCTCGGACGTCGTTCGCTGGACTGGGTCACGCCATTCGACCTGAATAAGGAAATTCAAACAGAGCGCAATGTCGGAGTAGGAGCCATTGAAGCCTCAATCTACATTTCCATCGCGGTTATTATTCACGGCATCATAGTCTGACTCAAGCGTTACCAGCAATTTTCCAGATATGAGATTTGCTCAAACGCGTGAGCAACTTCGTCTACCCATCCTCTCTTGCAGTGTTAGCCAGTATTTTTCCCTAACATTGCTCAAAAATGCCTTATTTGGAAAATAATATGATTGTTAAAAAAATTTCACTTAAAATCAGCATCCACAGGATTCAGGTTAAAGATACTTGCCCTTCTTGTTAATGTAGAACAAGTAAAAGTTCAAATCATTTTGAAATGCAGCTAATGAAAATCATCCAGGTCACAGACACACATTTAATGCCTCGCGGCACTGAACTCAACGGTCTCAATCCTATTGAGCGCCTCGAGGCCTGTATTGCCAGCATTACCGAACTCCACTCAGATGCAGAATTGTGCATCATCACCGGTGACCTCACAGATCGTGGTGATTCTGATGCCTATAACGATTTTCGTAATATTATTCAAAACCTTTCTATTCCGTATTATCCCCTGATCGGCAACCATGATCATCGAGAAATTTTCTGTGAAGTATTTCCTCATGTACCTCGTGACGAGCACGGATTTGTGCAGCAAATGCTGAAAACTACAGTTGGACGTTTCCTGCTACTGGACACTGTGGAACATGGGAGAGATTGGGGAGTTTATTGTGAAAAGCGAGCAGCCTGGCTCCGGTCTCAACTGGAATCCGTAGGAGATGAACCAGTTTACCTTTTCATGCATCATCCTCCTTTTAATATCGGTATTCCTACTCTAGATCGAATCAATCTTCAGGAAGATAAACTGCGGATTCGCCAAATTGTTAATGATTTTCCCAACATCAAACATCTCTTTTTCGGACATGTTCATCGACCGGTCAGTGGCAGTTGGCACGGCATTCCTTTCTCCACACTGCGAGGCACCAATCATCAAGTCCAACTGGACCTGAAGACAGAGGATTATTTATCCATCAGTCATGAATCTCCAGCTTACTGCGTGATTCTCCTGGAACCACAGCAGACTACCGTACATTTCAACGACTATCTGGACGATTCCTTTTACACGAAATGCCGCTTAACCCCGGAGTGAACAAAATACAACTACGGAAAACCTTCTACATAAGTCGCGTTATTGTGGATTACAAAGGGAAGAGAGCATGAGTTATGGGATTGGGTTTGCCCTGCTCAGTATGTCATTGAGTGGTATAAACGATGTTATCTTCAAGCACTACTCTGTTGGAGACCGTTCTCGGGGCATGCTGCTTTTTGGTGTCGGTCTCATCTGGACTTTAGCTCAGTGGATGCTTACGCTAATTCAGGATACACCCCTAGAATTTAACCATCCAACTCTTACTTTTGGTCTGATGGCCGGAGTATTTTTGACTCTTTCAAACCTGCTGCTTTTGGAAAGCTTTAGGTACCTTGATGTTAGCCTGGGTACAACAATTTATCGTTTGAACACAATAGGTGTGGTTCTGCTGTCTTTTTTACTTTTGCATGAAACTTTCGGCTGGATCAAAGGATTTGGCATCTTGCTTGGATTGGTCGGTGTATTTTTGCTCTACAAAAGTCAAAGCCCTCAATCTCATCAAAAACAATTGCTGCTGTTCGTTGGGCTGGCAGGAATAGCATCTTTATTCCGTGCCGCTTATGGAGTAAGCACCAAGGCGGGTTTGCTGGAGGACGCTAATCGTAATGCCATGCTGCTGGTTATTGCATCAAGTTGGATCGTGGGCGGAGCACTTTACGCTATTTTTCGTGAAAAAAGATTCCGCCTGAACTGGGAAAAAGCCCGTTTTATTCTGATATCTTCCATATTGGTTGTTGGTATCGCCAATTTTCTGATGCTGGCAGTACAACATGGAGAAGCAAGTACTGTCATTCCAGTCGCAAACATGAGTTTTGTAATTGCCATACTTCTTTCTACTGCTTTAAAAATGGAAAGACTCTCGGCAAAGAAAATTGCCGCTATAATCTGTGCAGCAGGATCAATCTTCCTGCTTGCACAGGCTTAACACCAGTATTTTCACGCAGACCGCTTTTTATGACCTCAATCTGAAATTAATTTTTTCCTATGAGCACTTACGCAAACTACAGCAAGACCAGTCACGTTTACGACAAAACACGCTCAGCAGCCAGTGTTGATATTATAAGAGAAAAGTTGGAAGACTGGTCTCTTCCGTTAAATCAACAAGTTCTGGTTGATGCCGGCTGTGGAACAGGCCTGTATTCCGAAGCTCTGGTGGATGATGTTCAACGAATTGAAGCAATAGACCTTAATGCTGAAATGCTGGTAATCGCCCGGACCAAGATGAAATCTGCGGAACAAAAAGGCCGGATCTGTTTTCACAACTCTGCCATTGATACTTTGCCGCTTGAAGAAAGCATTGCGGATACAGTAATGATAAATCAGGTGCTGCACCACCTACCGGATGATTCCTCTCCCGGATGGTCAGAACACGCTAAGGTTTTTCGTGAATTTGCAAGGGTGCTGAAGCCTGGAGGAAGGCTCATCATCAACAGCTGCAGTCCGGAACAGCTTGAAAGTGGTTTTTGGTTTTATAACTTAATTCCTGATGCTTTGCAGGAAATGCTGAAAAAAACTATCGGCATCGGAGAGTTGGATAATTTACTCCAGGAAAATGGTTTTACAACAATGAGTCGTGAGGTCCCAAAGGACATGGTACTTCAGGGAGAGGCTTTTTTTTATTCTGAAGGTATCCTCGATCCGGACTGGCGAAGCGGTGATTCTATCTGGAGTTTAGTCCCAGAGGAATCACTGGCGGCCGTGCTGGAAAAGGTCAGCGCTATGCGGAGAAGCGGAAAACTCAATGCTTTTATGAAGAGCAACGACCAGACTCGAAAAAATACTGGACAAGTGACTTTCAGCATTGCCAGCAAAACCTGCTGATCCATCAGGGCAATATTGGTACTGAGAAGCGCTCTCTTCAGGAAATTCTTACTCCATTTTCTTCATTCAATTTTGTGAAGATTACCAACAATCTCCCACACCAGTCACTGTCTGAGGGAAAGAGATTGCGCCATCGCACAGAGGATTTCAAACATCAGAGTCGCACCAGTCAAAGCAGTGTTTCCTGTAGGATCAAACGGTGGAGCAACTTCAACCACATCTCCACCTACAAGATTCAGTTGGCCCAGTGCACGGATCATTAGCTGTGCTTCCAGATTGCTGAACCCTCCTATTTCCGGAGTTCCGGTGCCAGGTGCATAAACAGGATCCAGTCCATCAACATCAAAACTTACGTATGTCGGTTCATCGCCTACAACCGCCTTAGCCTCATCTATGACATCTCTCCAGCCGCGCTCAAAAAACTCTTCGATGTAAATCACTCGCATTCCGGAATCATGACTGAACTTCCAGACATCCGATTCATTGAGTGATCCGCGGATACCGATTTGCACTGTACGTTTGGGATTAAGCAAACCTTCTTCAACGGCCCTGCGGAAAGGTGCGCCGTGATGGAATTTCGAACCGAGATAGTCATCTCCAGTATCACAGTGTGCATCGAAATGAACCATTCCGACCGGCCTCTCAGATGCTATCGCCCGAAAAATCGGTAAAGTTACAGAATGATCTCCTCCGGCAGAAAGCGGAAGTGCGTCTGAATTATGAATTTCCCGGAAGCAGTTTTCGATTTCCTGATGACTTTGTTCCAGATTAAAAGGTCCTTCCACCCATGCGTCTCCAATGTCTGCAATCTTTGCAAGAGCATAAGGATCGATTCCGCTTGCCGGGTTCATTTTTCTGATCAGGCTACTCTGATTGCGAATTTCACGTGGTCCATGCCTTGCTCCTGCCCGATTAGTCACTCCGCCGTCAAAAGGCACTCCGACAAGAGCAATATCGAGTCCGGAAGCTGATTCCTGAAACGGAGTCCTGAAAAAAGTGGGGATGCCCGTATAACGGGGACGGACCTGAGGATTTTCAAACTCCGGATAATGAAAAGTACGTGACATTTTTCCTCATTTACTGTGAAGCAGAAATAATCCGCTAGTTTAGACAGAAATTAATTTGCACCTTCACGGGCCAAGCAGCAGATAAAATAGAAACAACCTCTTTGTATATTTATACAACATGTACAATATATAAAAAAACTTAAGGTTACTGTGTTGATGCAAGTTTTTCGGCAAAGTGGCAGGCTACCGAGTGCCTTTTGTCGAGTTTCCTCCATTCAGGAACCTCCTTCCTGCAGCGTTCTTCAGCAAAGTGGCAACGGGTGTGGAATTTGCAGCCTGAAGGTGGATTAGCCGGACTGGGGATTTCACCCTCCAGTTTCTGAGCTTTTCCGCTATCATCAGGATCGAGAGACGGAATTGCCGAGAGTAAAGCCTTAGTGTATGGGTGTCTGGGGTTGTCGAACAACTTACGTGTGGGAGCAGATTCGACCAACGTTCCTAGGTACATTACGGCAACGTGGTCGCAGATGTGTGCTACTACACTTAGGTCATGGCTAATGAACAAAAACGTCAGTCCAAGTTGGTTTTGCAGGGACAGTAGCAGATTCAGAATGTCAGCCTGTATCGAAACATCGAGCGCAGCAACACTTTCATCTGCAACTACAAAGTTAGGATTGCAAACTAGAGCCCTGGCAATGGAAATACGCTGTCTTTGTCCTCCTGAAAAGGCGTGAGGGAAGCGCCTCAAGTGTTCCAGGTTGAGTCGGCATTTTGCAGCAATTTCTCGCACCCTTTCATCTGTTTCTTCGCGGGTTTGAGTCAGCCCCATGACCTCAAGTGGCTCGGCTATTATGTCCCGGACGGTCATGCGCGGACTGAGCGCGGCATATGGATCCTGAAAGATCAATTGAGCCAGTTTCCGGTAATTTTTCAGATCGATCTGCGAAATATTACTTATATCATAACTTACTTCGCTGTCATCAAATAATATCTTTCC